>JAEWVF010000072.1 GCA_023459215.1 Chloroflexota bacterium
GGTGGGCGGCCAGCGTGCCGGCCTGGAACATCGGCAGCCAGTTGATAACGTAATATCCGGCAATCAGGATGTGGCTGATCAGCGCTACGGTAATGTTTTTTTCCTGGTAAGACATATCCTTGCTCCTTGCGAATACTTAAAGTTTTTTGTCTGATTAAGTATACATATGGTAATCTATGAAATACATAATGTCAAGTGTAGATTACATTTATTTTTCGAGATCAGCGCAAATTCATGATTTGGGCATCAAAAACGGACTTGCCGTTGCTTGGCGAGTCCGTTTTCAGTGAGATGGGTTTGAGATTGGGTTATTTCGCGCCGGTTTTTATTCGTCCCCAGCCTGCCGGCTCATCCGTTGCAGGAATTGCATGCCAGCCAGGATTTGCTCAACGCGCCGCTCGCCAAGTGTCCCGATGTAAGCGCCCAGGCTGTTCTTTTCGATGCTCGAAACTTGTGAAACCACCACCACACTTTGTTTGGGCAGATTGGCTTCGCCTTCGTCAAGCAAAACATTTCCCGGCGCTTTGGCCCGCCTGAGATTGGTCGAAAGGGCGCAAACCACCACGCTGCTGATCCGGCTGTGGTTGATTGCGTCAGCCTGGATGACCACCTGTGGGTGGGGAATACCGCCTGATTCGTCAGGGGCTGCCCAGTAAATATCGCCTTGATTGATTTCCGCTTGCTTTTTGCCGCTCATTTGCCCGGATTCCATTGCGCTGATTGGGATATTATGTTACTATTAACATATGTTAGCAATATACCACAGAGTAAAAAAATATGTCAATTGAACATGCCATCCTTGGGCTGTTGAGCCTGAATTCGCTTTCCGGTTACGACATCAAGAAAATGTTTGCCGGCTCCCCGGCGCTTTCCTGGTCGGGCAACAATAACCAGATTTACACATCCCTGCTCAAGCTGCATGAAGCGGGTTGGGTCAGCCGCGAAACGCAGGTACAGGAAACCAGCCCGACCCGCAAAATTTACAGCATCACTGCTGCCGGTCGCGATGAATTGCGGCGTTGGGTACTGTCCAACCCGGATGTGCCTCAGGTTAAAAACCCGTTCTTGATCCAGTTGGCCTGGGCCGATGCGCTGACAGACGAGGAATTGGATCATCTTTTGGCGAAATACGAAGATGAAATTCGCGTCCAGCTTCTGATGCTGGAGCATCAAAAACAGCAGTTGAATCGTTCTCCGTCCGGGGTTGCCAGGGATGCCTACATCAATGTTTCGGCGGCCAGAACGCCCCGCGAAACCTTCCTCTGGACAATGATTTTGGAGAACTGGCTCTCGTATTACCGCTCTGAATTGGATTGGGTTGGCAAAATTCGCGCACAACCAAGAGAAAAGAAAGGTGAAAGATGAACATCAAAGAACTTATCGTCAACAAAACGGCCAAATTTGTATACTGCACCGATGGGGCGCTTTGGTATGACATCGACGGTTTCCGTTTTGCGGTACCGTTTGCTGAAACCGTCGGCGCTTATTTCATGCCGGAGCACAAGGCCATTAACCTGATGCGTTGGGTCAGGAAGCAGCTCGAAGAGAACGATGCTGAGCGAAAGCGTTTATCCAAGTAATCACCAGGGCTAACCAACTGCCAGCTCTGTTCCCAGTCCAAGCGTGAAATCGACTTTTAGCCAGGCCCCCATCCCGGAGGCCTGGTTTTCTTTTAATCCCAATGTGCGCGCCAGCGGGTGGCTTGCCAGCGTTCGCAGGCTCAATTCTGCCGATTGGCTGAAGAAACCGCCGCCGTGAAATGCCTCAATTTGCAGCGGAGCCTCGACCACGGCCTGGTAACAGGCTTTTTGCGCGTGGCGGGCGTCGCGGAACTGTTTCAGGAACACCAGCGGGATGTTCTGCAGGGCGGTTTGGGCCGCCAAAGCGAGAATGCCATCATCCAGGTCGTTGCGCGTTTCGGCCAGGAACATATCGGACAGGCTGCTTTGGGCGCTTTCCCAATCCGGCCACTGGCCCTGGGAGGCTGGCGCATTGGCCGTAGTGATTTCAAGCAGCGGCTGTCGCTGGGCAAGGGCGGTTGGGCCGAACTGCTCGAATCCCATCACCTCTGCGCTGAAATTGGGTGCTTGGATGTCGCCGGCTTTGTTGAAGCTGGCTGCCTGTTTGTTGAATCCGTAAACCTCGCGGCCGGTGGCGATGGCGTTGCCTTCATCCACCAGCAGGTAGGGGATGAACCAGGCCAGGTGGTGGGGCAAGCTGCCGGCGGCAGTTTTTTGCATGGCAACGGTGAGCAGCCAGAACCCCAACTCCGTTTCCGGGATCAGGCCAACCTTTGAATCGCGTTCATCCAGCGAGGAAACCAGCATATCGGCATATACCACCAGCACGCTCGATAGCAGCGGAACGTACTCGAATGGCGTATCCGCTGCGGCGTTCAGGCTTTGGTTGCAGAGCGCCGATAAGGCCGATAAATCCGCCGGGAACAGGAAGGCCGCCAGTTGGGCATCCTTTTGCAGATATGGCCCGCGAAAAACCGGAAAAGCGGAACCCGCGTCGATGTAATCGGGAAGCTGCCCGGTGGGTGTGGGCCGGGGTTGGCTGCGCAAACCGAAATAGTAAGAAAGCGCGCCCAGGCCGAGCGCGCCGCCGATTAATTTGAAAAAATCCCTGCGTCCGAGGTTGGTTTTGTCCATGCCGGTACTTATACGTCAAACCGGGTCTTTTTTCAATCCTGCTACGCCCGCCTGAATCGGGTTGGAGGCTAACGCGGTTCGGGCGGATTGGTCGGGTTGATCGGCGCCGAATATTCAAACGCTCCAATATCCGGCGACCGGCCCTTGAAATCATCATTGATGCCAGGGATATGTATCCCGCGCTCGATATTGGCGCTGCCTGCCAGCAGTTTGAAATCGCCGCCGGCCGGGTTGACCAGCCCTGGCGGGCTTTCGTGGCCATTGAATTCCAGCCGGGTGGCGGCGGCCAGTTGCGAGATGGTTTGGTAATTCACATTTTCCCACTTGAAGTGCGGATTCTTGCTGCCGCGGGTGGTATACCAGTTGTTGTAGTTCCAACTGTTGTTGAGCGATCCTTTGCGAACGGATTCTAGCGCATAGCCATTACCCTGGAAGATATTGTTGCGCATCATCGTGTTGCGGATCGGGGTAATCAGGCTCATCGCGTTGACGTTCAAGCCATTGCTCCAGCAGGTGTTGTGATAGATTAGCACGATCCCGCTGCTGTCGCGGCTCCATTTGATGCTGGTCCCGCTGAAATTGCTGACCACGTTCCGCAGCAGCCAGGTCGGGCCGATGGTGACGGGCGCAATCGAGATGCCGACCAGCACCCGGTCGAGGATGTTGTTGCGGAAGCGGTGATTGATACAAGCGCCTTCCGGCTCGAGAGCATCATCGCTGATGTAGTGGATGCGGTTCTCGTAAATATCGGCGTCGAAGGCGATGTTGAGGTTTTCCAGGGCTGCCGATGAACCGGTATAGATGCCATTGAAAAAATGGTGAATCTTGTTCCCACGCACGATGGCCCCAATGTGGCCGCGCAGCACAATCCCGGAACCTTCCATCGATGTGCCCTTGACCGCGCTCCAGGCCCATTCGTTGACCGGCGGATCGTAAATCTCATTATCTTCGATGCGGGTATCGTTGCCCTGGGTTGCCGTCCCGTTCCAGTTGACAAAGATTCCCAGTTGCAGGTTGTGGATTTTGTTCTTGCGGATGACCACGTGCGAGGCGTTTGTCGCCGCCACGCCGCAGCCGCTGGTGGTTGCCCCATAATAGCGGATCTCAAGTCCCTCAACCCAGATCCAATCACGCGCGGTGATGCTCAGGGCGTAATTCAGGCGCGGAGCCTGCCAGGTGTGCTTGGACGGGTCGGTCAGGCTGCGTATATACAGTTTGGTTGTCTTTGGGTCGTAATACCAGCCTTCTTTGATGCTGACTTTGCCCGCGCCCTTGCCTTGTTTCAGCCCGGAAAGGGTCGGGTAGTGGTAGAACCGGTTCCGGTCGCGGGCCAGGTAAGTGATTTGCCGGCCCAGCTTGATGAACCAGATTTTGTTTCCCTCGGCTTTCCAGGCCTTTGGGTTCAACCACTCGGCCCCGTCCAGGATGGCGAAATTCCCGGCGGCCTTGAGTTGAATCCATCGGTTAGGTTCACCCGATCTCGGGAAGGACAGCGCCTCCGGGTAGATGCCGTCAGCGACCAGCACCTGGGTGCCGGGTTGGGCGTGGTTGATGCCCTCCTGGATTGTGCGGAACGGTGCGGCTGGGCTGCCGTTGCCGCCCGCCTGGGCTGTGCTGTTAACGTACAGGATGGTTTGCGGCTGAAAAGCCAATTCATCCGCTTGGGTTTCGACCGCGCCGCTGATTTCAGCCAGACCGTTGGTGATTTTAATCTCGTAAAGCGTCGCCGCCGACAGTCCGAACAAACTCCCTGCCAGCCGCCCGTCGCTGATGCGCATCAACGGATGGCCGCTTTGCCAGGCAGTTTCCCCGCTGTGGCGATAGTGTACCTCGGCGCTAACCGCCAGGTTGCTACCGGAGACAACCAGGCCAATGGTCTCGATGTTTGCCTGGAATTCCAGTTTTTCGAAAAGGGTGGTGTTAACCGTCGTTGCAGCCATTCCCAGACTCCTGCGCCAGAAGGCAAATCCTGCTCGTTGGGTTTTCGCAATTTACTTCATCTGCCGCAAATTTCATTATACAGCCTCTGCCCGGCAAAACCATCTTAATCTGCGGCTAAGGCAAGCCTGCTATACTGCCTTACGAATGACATTACAGATACCTGTCATTTGTCCTACGATTGCCATACAATCTTGAAAACCGGTTGACTTTCGTTCCAAACGGTCTTATACTTTTAGGCAACAAGAGGTTACCCAACTATGCGAGTGTTTCGGACATACCCTGAAGTAAAAAAGTAAAAGGCACGCGCCTGTCTGCGTGCCTTTTTTATTCCCTTTCCTATAAAAGGAGATGAACTATGGATTACGGATTGATTGGCAAAATCGAAAAGGCCAAACGCTATGCGGAAGACCGCAAGCGGTTCAGTTTTGAAAAATTCGAAGTGACTTTCCGGGGCGACAACAACGATCATCATGTGGTTTTTGAAAATGGTAAGTTCCAGTGCGATTGCGAGTTCTTCATGACCCACGACCGCTGTGGGCACACCATGGCGATTGAAATCCTGCTCAAGGATATGCTTCCGCTGGCCGAAGCAGCCTAGAAAATCAAATAGCGGACACCCGACCCTGGAGGCGCACAGCCTCCGGGGTCTTTTTTTCAGGTAAAATACTTCTTATGAATGCGAAACTTTCAAGACGTGACATCTTAAAACTGGCCGGGACGGCCTTGGGCGGGTTGGCTTTCTCGCCCTACCTGCCGCCGGTCTCGGAATTCGAAGATAGTATGCTGGTGCGGGTGGCGACCACGGCCATCAGCGTTCACAGCCTGCCCAACGACGAGAGCCGGATTGTGCGCCAGGCTTATCGCGATGAAATTTTACCGGTATACGAGGAAGTTAACTCAGGCACGCCCGGCTATAACCCGGTCTGGTATCGGGTCTGGGGCGGATTTGTGCACCGGGCGCGTATGCCCAAGGTGCAGGTGCGCTATAACGCTCCGGTTCTGTCGGTGCGCGAGAATGGCCAACTGGCCGAAGTGACCGTCCCGTTTACCCAGGCCATGCTGGCCCGCAGCAAGGGCTGGGAGCCGCTCTACCGCCTGTATTACGAAACCGTCCACTGGGTGGTCGGCATCGAGGAAGGCCCCGACGGCCTGCCCTGGTACATCCTCCTGGACGAACTGCTCGACATCACCTATAACGTCCCGGCTGCGCACATGCGCCTGATCCAGGATGAAGAAATCACCCCAATTTCGCCGGAAGTGCCCTGGGAGCAGAAGCGGGTCGAAGTCGACCTGCGCCGCCAGGTGATGATTTGCTACGAGAACGAGCAAGTCGTTTTCCAGACCACGATTGCCTCTGG
>JAEWVF010000073.1 GCA_023459215.1 Chloroflexota bacterium
GCATTACGAAAGTTGCCAAACTGCATCAAGATACGTTCCGGCTGGGGCGGGTTCATGCCCTGGCCCATGCGCATGCCCTCGTGCAGCATCTGGCGGTCGTAAGCTAGGCGGGATGTAAACGAAACCGAAAGCAAGGTCACCGCCACCCCAACCAGCAAAACGATGAGGTAAGAGAGCAGTAATTTCGAGCGGATGGATTTCATGGCGACCTTTCGCCGTTAAAGCGGCTGATCCTCGAAGCGATAACCGACCCCGCGCACGGTGGCGATCAGGCCCTCTCGCCCCAGCTTTTGGCGCACATGCCCAAGGTGGACATCGACGACGCGCATTTCGCCGTAGTAACTGCCGCCCCAGACTTTTTCGAGCAATTGCTCGCGGGTCAACACCCGACCGCGGTTCTCGGCAATGGCGCGCAACAGGTCAAATTCGATAGCGGTCAACTCCACAGGCTGATCATCCACGGTAACAGTACGCGCGCCAGTGTCAATGCGGACATGGGCAAAAGCGAGGATTTCGCCCGCCTGGCTGGATGCGCCCTTGATGCGCCGCAAGGCGGCTTTGATGCGCGCCACCAGTTCGCGCGGGCTGAACGGTTTGGTGACATAATCGTCCGCGCCGACGGTCAGGCCGACAACCTTGTCGGTTTCCTCGGTGCGAGCAGTCAACAGGATGACGTACACATCCGATTCGCGGCGCAGGCGGGCCAGCAGTTCGATCCCATCCAGGCCGGGCAGCATGACATCCAGCAGGACGAGGTCGGGCTTAAAGGCACGGGCCGCTTTCAGCCCGGATTCGCCGTCGCTGGCGGTCAGGACTTCATAACCTTCGGGCTTCAAGTAGGCCGTGATGAGTTTGATGATGCCGGGTTCGTCGTCGATGACGAGGATTTTGCTCATGGGGTGGTTATATCAGGGCTGTTTATCGGGAAGGTGAAGGGTTTGTGAAGATTTGGTAAAGGTTGGGAATGGGACACTGGCAATATGTTTTTTCACGCAAAGACAATTTTTAATCGTTGATACGATTGTTATTCCCAATGACAATATTACGATTGACATCCCCGGAGATGTTGATGTCACCCTCAATCATGATCCCGCCTGCGCCAACGGCTTTTGCGCCATCGCCCTGGGCGATAGCGCCGTCACCGGTCAGCGCGGCGCTGTAGCGTTTGTAGGCGCGCTGGCTTTTTTCGGGGCTGACTTCGCGGACGGCGGTCCCAGCCGGCAGGGATTCTTCCGCGTCAAAAGCGCCGGTCTGGCTGGCGCCGCGATACAGGGCAACCGGGAAGGGGCCGACGCCTTTCAGCACGGTCAGTTCGGGTTCCTGCTCCTGGCCGATTTCCCCGGCAGCTTCTTTCGCTTCGAAATAAACATGTTCATACAGGCCAAAGGCGCTGATATAGCCGCGATTGTTCGGCGCGCCGCCTTTAAGTCCATCGACAACAGCCTTGCTAAAAATGCTCAAGCTGCCGCTGCCAATCCACGATTTCTGCTCGGGGCGGCAGGCGGTGATAGTGATGCGGCCCTCGCCGGTCGAGAGCAGGGCCTCGGCCAGCTTTTGGGGCGGAGACTGGCTGTCCAGTTCATCGTCGCCGATGTCAAAGCTGGGGGACAGGTTGCCAGAGTGGCAGGCGTTGATGACCAGCAGCATGCGTTTGGTTTTGATCTGGCGCAGGCAGGCGAGCAACTCACTTTCACTGATCCCGGTTTCGGGTTGAACGCGGCCAGCTTGCAGGCGGCTGTCGTGCGTCGTCAGGTAGTAGTTGCCGTCCGTGCCGTAAACGCCGTGGCCGACAAAGAACAGGAACAGGGTGCTTTCGGCGTCCAGGTGAGCGGAGAGAACATCCAGTGTGGAGAGGATCGCGGCGCGGGTGGCGGCCTGGTCGGTCAGCAGGGTCACGTTTCCTTCGGGGTAGCCACAGATGGATGGGTTTTTGAGCGTTTCGGCGATTGCTGCCGCGTCGCTGGCAGCAATCGGAACGTTGTACTTGCTCATGTACTGGTATCGGCCAACACCGACGATGAGGGCATGTCCACTGGAAAAGGTCATGGGATGTCTCCTGTTTGGGGGTGAAATGTCCTGAGCGGAGATGCGCGCTTTATGCGCGGCGCAGTCGAAGGACAGAGATGGTTATCGGTATGAACAATTAATTGCCGTGATTGATTCGTTCTTCGACTACAGTCTCGCAAAGAACGCTTGACCTCCGCTCAGGACTTGTATTAGACACACGGAATCGTAAACGAAAAGGTGCTGCCGCGATTCTCTTCGCTCTCGGCCCAGATTTTGCCGCCGTGCGCTTCAACCATGTGCCGGGCAATCGACAGGCCCAGGCCCGTCCCGCCGCTGGAGCGCGCCCGGTCGGCTTTATAGAAGCGTTCAAAGATGCGCGGCAGGATTTCCGCTGGAATGCCTGCGCCGGTATCGCGGACAGAAAAACGCACAAACTTCCCATCCTGTTCGACGCTCAGGGTGATCTGCCCGCCGGGGGAAGTAAATTTGACCGCATTGTGAATCAGGTTCACCAAAACCTGCTCAAGACGTGGAAAATCGGCCATAGCGCGCGGCAGATTCGCAGCGGTTTCGATGACAAGCCCCAGCCCGGCCCGTTCGGCTTGCAGGCGCATCCGCTCGGAAGCGGAATCCAGCAGCCGGGAGGGGGCAAGCGGTTTCAAATCCAGCGGAACCTGGCCCGATTCGATGCGGGTCAACTCGAGCAGTTCATTCGTCATCTGGGTCAGGGCGTCCACTTCGGTTTCCATCCGCGCCAGGAAGCGCCGGGCGGCAGGCGGGTCTTCGAGCGCACCTTCGCTGAGGGTTTCGGTCAGGGCCTTGAGCGAGGCCAGCGGGGTGCGCAGTTCATGCGACAGGTTGGAGATAAAGTCACGGCGCACCGTCTCCAGGCGGCGGACGCGGGTCAAATCCTGCAAGAAAAGCAGGCTGCCGCCGGGAATCAGCCGGTCGGGGATGGCGTTAATTTGCAGGAATTGGCGGCGGGCCGGGATTTCGACCGCCTCGCTGTGGGCTTCCCCGTTTTCATGGCAGCGCTGCCAGGTTTCAACAAGCTGGTGGTGACGCAAGACCTCAGTCACCGAGCGGCCAATCGGGTCTTTGACGTTGAACAGCCGCCGCGCCGCCGGGTTGATCAGCGCCACGCGGCCCTCAGGGTCGACAATCAAAATGCCGTCGGTCATCTGGTCGAGGACATCCGCCAGGCGGGCGCGCTGGTCTTCGAGCGCGGATAGCTGGGCCTGTTGGGCCAACGCCAAATTGCGCACCGCATTGGACAAATCTTCCAGGCGGCGTTCGTTCTCGGGCAAGTTGAGTACCGGCCAGTCGCCGTCAGCGGTCTGGCGCACAACCTGCGACAAATGGGCCAGACGGCGCTGCAAGTCACGGTAACGCCACAGGACAACGCCAAGGCCGATCAGGAGCAAGATAAAAAGGATATTGATCAGGGTTTCAAGCATAGGCATATAAAAAATCGTGCCTGACATCTCTGTCAGGCAGGCAAAAGGCGCAAATTAGCCTTCGAAACGGTAGCCGCCGCCACGGACGGTGACGATGCGCACCGGGCTGGCCGGTTCAGCCTCGATCTTCTGACGCAGCCAGCGGACGTGAACATCGACCGTGCGGCTGTCGCCGATGTAATCCCAACCCCAGACCCGCTCGAGAATGAACTCGCGCGAGAGCATCTGCTTGTGGTGCTGGGCCAGGAAGAGCAGCAAATCGTATTCCTTGGGTTTGAGCGCCAGCGGGGTATCGGCCAGGGTGACTTCGCGGCGGGTCTGGTTGATGGCCAGGTTGGCAAAGGTCAGGATGTCATGGCTGGCAGGCTCGGCTGTTTTGAGTTTTTCGAGTTCTTCGCGGATGACCGCCGAACGGCGCAGTTGGGCTTTGACACGCGCCATCAGCTCACGCATTGAGAAGGGCTTGGTCAGGTAATCGTCCGCGCCGACTTCCAGGCCGACCACGCGGTCGATCTCGTCGTCGCGAGCGGTCAACATCAAGACCGGGACGTTCATCTCGCGCCGCAGGGTTTTGCAGACCTCGAAACCATCCATGCCGGGCAGCATGATGTCGAGCAGGATCAAATCCGGCTTCAACTGGCGCGCCAGGTCAAGGGCGGCGCGGCCATCGCCACTGGTTTCAACCAGGTAGCCCTGCTTCTCCAGGTTGTAGGCCAGGGTTTCCTGCAAGGCTGGTTCATCTTCCACCACCAATATTTTTTCAGGCATAACACTTATCCAAACCGGCCGGTAATATAATGCTCGGTTTTCTTTTCCTTTGGGGTGGTAAACAGTTCTTTTCCATCGCCGTACTCAATCAGTTCGCCCTGCAAGAAGAAAGCGGCATAATCTGCTGTGCGGGCCGCTTGCTGGACCGAGTGCGGGACAAGAATGATTGTATATTCTTTTTTCAATTCCTGCAAAGAAGCCTCGACCTTGCCGGTGGAAATCGGATCGAGGCCGCTGGTTGGCTCATCGAGCAGGATGACTTCCGGCTGCAGGGCGAGCGAGCGCGCCAGGCACAGGCGCTGCTGCTGGCCGCCTGAAAGGGCAATCGCCGGATCGTTCAGGCGGTCGTGAACTTCCTCCCAGAGCGCGGCCTGTTGCAAGCTGCGCTTAACGGCTTCATCCAATTTCGAGGCGCGCCGCTCCCCGGCCAGTTCCAATCCATAGGTCAGGTTCTGGCGAATCGACATCGGCAAAACGACCGGACGGGCAAAAACCATCCCGACTTTGCGGCGCAGGGCAATCACATCCGCTTTGGGATCGAAAATGTTCTGGCCGTCGAGCAGGATGCGCCCGGACATCAATTGAACATCCGCCAGATCATTCAGGCGGTTCAGGCAGCGCAACAGCGACGATTTTCCGCCGCCCGCCGGCCCAAACAGCACCGTCACGGCGTTGGGAACAATCTCAAGGTTGATATTACGCAGGGACTCGGTGCCATCCTGGTATTGCAGGGAAAAATTCTCGATAACGATTTTCATGGCTCTACCACTGACGACGCGCGCGGGCGCGGGAACGGATGAAGTTGGCCAGCAGGTTCATCGTGACGACAAAAGTAATCAGCACCAGCGCCGTGCCATATTGAATCTCGAATGGCATCTCGGGAATTTGGGTCGAAATCACGAACAGGTGATAGGGCAAGGCCATGGTCGCATCGAAAGGTGAACCGGGCAACTGCGGCAGGAAGAACGCCGCCCCGGTAAACAAAATCGGAGCCGTTTCCCCGGCAGCGCGGTTCAGCCCCAGGATAATCCCGGTGATAATGCCGGGCAGGGCCCCCGGCAAAACGATCCGGCGGATGGTCTGCCAACGGGTGGCGCCCACCGAAATCGAAACCGTGCGAAAAGCCTGCGGCACGGCCCGCAACGCTTCTTCGGAGGTACTGATGATGACCGGCAGGGTCATGATGGAAAGAGTCAGCGAAGCGGAAAGAATGCTTGTGCCGAATTGCAGGAAAAAGACAAACAACCCCAGGCCGAACAGCCCATAAACCACCGAGGGAATGCCGGAAAGGTTAATAATCGCCAGGCGGATCAAACGGGTCAGCGTATTATCCGCAGCATATTCCGAAAGGTAAATTGCCGCCGCCACACCCAACGGCACAGAAAAGATGGCCGTGCCGACCGTCAGGTAAAACGTGCCGACAATCGCCGGCCAGATACCGCCCAGGCGCATTCCGTTATAAGGATAGGCGGTAATAAATTCGAACGAAATCGCCGGCCAACCCTGACTGATGATAAAGCCAAGCACAAAAATAATCGGCAAAACCGTCAGGAAAGCCATCAAAGTCAACAGGCCAAAGCCCAAGCGCTGCACAAGGTTGCGATTCATCAGGAAAGCACCCTTTCCGCGCGCTTCTTCTGCCGGAAAACCACGCTCGAGGCGGTGATATTGACAGCCAGGGAAATAATGAACAGCACCATGCCGATGAAGAACAAGGTGTGATAGTGGATGCTGCCACTGGCGACTTCGCCCATTTCAGCGGCGATGGTAGCCGTCATGGTGCGCACCGGTGAAAACAGGGAGGACAAGCTGGATGCCAACACAGGGGCATTGCCAGTGACCATCATCACGGTCATGGTTTCGCCTATCGCGCGTCCGACCCCCAGCATGATGGCCGTCAAAACGCCGGAGCGCGCCGCCGGTAACGTCACCCGCCAAATGGTCTGCCAGCGGGTTGCTCCCAGGGCCAGGGCGGCATCGCGGTAGGCGCGCGGGACCGAGTCGAGCGCATCTTCGGCCACCGAAACCACAGTCGGAATGGAAATCGCGCCCAGCAAGAGTGAGCCAGCCAGGGCGGTCAAACCGGTCGGCAGGTCGAGCAAAATCCGCAGATTGGGAGCCAGCACCAGGATGCCGAGGAAACCGAGCACAACCGAGGGCAGGCCGCCGAGCAATTCCACCAACGGTTTGAGAATCTCACGCGCCCAACGCGGCGCAATTTCGGCAATAAAAATCGCCGTTCCCAGGCCAAAGGGAATCGCCACCAAGGCCGCGCCAATCGTCACGATCAGCGAACCTGAAATCAACGGCAGGATGCCGTAATACGATTCGATTGGGTACCAGCGGCTGCTGAACAAGTTGCCCAACTCCACTTCCCCCAGGGTTGGCAAGCCCTCGCGCAAAAGAAAATAGAAAATTAATGTGACAAAAACAATGGCTGAATAGCCAGATGCCTTGATAAGGCGGGTGATGATAAATTCACTCAGGGACAGGTCTTTTTCCATTATGCGCCAATTCTTAAGTTATGGATAATGCGGCCCGCCAACCGGCACAAATCCCAGGTCTGAAACAATTTGCTGGGCTTCTTCCGAGAAAATCCAGTCCAGGTATGCTTTGACAAAAGCCTCAGGCTGACCGGCGGAATAGATGTACAAATCACGCGCAATCGGGTAGGTTCCCGAGTTGACCGTTTCGATAGATGGAGGAACATACACATCACTGGCTTTTGCTGAAACCGCCAGCACTTTCAAATCATGCGGAACATAGCCCAGGCCATCGTAACCGATTGCGTTGGGATTCTGGCGAACTTCATGAATGATCCCCTCCGAGGAGGGCAGCAGCAAGGTGTCCTGCGAAAAGAGGGTTTTGTTATCGCTATCCCCCAGGCGCAGGACAACTTCCAGAAAATAAACATGTGTCCCTGAGTTGGTTTCGCGGGACAGGCGCACGATCGGCCGGTCTTCACCGCCAACCTCGCGCCAATTACTGATTTTTCCACTGTAAATATCTGCAAGCTGCTCCAGGCTCAAGGCATTGACCGGATTGTCCGGGTGAACCACGACGGCAATCGCATCGCGGGCGACCACGAATTCGACCGGTTCCAGCCCACTGACGCGGGCCTTCTCAATTTCCTCGTTCTTGATCTGGCGCGAGGCATTCGCCAGGTCAACGGTATCGTTCAGGAGAGCCGCGATCCCGGTACCAGATCCACCGCCTGTAACCGATATGCGCACACCGTCATGGGTATCCTGATAGCGTTCGGCCCAGGCCAATGCCAGGTTAACCATCGTATCAGAACCTTTATTTTCGATGTAAACAGAAGCTGACTCTGACTGGGTTGAAGTTGAACCCCCGCAGGCTGTTATCAAAAGACTGGTAAGGAAAAGCAGGAAAAAAAAGAGACGTTTCATCGCGCCAAATTATATCCGCAAAATCATGGATGTGAGTTTCATCTGGCAAGGTTATGATAATGATTGGGTGTTTTTGCATATCTGCAAGTGTACAATCTAACTGGCGTATCGAGAATGCGAAGAAAGCCGGAGGGTCTATGATTGAATTCTTGCAAGTTCTGGGCGGGTTGGCGCTGTTTTTATTCGGCATAAGCATGTTGAGCGCCGGAATGGAAAAGCTAACAGGGGATCAAATTCAAAAATGGCTTGACCGTATGACCAGCACCCGAATTACGGGTGCTTTGTTTGGCACAGTCGCTACAGCTTTAATCCACAGCAGCGGTCTGTTAATGGTCACGATGATTGGGCTGATCAATGCCAATCTGATGACAGTTGAGCAATCGATTGGCGTGATGCTTGGCCAGGAAATTGGCACAACCCTTACCGCGCAAATTGTGGCATTTAAGATTGGCAACTTCAACATGCTGTTTGTAGTTGCCGGGGTAATCATTTTTGAATTTTTTCAGCACAAGGATTGGAAAAAATACGGCGAAATCAGCTTTGGCATTGGGATCGTATTCCTGGGCATGACTTTAATGTCCGAGGCGCTTGGCACACTGGTGGAAGTTCCCCTGGTTGGAACCATCCTGGCCACGATGGGCCAATATCCAATGGCCGGGGTTATCGCTGGAATTGTGGTGACCGCCATTGTCCAGAGCAGCACAGCGGTTACCAGCATCACCGTTGCCATGGGGATGAGTGGCGTTATTACCCTTGAAGGCGCTGTTGGGATTATTCTGGGAGCCAATATCGGCTCCTGTGTTACCGGTTTTATTGCCTCCTTGCGGCTTTCATCGGCGGCGCGGCAGGCATCCATGGCTCAAATTTTGATCAACGCGATAGGGGTTACGCTGTTTTTGCCATTTATTGGGCCATATTCAAACCTGGTGAAGCAGACATCCGTAGAACTGCCACGCCAGATTGCCAATGCACATACTTTTTTTAATGTTGCAGTCAGCCTGTTATTGTTTCCATTCGTCAATCAAATCGCCTGGGTCGCCAAACGTTTCATCCCGGACAAGGCAAAGGACGAAAAACCCAAACTGACCACCTATATCGATGAAATGCAATTCAGCGTTCCAGCGGTTGCGATTAATGAAGCAGCCCGCGAACTGACCCGGCTGGGAAAAGGAACAGCCGACATGCTGGAACAAGGTTACCGGGCGCTGATCGATAAAAACCCCGGGCTGGCCCAGCAAGTAATAGCTTTGGAAAACGAATTTGTCGACCCAATCTTCAAAACCCTAATAGATTTTGTCAACAAATTACTTTTACAAGAAGACCTGACCCCGGCTCAAAAAAAGCGCTGTTTCCAACTCAAAAACTTATTAATGGATATCGAGCGTATTGGAGATATGGCGGAAGATATTGCCCAATATGCCATCTCCCGGGTGGAAAATAAGGTTGACTTCAGTCCGGCAGCAGTAGAAGACCTGGAAGCACTCTGTAAGCATGCCCAGAAAACCTTTGTGGTCGCACTGAAAGCTTTTGAAACCAGCGATAAAGAAGTCGCCCGAGAAGCCTGTAACCTGGAAAGTGAATTTGACCGCACTTACTGGCAGTCGCGGCACCGGCACATAGAAAGACTCGAAGCTGGCACCTGCAAACCCGAAGCCAATGTCATCTTTACCGAGGTGTTGCGTCTGCTCGAGCGAGTCAGCGACCACGCCGACAACCTGGGTGTAAGCATAATGCGTTCCTGAGCGATTATGACATTCTGATAAAATAAGCGGATGAGTGAAAACGTATTTACTATCCAAAACATGGATTTCTATTACGGTGCAAAAAAGGCGCTGTCCAATATCAACATAGATATTGCGCCCAACAAGGTAACCGCGCTGATTGGCCCATCGGGCTGCGGAAAATCCACCTTCCTGCGCTGCCTGAATCGCATGAACGACACCATTGACGGCACGCGGGTTGAAGGCAAAATCCTGCTGCACGGGCAGGATATCTACGCCCCCAGCATGGATGTTGTTGACCTGCGCCAACGAGTCGGGATGGTTTTCCAAAAGCCGAACCCGTTCCCCCAGTCGATCTATGATAATGTAGCCTTTGGCCCGCGCGTTTTGGGGATGAAAACCGACAAGGCCAGCCTGGAGGAGAACATCCAGCGCAGCCTGGCTTCCGCCGCGCTCTGGGATGAGGTCAAAGACAAACTCAACGATGACGCAATGAGCCTGTCGCTCGGCCAACAGCAACGCCTGTGCATCGCCCGCGTCCTGGCCGTCCAGCCCGAAGTCATCCTGATGGACGAATCAACCTCGGCCCTCGACCCCATCGCCACGCTGCGCATCGAGGAACTGATTGCCGAATTGAAAGAGAAGTACACCATCGTTATTGTTACCCACAACATGCAGCAGGCCGCTCGTGTATCCGATTACACTGGGCTGTTCTGGCTCGGCGAACTGGTCGAATTCTCCGAAACAAACCAAATCTTTACCCGCCCCCAGAAAGAATTGACCGAGTCCTACATCACCGGTCGAATGGGCTAGGCAGGCATCTCTATGGTATAATACTCGCCCTGTGACTGGTCCTGTCATGCGGTTCACGCTGCGGACATGGAGACCTGCACCATCTCGAACGAAAGGAGAAGCATACGTCATGCCACTCGAAAAGGAAGTTAAAACAGAGGTTATCGGCAATTTCCACCGCCACGACACCGACACCGGTTCGCCTGAAGTGCAAATCGCCATCCTCAGCAAGCGCATTGCCCAACTCACCGAGCACCTGCGCAGCAACAAGCACGATGAGTCCTGCCGCCGCGGCCTGCTCAAGCTGGTTGGCTCCCGCCGCCGCTTACTGGCCTACCTGCGCAAGACCAACTACGAGCGCTACCTCGAAGTGACCGAACGGCTCAACCTGCGCCGCACAAAGTAAGGAATAAGAAAGACCCTAAAGGTCTCCCCGAGGCCTTTAGGGTCTTCTAAAATACCCATACAGGTAAAACAACTACGTCCGCCGGTTGGGAATTGAAAGGGGTCAGCAACGGTTTCACACTCACAGCATTGCAAACCGTTGTTCGTCGCTTTCAGTCCCTGACCAGGCGGGAACCAATCGTAGCGCAAGATAATATCTTGCGCCACACAGGAGACAAATTTAATGAAACCAGAAGTAAAAACCTACTCCGCGAACACCGGAGGCCGGACAATTACCTTTGAAACCGGCAAACTGGCCCACCAGGCTGGCGGCGCTGTTACCATCCGGCAGGGCGATTCGGTCGTTTTTGCCTCAGCCACCATGGGCGGCGTACGCGAAAACCTCGATTTCTTCCCCCTCAGCGTCGATTATGAAGAACGCATGTACGCCGGCGGCAAAATCCCTGGCTCGTTCTTCCGCCGCGAAGGCCGCCCCAGCACCGAAGCCATCCTGACCGCGCGCCTGACCGACCGCCCGCTGCGCCCGCTCTTCCCCAAGGGCATGCGCAACGAAGTCCAGGTCATCATGTTCTCACTCTCGGCAGATACCGAAAACCCGCTCGACGTGCTGGCCATCAACGCCGCCTCGGCTGCCGTCATGATCTCAGACATCCCCTGGAATGGCCCCGTCGGCGCAGTGCGCGTTGGCCTGGTCAACCGTGAGTTCGTTGTCAACCCGACCTTCTCCGAAATGGAAATTTCGGCCCTCGATTTGCGCCTGGCCGGAACCCGCGATGCCATCCTGATGGTTGAATGCGGCGCGCGCGAAGTGCCCGAAGAGACGATGGCCGCCGCCCTCGATTTCGGCCACAAAGCCATCCAGCCAATCATCGACGCTCAACTCAAAATGCAGGCCGAAGTCGGCAAGGCCAAGCGCGAGGCTCAATTCTTCGCTGAAACCCCCGAACTCGACCAGCAAGTGCTCGATTTGGTCAGCGGCCCGATGAACGAACTGCTCGACAAACCGCTCAGCAAGGCAGAATTTTACGAGGGCATGGATGCCCTCGCCGCCGATGTGGTTGCCAAACTGGCTAGCCCCGCCGAAGGCGACGACCCGGCGAACTACCCGACACCCGGTTCCGTCAAATCGGCCTTTGGCCGCGCTGAAATGGCCATCGTCCGCGAGCGCATCCTGGCCCAGGGCAAACGCCCCGATGGCCGCGGCCCAGCCGACATCCGCCCGATCTGGTGCGAAGTTGACCTCAGCCCGCGCGCGCATGGTTCCGGCCTGTTCACCCGCGGCGAAACCCAGGTCCTGACCATGGCCACACTCGGCACCATCGGCGAAGCCCAGGAACTCGACAACCTGACCCCTACCGACACCAAGCGCTACATGCACCACTACAACTTCCCGCCCTACTCCACCGGCGAAGTCAAGCCCCTGCGCGGACAGTCGCGTCGCGAAATCGGACACGGCGCCCTGGCCGAACGCGCCCTCGAACCGGTCATCCCCGAAGAAAAAGATTTCCCCTACGCCCTGCGCCTGGTCTCCGAAGTGCTGGCCTCGAACGGTTCATCCTCGATGGCATCGGTCTGCGGTTCGACCCTGGCGCTAATGGACGCCGGTGTGCCGATCAAAGCCCCCGTGGCCGGCGTGGCCATGGGCCTGATCACCGATGAATCCGGCAGCCGCTATAAAATTTTGACCGACATCCAGGGCACCGAAGACCACCTCGGCGACATGGATTTCAAGGTCGCCGGAACGGAAGAAGGCATCACCGCCCTGCAAATGGACATCAAAATCAGCGGCCTGAGCGCCAATATGATGAAAGAAGCCCTCGGCCAGGCCCGTGAAGCGCGGCTCTCGATCCTGGGTAAAATGCTCGAGACCCTCGCAGCCCCGCGCGCTGACATGAAACCGCACGCCCCGCGCATCATCACCGTCAAGATTCCGGTCGACAAGATCGGCGCCCTGATCGGTCCCGGCGGCAAGAACATCCGCGCCCTGCAGGAAGAAACCAACACCAAAATCGACGTGCAGGAAGACGGCACCATCTACATCGCCTCGACCGACGGCATTGGCGGCAACCTGGCCCGCGAGCGCGTCGAAGCCCTTGGCGAAACCGCCGAAATTGGGCGCATCTACACCGGCAAGGTCGTGCGCATCGCCGACTTTGGCGCCTTCGTCGAAATCCTGCCCGGCATGGACGGTCTCGTTCACATCTCGCAGCTCGACAGCGAACGCGTCAACAAGGTCGAGGACATCGTCAACATGGGCGACGAAATCACCGTCATGGTGATCGACATCGACCCGGCTGGCAAGATTCGCCTTTCGCGCCAGGCCGTGCTCGAAGGCTGGACCGCCGAAGAAGCCCGCGAAAAAGACAAGCGCGGCGGCCCGCGCCCCGGCGGCAGCGGCGGCGGACGCCCAGGTGGCGACCGTCGTCCCGGCGGCGACCGTGATCGGCGCGGCGGCAACGACCGCAACCGCAGACACTAAAAGCAAAATCAAAAGTCCCTGGCACATGCCGGGGACTTTTTTGTTCGATTGACAAGCCCTGAGCAGAGGGCTTAGCCCGATGTCGAAGGGCGGTTTTGGCAACAAACGTCCTTCGACTGCGCCGCACAACCCTTCGCTTACACTCAGGGGCGCGGCTCCGCTCAGGACTTGTTGACTTTGAAAAATTACGCCACCCAAACCCCTCTCTCACTCGGACGGGTAACAAACGCGCGGCACCCGACGCCTGCCTCGCCAAAAGCAGCCATCATCAAACCTTTGGCTTCCTGCGCATCTGATGCCTCGACAAAGACCACGAGCGACGGTCCCGCCCCCGAAAGCGCAGCCGCGCCGATACGCTTGGCCGCTAAATAAGCCGCCTCGCCGCCGGGAATATATTTCAGCCGGTAGGGCTGGTGAATTTTATCGTTCATCACCCGCGCCAACAGCGACAGATCCCCGCTGCGCAGAGCATCCGCCACCAGCACCGCCCGGCCAATGTTAAAGACCGCATCGCAGCGCAAAACCGATTCGGGTAACACAGCCCGGGCCGCCTTGGTGGACAACTCCACTTCCGGTTTGACAATGACCAGGGTCAACTGCGGGACATCGAAGCGCCGCACGAGTACATCCTGCCCATCGCAGACTGCTGCCGTCAGCCCACCGAGCAAGGCCGGAGCAACATTATCGGGATGGCCCTCAAGCTCGGTAGCGATTTTGAGCAGGGAATTCTCATCAAGCGGTCTGCCCATCAGAACATTGGCCGCCGCCAACCCGCCGACAATGGCCGCTGCGCTGGAACCCAATCCCGACCCAAGCGGGATATGATTTTCAGCCGTAATACTCACCGCGCCCGGCAATTTCTGGCCAAGAATCTCGAACAAGCGCAGGAAAGATTCGGTCAGCGGATTGGTCGCTGAAGCGTTTAGCAAATCCGCGGCCTCGCCACTGGCCTGGTAGCGCAGGCCGACAGGGGCGTTCGGGTCGCATTCGATGCGGATGTGATTCCAGATGTCAAGCGCCAGGCCCAGGCAATCGAAACCGGGGCCGAGATTGGCCGATGTGGCGGGAACGTGGACAATGTGCATGGTCAGGGTCTGCCTTTTTGACATTATATAATACTCAGCAGTTCAAACAGTCTTTGCAAGCGGCCTGGCCGTGAAAAATTACGCTCTTTTTATGCTTGATTCACAATCGCGGGCATTATAATCGCGCCAATCTTTCCCCCGGAGTTTTTTTATGGCTTATCAAGGTGTCTTACATCGCTACGGGCCTCTGCTCAACCTGCCCGCTCATACCCAGCCTGTCTCGCTGCTGGAAGGCAATACCCCGCTGATTCCCCTGCCGCGCCTGGGGCGCGAGTTGGGCTGTGAGCTATTCGTAAAATTCGAAGGCCTGAACCCAACCGGCTCGTTCAAAGACCGCGGCATGACCGCCGCCATCAGCGAAGCCGTTGGCCGAGGCGCGCAAACCGTCATCTGCGCCTCGACCGGCAACACGGCAGCCTCGGCAGCAGCCTATGCTTCGCGGGCCGGCCTGCGGGCGATTGTGCTCATCCCAGACGGAAAAGTAGCCATGGGTAAGCTGGCCGGGGCGATTGCCTACGGCGCGGAAGTTATCCAGATTTTAGGATCTTTCGACGATGCCTTGTCCCTGGTGGTCGAAATCACCCAAAGGACGCCCATCGCGCTGGTCAATTCCATTAATCCGTACCGGATTGAGGGCCAAAAGAGCGCAGCCTTCGAGATTTGCGATGAGCTGGGTCACGCGCCGGATTGGCTCTGCCTGCCGGTGGGCAACGCCGGGAACATCACCTCCTATTGGGCCGGGTTCAAACAATACCAGCAGATTAAATCGACCGGCCTGCCGCAGATTTTGGGCGTGCAAGCGGCTGGTTCGGCTCCACTGGTGCTCGGCCACCCGGTGGATAAGCCTGAAACCGTGGCAACCGCCATCCGCATTGGACGACCGGCGCGGGGCGAACAGGCCATCGAAGCGGTGCAAGAGTCGAACGGGATGATTATCGCCGTTTCGGACGAGGAAATCCTTTCGACGCAGAAAATTCTCGCCAGCGAGGGAGTTTGGGTGGAACCGGCCTCGGCGGCTGGGCTGGCCGGTTTAATGGCGAGAACGGCTGCGGGGGCGTTCGATCCGCGCGGGAAAAAGATTGTCGTGGTTTGCACCGGGCATGGGTTGAAGGATCCGGCCATCGTCACCGACTCGTTTGCATCCCCGCAAGTTATCCCGGCAACATACCACGCATTATCAGAGTTGATTGTCGCAAGCTCTTGATGTTAAGCCCTTCGACTACGCTGAAAAACGCTCCGCTCAGGCCCTGTGTGCCAAGATGATCGTCTTAGATTTATTCTGCAAAGTGGAGAATCAAAAGAGGCCGTTCGCAAAATCGAACAGCCTCTTTTTTGCAAGTGTTTGCCGGATGTCGGGATGTTTTACTGGCTTTCCTTTTTTTGCCGGTCGTAGGCTTTTACATCGGCAATCGCTTTTTTTACGTTCACAAATGGCAGGATAATCAAGCCGACAACAAAGAAAAAGATCAGGGAAAGCAGGGCCGGACGCAGGTTGCCAAAGAGTTGGTTCATCAAGCCAAAAATCAGCGGGCCGATCCAGGATGTGCCGCGCTCTGAAACCTCGTAGAACGAATAGAATTCGGCTTCTTTGCCAGCCGGAATCATCTGGGCAAAAAGGCTGCGGCTGATGGCCTGGCTGCCGCCCATCACCAGGGCGATGAAGAAGCCGACCACATAGAATTGGGCAACCCGGCTATCGCCATACAAGCCAACGTAGGTGTAAATCACCACGCCCGACCAAATAATCAGGCTAACGATGATTGATTCCTTGGCGCCAATCTTCCCGGCCAGACGGCCCCACAAAAGCGCGCCGCCGAAAGCGACAAATTGAATCATCAAAATGACAACCGTCAGGGTGCTCTGGTCAACTTCCAGGCCGCCGTTGATGAGCGGAGCGGCAGCAAAAGTCGCCGATACGGCGATCACAGTCTGGATGCCATCGTTATAAAGGAAATAAGCCAGCAAATATTTAAGCGTTTCGGGGAAATGCTTTATCTCTTTCAGGGTATGGGACAATTGCTTGAAACCGATACTTACATACGTTTCGCCAACTGGGAGCGGGTGTGAGGCGCGCCGCGCCCGCAGCCTGGACCAGGTAATCAGTGAAAAGCCCAGCCACCATAGGCCCGCCGAGGCAAGGTTGATCCGCACCGCCAGATCGGTGGGAATGCCCAGCGCATCACGAAACTGGAAGAAAACCAGGTTCAAGACCAGTAACAGGCCGCCGCCCAGGTAGCCCATTGCCCAGCCATACGAGGAGACCGTATCCCGTTTTTCCTCGCTGGCAATATCGGGCAGATAGGAGTTGTAGAAAACCATCGCCGCGCCAAAAGCCAGGTTGGCGATAATGTAAAACAAGCCGCCCAGCCACCACAAATCCCCAACCACCGCGAATAAGCCTATCGTGGCCAGGGCGCCAATCATGGCGAAAAATCGCATCATTTGTTTGCGCAGGTGCGAATAATCCGCAATCGCCCCCAGGATGGGCAGGAACAACACTTGAAGCCCAACCGAGATGGAAACACAATACGGCAGGAAAGAATCGGGGGCAATCTGCAAGCTGCCCAGGGTGGCAGTCAGCGGATATTGCGCCGCGATTGATTCTGTCCATTCAAAACCGTTCCTGGCCAGGAACTCCAGTTTGGCCGCATCGCGAGCCAGGGAGGCCAGGTAAGGCCCCAGGAAAACCGTGCCAACGGTGGTGCTGAAGGCCGAATTGGCCCAATCGTACATGGCCCAACCAAAAATTTCGCGCTTGTCGTTTTGTTGTGGGGGTTGCTCGGCTGCACTTATGTGGCTCATGGTCTCTCCGGCAGGAATCGCACTTTCGATTCAATTGTACAGGTGTTTTGCAAAAAGAGAAGTTTTTGATATGAACTTTTACGATTCGTTAAACTCTGTCATTCTTCTGAAATACGCTTGAAATGAGGCTGTACGATTGTAAAAATTGCATTGTGTTAGCATAACGATGTGAAAAACAACCGTTTCTGCCTGTTCCATGCAGCCAACAGCGATTGGCAAATTTTAGCCCGAAATGAGTTTGCCAACACCTTGCAAACTTGTCAGGGCGATTTCCAAACCTGCTTGCTGCAAATCGGGCTGGAATCCCGCTCCGGGCTGGCCGCGCTGCTGGTGCGCGGCCAAATCGTGAACCTGTACCGGCCGGGGCAGGCCAGGCGGCTGGCATCCAGCGACCCGTTCAAGTTTTTGCACGTTGAACAGGATATTTTCAAAATCCGCGTCCTGGCCCTGACGCCTCATACCGTTCGAATGGTAAAAATTTTGCTCGAGCAGCATAAAAACAAAGCGCCCAGCCTGACGATCCCCAACGGATCGATAAAATCAGCCATCGAACAGGCCGGGCAGCAGCCAGAGCCGCGACTGGCCCATCTTTCCTGGCCGGGCGCGCAAGGACTGGCGCTTTTGCCTGGCAACGGCCAGCCGCCCCGCCATACGCTGTTTGTGGCCTCCAATGAAATCCTGCACAGCGCCGGGAGCATGGCAGCCTTGTATCGCTGGAAGGAAGAGGATTGCAGGCTAAAAATTTATGACAGCCGGGAGTTGTCGCCAGCCTGGGAAGAATACTTCCTGCACCAGGCCTTCGCCTGGCTGGTATCCTTCCTGTTCAGACGCTTCGAAGAACTGGCCGGGCGCTCCCTGGTCAATACGATTGTGCGCGAAATGAACTTTACCTCGTCCGCCTACGGCTGGAACATTGCGGTTTCCAGTCGGAATATCACCGACCAGGCGGTTTTCTCTTCCCCGCAAGAGGCCGGACAGGTGTACCAGCGCCTGCTTGAAATCGGCCTGCATCATGGCGAGTTGCTTTTGGGCCGGGAAACCATCTCGATGCTCAAGGGCGAATGCCGCGAACAACTGCCGCAAGCTTATCGGGCCGCCTTCACAAATTACATCAAGTGGGCAAGAAAATCAGCAGATTAGCGTTTGAACGCCGCCGGCGCGGGAGGAACAGCGGGTTTCGATCTGGCAGATGTCATATTGGGGGATAATCAGTATAATTATTTCATGACCTCGCCCAGCCGTTATAACGAACTCAAACAACAAATCCACTACCACAATCATCGCTATCATGTCCTTGATGATCCCATCATCAGCGACGTGGAGTATGACCGGTTGCTGGTGGAACTGCGCCAGATCGAAGCCGACCACCCGGATTGGGTTACACCCGATTCACCCACCCAGCGCGCCGGGGCAACCGTCTCGGAAAAATTCGAGAAAGTGCGCCATCCGCGCCCAATTTTGAGTCTGGCGAACGCCTTCGGCGCAGCGGACGCGCGCGCCTGGTACGAACGCATCCGCAAGCTGGATGACCGCGTCGAGCGGGCCAGGTTCACTGTCGAACCGAAAATCGACGGGTTGAGCGTGGTTCTGCACTATCGGGACGGAGTCTTCGTCCAGGGCGCGACGCGCGGCGACGGGGAGATTGGCGAGGATATAACGGCGAACCTGCGCACGGTGCGGGCGATCCCGTTGCAGATACCGGTGAAAAGCAATGAGAAACAAGATGATGAGAAGCACAGTGTCGGGCAATTATCCATGTTTAGCCAGCCTGCCCAGCCCGTTTCTCATTCCTTGGTGCCTGCTTACCTCGTTCTCCGCGGCGAGGTTTTTATCACCAACAAGGATTTCGAAAAACTGAACAGCAAACTGGCCGAGGCGGGCGAAAAAACCTACTTGAATCCGCGCAATACGGCTGCCGGTTCGCTGCGCCAACTCGACCCGGCCATCACTGCCAGCCGTCCGCTGACGATTTTGGTTTATCAGGTTGTTTATTATGAGTTGTCCGGTACCCCTATTGGTCAGTTAGCCAGTCAACCGGCCAACAGGCCAACCGGTCAGCCAGACAGCTCTGTCCCAGCCTCACAGTGGGAATTGTTGACCTGGCTCAAAGCCCTGGGCTTTCCCGTTTCCGATGCGGCCCGGACGTTTGATACGCTCGACGAAGCGATTGCCTACACCGAAACCTGGGACAAGCGCCGCGACGAACTGGGCTATGAAGCCGATGGCATGGTCATCAAACTGGACGATTTGCGCCTGGCCGATGAACTCGGCTTTGTCGGCAAGGACCCGCGCGGGGCAACCGCCTTCAAATTCCCGGCCCGCGAGGTGACAACCCGACTGCTCAATATCGAAGTCGAGGTGGGACGGACGGGGGTGCTGACCCCGCGCGCCGCGCTCGAAGCGGTCGAGATCGGCGGGGTGGTTGTCCGCAACGCCACCCTGCACAATTTTGACTATATCGCCGAGAAAGACATCCGCATCGGCGACCGGGTGCTGGTCAAACGCGCCGGCGAAGTCATCCCGTATGTCATTGGCCCGGTCGTGGATGCCCGCTCCGGCGCGGAGACGGCCTACATCCCGCCCCAAACCTGCCCGGCCTGCGGGCAGGCGGTGGAACATTTCGAGGGCGAAGTGGCCTGGTACTGCGTCAATGCCGCCTGCCCCGCTCAACTCGTCCGCAACCTGGAGCATTATGTTTCGCGCGGCGCAATGGACATCAACGGGCTGGGCATCAAAATCGTCGAGCAGCTCATTTCCACCGGGCTGGTGCGCGATGTGGCCGACCTGTACACGCTTACCCGCGAGCAACTACTCGGGCTGGAAGGTTTCGCCGACAAAAAAGCCGACAACCTGCTGGCCGCCATCACGGACTCGAAATCGCGCCCGTTGAATCGGCTGATCACCGCCCTGGGGGTTCACGGCGTCGGCGAAGTGGCCGCGGCAGACCTGGCCCGGCATTTCGGCAATCTGGATGCCCTGGCCGCCGCCACGCCTGCCGATCTACAGGCCATCGAAGGCTTCGGCCCCAATACCGCCGCCTCGATTGTGGACTGGTTTGCCCGCCCCGCCAACCAGAATTTGTTGACGAAGTTGAAAACAGCCGGGGTTTGGCCTTCTGTCGATAACTCGTTACTCGTTTCTCGTTACTCGTCCACTTTGGCTGGCCTGACCTTCGTCGTCACCGGCACACTCCCAACCTTGAGCCGCGAAGGGGTTAAAGAATTCATCGAATCGCACGGCGGCAAAGTCACCGACTCGGTCAGCAAAAAGACCAGCTACCTCATCCTGGGCGAAAATCCTGGCTCGAAGCATGACAAGGCCCTGGCGTTGGGCGTGCCAATCCTGGATGAAGACGGGCTGAAAAAACTGGCCGGGTCATGAACAAAATTCTCACCGTCCTCAAAGCCACCCGCGAGCTTGGGCTGACCCAGGTTGGCCTGCTTGCGCTCTACAAACTCGGCCTGAAAAGTGGACACTACCGGCGCAGTGAAAATAGCGCGCGCCAGCCAGCAAACTTCGATTTTCCCCTGCCCTTGCCCGCGCGTGAAAAACTGCTGGCCAGTCTTGGCCCGGACGGCCTCGCCCAACTCCGCCGCGATGCCGATGAAATCGTCGGCGGCCATTTCCGCGCCTTCGGCGGGCCGCCCGTCCCCATTCAGCTTGCTCCGCCCTCGCCGCAAACGCATTGGACAGAACTCGAAACCCGCCCGCACCGAGGGGACATTAAGCTCACCTGGGAACCCGCCCGCTTCGGCTGGGCCTTCACCCTGGGCCGCGCCTGGCAAGCCTGCGGCGATGAAAGCTACCCGGCAGCCTTCTGGCGTTATTTTGAAACCTTCCAGGCTGAAAATCGGCCTTTTTTGGGAGAAAATTGGACCTCCGGACAGGAAGTTGGCCTGCGTTTAATCGCCCTGACCTTCGCCGGGGCCGTTTTCGCCAATGCGGAGCAGACTACGCCGCTACGCCTCGCTAATCTCGCCGTTGCAATCGGCCAGCACGCCAGCCGGATCGTCCCCACCCTGATCTATGCCCGCGCCCAGAATAACAACCACCTGTTGAGCGAAGCCGCCGCGCTCTACACAGCTGGACTGGCTCTGCCAGAACATCCGCAGGCCAAAAATTGGCGCAAGATTGGCGTCAAATGGCTCAAGTGGTGCTTCAAGCACCAAATCGACTCAAGCGGCGAATACGTTCAGCACTCGGTCAATTACCACCGCCTGATGCTGCAACTGGCGCTGTGGGTAAAGTTTGTGTCAGGTGTCAGGTATCAGGTATCAGGCAAAAACCTGACACCTGCCCACCTGACACCCGACACCTGGAACCTGACACCGATTGTCCGCGAAAACCTGTCCCTGGCGGCGCACTGGCTGTTCTGCCTGCTCGACCTCGACAGCGGAAAAGCCCCCAACCTGGGGCCTAACGATGGCGCGTACATCTTCCCGATGACCAATTTGCCCGGTGAAGATTACCGCCCGATCGTCCAGGCGGCGGCGCAAGCCTTTCTCGGCTACAGCCTGCCGCCCGGCCCATGGGATGAAATGGCGCTCTGGTTCCTGCCCGGCGAGCAAAAACTCAAAGTCGAGGCGGCCAAGCCTTCCGACCTGCGCATCCTGGGCATCTACCCGACCACCCTGCAAGCATCCGAGGCAGCCTGGGCTTACCTGCGCACCGTCCGGCTCAACTCCCGCCCCGGCCACGCCGATCTGCTGCACCTTGATCTGTGGTGGCGCGGACAAAATATCACCCTCGATCCTGGCACATTCCGTTATAACGACCCGGCCCCGTGGGACAACCCCTTCACCTCGGCCCTGCACCATAACACCGTTACCATCGATGGCCGCGACCAGTTTACCCGCGTCAGCCGCTTCCTGTACCTCGACCGCGCCGATGCGACCAGGGTCAAAGCCGAAGCCGGGACTCTCTCGGCGCGGCATTATGCCTATACCCGCCACGGGATGCGGCACACCCGCAAGGTATCAGCCCTTAGCCCCGAGCACTGGCAGGTTGAAGACGAACTTCTCAACCTGCGCGGTAAACCGCATACCTTCCGCTTGCACTGGCTGCTGCCGGATGGGGAGTATGAGCTGGATACCAGTAATGAGAGAATCGCAATAAGGCTAAAGTTGCCCAAGGGCTGGCTAAACTTGCAGATAAACACTCCCCAAATAAAAATTACCAACCACTCTCTTGCCCGCGCCGGGGACATCGACCCACTGCGCGGCTGGTTCTCGCCGACTTACAATGTCAAAGTCCCCGCGCTTTCGCTGGCAGTTGAAGTACAATCGGCGGACGATGTCGGCTTTGTGAGCGAATTCATTTTTTCAGAGATTTGATAAGTTCGACCCCATTTATACAAAATATTAATTGTTAGCATTTATTAGGAGACCGCAAATGCTTTCTAAAGAAAAACTTGATATTAAATTTATATTACTTTTCATAGCATCGGCCGCTTTATTTGGCTTTATCTATATTGAGCATAAATGGTTTTTTGTATTAATAGATCATTTAACAAAACTCGATTGGGTCTCCCCTGGTATCAAATCTTTCTTTTACGATCGTACCCAGCGTGAAATCTTCGATGAGTTGATTAGCCCAATACGCGGCATACTTTTGACCTTGAGTTTGTTGACTGTTATCTCAATACTGTTTACAGATATTATTCAAAGGGAAAAAAATTTAGAAACAAAAGGCTCTTTTCCATACATCAAAGCAATGGCACTGTTTATCATAATCGCAATATTGGTAACGCCAACAAAGCTGGGAGGCAGTGCGTTGGAATATGCAAATACATCTGTTGTTCTTTTTACAAAAATTTATCCCATCAACAATCTAGAGCGTTTGCTCTTACCGGCTTTGGCCCATTTGATGTTTTTTCGAGGGGATGGTTTTTATCTCATTTTTGCGCTTCTTTGGAATTTTGTATTGATTTGTGCTCTACTTTTTTGGTTGGTTCAAAACAAAATAACAATGCCGTTTTGGGCACTTGTATCGCTAGCAAGCTCAAGTTTTATCATTTTTCAGTTCATGGTACCGGGCTATCCTGATGTTTTGGTTGGAATCTTTGTTATCTTGGCTCTCGCCCTCCCCTCATCAGATGTGGGCTTAACGGCACTTTTTACCCTTTCCTTAATCAGCCACGAAGGAAGCATCTTTATTTGGGCAGGCCTCATCATCATATTTTTCAAGCGCATTTATTGGCCAAAATTCTTTATTATTGTAGTTCTCTATATCTTTATGCGCTTTCTGGGAACAGGTTTTGACCTCAACACACTCTTTTTGCCCAGAGTTGTAGGCGAGATGACAACAATAGAATGGCTAAAATACAACCCTGATAAATTATTATTCGGAATTTTTTTTGCTTTCAAATCGGGTTGGATTATTATCGGATTGGGGATCTATCAATGGTTTCAAAAACGAGAGTGGAAAATACTGACATCTGCATTTGCCTTATTAGGAATAGGTGGGGTTTTGGCGGTTTACGGAATTGATACATCCCGTTTGGTTGGGTGGATTTTTCCGGTATTGTTGCTTGCATGGAAAGAGTTGGAATCGCCATTATCTAAATCAATCAATAGGATCGCTACATTGGCCAAAGTTCTGAACTTACTGATACCACCCATCTATGTTGGCCTGAATGGGATTGTCTTTCCACCAGGATTGTACAAACTTGTTTACGATCTTTTGTTTTCGTGGCTTTTCGTCTAGCTGAAAACCTTAATGCACATTCTCCTCATCCACCAGGCTTTTGCCGCGCTCGATGAGCCGGGCGGAACGCGCCACCATGAATTGGCGCGCTTTTTGGTTTCCAGAGGACACAAAGTAACCGTGATTGCCTCGCCAGTTAGTTATTTAACTGGTAAAAACTCTCCCCCTATCTCCGTAGGAGATGGGAGGAGCCGGAAGGGGGCTGAAGGCATCACCATCCTGCGCGCTTACACCTACCAGGCCTTGCACAAATCTTTCATCCACCGCGTGTTTGCCTTCTTTTCGTTTATGGTTTCTTCGTTTTTTATCGGCCTGGGGGTCAAAAATGTGGATGTGGTCTGGGGCACCTCTCCGCCGATTTTCCAGGGCGTTACCGCCTGGCTGCTGGCGAGGCTGAAAGGGGCCAAATTCCTGTTCGAGGTGCGCGACCTTTGGCCCGATTTCGCCATTGCGGTCGGGGTGTTGAAAAGCCCAATCCTGATCAAACTGTCCTTATGGCTGGAAAAGTTTCTCTACCGGCGCGCCGACCGGATGATGGTCAACAGCCCGGGGTACGTGGAGCACGTCAAGGGTCGCGGAGCGCGTTCCGTTGAACTCATCCCGAACGGAGCCGATCCCGGGATGTTCAATCCGCTCGATAATGGGCATGTATTCCGACAAAAAAATATCCTGAAAAATAAATTTGTGGTGCTTTACGCCGGCGCGCATGGAATCTCGAATGATCTGACCGTAGCCCTGGAGGCGGCCAAACTGCTCGAGAAGGATTTCAAGTATCATTTTGTATTTCTGGGAGATGGGAAAGAAAAAGCCAACCTGATGACTTATGCGGCCCAACTCGGGCTAAAAAATGTAACTTTCCTGCCGCCGGTGCCCAAAACCGGGATGGCCACCGCCCTGGCCGGCGCGGATGCCTGCCTGGCGATTTTGAAACCGCTCGAAGAATATAAAACCACCTACCCGAACAAGGTTTTCGATTATATGGCTGCTGGGCGGCCGGTTGTCCTGGCCATTGACGGGGTAATTCGCGAGGTGGTCGAGGCCGCAGATTGCGGCGTCTTTGCCCAACCGGGTGGTCCGGAGGCCCTGGCCGAGGCCGTGGCCCGGCTGGCCGCAAACCGCGATGAAGCCTTGCGGATGGGCCTGGCCGGGCGCACGTACCTCGAAACGCATTTCAGCCGCGAAGCGCTGGCTGAAAAACTGGAACAGCTACTCAAAACTATTGGCAGTAATTAATCACCATGCTGAGCGGATTACCAGGGTACGTTCCGCTATTGTTGGCATTGTCGCTGGCGACAAACTGGTATTCAATCGTGCCATTCAAGCCCTGCAAATCGGAATTGGCTTCGTTCAGGGCGTTGATGCTGAATTTGTACTCGTCGCCATTTACGCTGGTCGAGCTGACCGTCCGCCAGGCGCCGACATAAGCCGGGCCGACATAACGATAGCGCAGGCTGACCTCTTTCACCCCGGATGGGTCCGTGGCTTTGACGGAGATGTCAACCGTTGTTGGTCCACAACTCGAGGCGAAATAATAGATAGTGCTTTGCGAAGCTGTCTGCCCGCTCAAACTTGGGACAGCGGTATCCGGGGCAGGAGTTGGGGTCGGCGGCGCGGCAACAACCGCCGGGATGGAGGGGTTACCGGTAAATGTGCCGGTCACGTTCGATATCCAGCAGCGCTCGTTGTTCGAGGGGATTTGTACCAGCCACCAACTGCTGTCGTTGTTGCGTCCAGCCACCTTGAGCATGGTTCCAGCGGGGAAAGCGGTAACAACATCGTAAACCTGCCCTGGCCCTTTGCGGCAATTCGCCCCGGTATTGACATTGAACACTTCGCTGGCCGCCGCGGTGGATTCTGCGGTGGGTGCGGCCGGTGCGCTGGCAACGGGCAGGAACTGGTAATCCCAGCCGAAATCCTGCATAGCAATGCTGCCGCTGTCCAAGGTAGCGGAGGCCGAGGCAACCGAGCCAACAATACCGGACGGGGAGGTCCAGCCGCCGGGGATCAGGATTGGTTCATTGACCGCCGAAAGTGAATCCACCGAAACGCAGTGCGGGCCGAAAGCCAGGATACCGTCGAAGTTATATTCGCCGATGGCGCTGGTGGTCTGGGTCGCTACCACCGGATCGGTGCAAGCGCCAAAATGCAGACGGACTTCAACACCCTCGATGCCGGGTTCGCCCGGCTCACGGATTCCATTGGCGCGTGCGCTGCCCCCGGGGACGGCAACACAACCCACAGGGAGCGGCTCAGGCAGCGGCCCATCGGGCAAGGCGCACAGATCGTGCCAAACAATCCCGCCAATACTGGCTGAAGGAGGCGGAGCAACAGGCGGACATTCTGCGCCAGTTTCAACCTGGAAGCTGCGAGCCTCTGAAAATGGGCCCAGGGTTGTCCCGTTGATAGCCGCAATCCGCCAATGATAAACCTGGCAGATCTCAAGGTCGCGCCCCGGAACCCAGTTGGTTGAGGGGTTGCCCGTGCCGCCGCTCAGGCTGGTATCAGCAAAGGTTTCGTCAACAGACAAATCGACCCGATAGCCTTCCGGGTTGCAGGCCGGGTCAGGGTATGCCCAGGTTAACGTTGGGGTCAGGGAGGTTACAGCCGCGCCGTCGATGGGGGAAACAAGAACAGGCGCAAGCAAACCATCCGTGGGACAAGTAGGCAGGGGGGTCGGTAAATTGCAGGCTGTCAAAGTCAATGTCAGGAAAAACAAGAAGCTCACAGGCAATATCTTCCTCATTTTTTACTCCTTTCAAATCATCGTTTTCTTGGTCGTTAAGCTGGTCTTTGGGAAAAATTCCCGACCGGAACAGTCTTATTTATAACTGATTTTTGCGCCTTTTTCGTCCTGCGAGAACATATTAGGAAAAACGGCTGAAAAATGCCCAAATACATAGTTAGATTACTTGACAAACAATAAAAAGATGATAACATAAAGCCGCTTCCAGATGACGATAACAGGCCATCAAAGCCTCACAGGTGTAAAAAACACCTATCTATCTCAAAGAGAATGTAAAAATTATTAACAAAGTAGCCTACATCAATGCCACTCTGTTTTTGGAAAAGCCAAACGCAAGGAGGTGATGTGACCAGGCAATCTAGCAGGATCAGTACCATCAGTTTCAGAGCAGGATCAGACCTGCCCCAACCCTTGTAGAAGCGCGTCTTGGACGCTTCAAATGTAACCATCTGTTATATAAGGAGAACGAGAAGATGAAGAAGAAAATGTTGACCCTGATCAGCATGCTGCTGATCGCCACGTTCGTGCTGGCTGCTTGCGGCGCGCCGGTGGCCGAAGCCCCGGTGGCTGAAGAGCCTGTCGCCG
>JAEWVF010000074.1 GCA_023459215.1 Chloroflexota bacterium
CAAATTTTTCTGCAAAAACCAGCGTAACCAGTCATTTACTGATTACGTTTTTGCGCCAAGCAAATTTGACTGGATACGCACTGGACACGAAAAAGCGTAATCAGTCAATTGACTGGCCCAACCCTCTATACTGTAGAGAATTCTCAACAAAGGCCATGCATGGAAGATCAAATCGCAATTTCTCGCTTAAAACAAGGCGACCCTGGCGGACTTGAAACCCTGGTCAGGGATTATCAGGTACGCGCTGTTTACACAGCTTATATGATTCTTTTCGACCGTTCGCTCGCTGAAGAAATTGTCCAGACAGCCTTCGTTCGGGTTGCCGAAAAGATTCAATACTTTGATGAACTGCGCCCGTTTGCGCCCTGGTTTTTACGGATTGTGGTCAACGAGGCGCTGCGCGTCTCACGTCAGCAACGGTTAACAGTTTCGCTGGATGAAAACCCTGATGAAGCCAGCCTGACAGTCGCCCGTTGGCTGCTGGATCCGCAACCACGCCCGGAAAAACTGGTTGAACTGGCCGAAACCCGCCAGGCTCTCCTGAATGCGCTACGATGCCTGCCCGCCGAACAGCGCGCGGTGGTGGTCATGCGCTACTATCTCGAGATGAGCGAGGCCGATATGTCGGCCAAGCTGGAGCGCCCCATCAGCACTATCAAGTGGCGGCTGCACACAGCCCGCGAACGCCTGAAAACCCTGTTGCGCGCATCCCGTTTGTTCGAAGACAGGGAATAGGAGAAATCCATGGAAAACAAAACACCAAAATCCATTTTCCAGCAAGAATTGGAGCAGGAAATTTCCCCGGCCCAGATCGAGCTATGGCCCGCTGTTCGAGAGCGCCTTGTTGCGAGAAAACACCCGTTATTCCAACAAGGAGAAAAAATGTCATCCAATCATTTTCGCCGCGCCGCTTTTGCCGCATTGGCCCTGGCGTTCGCCTTTATCATTCTTAGCCTTACCCCTCAAGGGCAAGCATTTGCCCGGGAACTCCTGGGATACTTCACCATGGTTTCCGGGAAAACGCTTCCGGCCATGCCAACTGCGATTCCTGCCCCGATTTACACACTCGAGGCGGAGTTAATTCCGCTGAAACCAAGCTTGGCCGAACCCGAAAATTGCGGGGATGTAATTTCTCCAATCTCTTCTACCTTTATCTGCCAGCTACAGGATGCGCAGGCAAAGCTGGGGTTTGAAGTTAAGTCATTCCCGGCCAGGTATGTACAAGAACAATTCCGATTTATGGAGGTTTACCCGGAGTACCGGATCGCAGTGATTCGTTTTTCAGGGTATAGCTTATCGCAGGGGATTGGGGATTTTCCTGAGGATTGCCCTGGGTGCGCGGTTTACGAAAAAGCCGTGCAACCGGTTCAGGTAGGCGCACACCAGGCAGAATACGTTGCAGGTAGTTTTATCTTTGATGATGATGGAGGTATGACCTGGGAACCCGAGTCCGGGAGCTACAATTTGCGCTGGAAGGAAGGTGAGCGCTGGTACGCATTGTATGGTGAAAAATCCGTATTGAGCGGGCTTAGCCCGCTTGAAGTAAAAGAAAAAATGATCCAGATTGCTGAGGACCTGGCCAGCATCGAACAGGGCATTGACCTGCTTAGCGCCGCGCATCAGCCGAGCATCAAAGACAGCATTGGGTTCACGCTCAAGGAACCAGGCATACTTCCAGAAGGTTTCCAGCAGGTGCCAGACGGTAGTTGGAGCAACCTGACAACCATGCCGCGGGTTGGCATGAAGTACGTGTACAAGGCTGATGGGGAATTTGTAAATGCCCTGACGCTCTACCAAATGCTTATTCCATCCGATCACCAGACCCTGCGTAGGGAATTTGCCCTGATCTACCAGCATAAGTCACTGGTTGATGGGGAATGGACAGACACCGGCAGGGATGAGGAAATCCGCATCAACGGGGCTACCGGCTATTATCTGCAAGCTGACGAACTGGGAGCTTGCGCCCTGTACTGGCGGGACGATGAAAGGGAATACTTGTTGGAGTATCACTGGGACCCCACTTTTGGCGGCAGGCTGGACAAAGAGATGCTGGTCGCAATTGCCGAAAGCTTGAAATAGGCTTAAACGAGGGACAGCGCAGGCTTTCAGCCTGCGCTGTTTTTTGATTCCGCAAAAATCATTGAGGGTATAATTCCAACTCGCAAGCGGAGACCCATCATGAAACCAGCTTTTCTCAAACTCTTCAAGAGTGAAACTTTTCTTTCCATCCTGCTCATCCTTCTGGCGACAATCATCACCCACGGATTGCGCATCTCCTCGCTGGGATACTATCACGATGACTGGTACCTGCTCTGGTCGGGCGCAGCGCGCGGCGCAGAAAGCATCATTCCGCTCTTCAGCACAGACCGGCCTTTCATGGGCGTACTCTATTCCTATTCTTACCGCTTGTTGGGCGATTATGTGCTGAACTGGCATCTTTACGCCTTGCTCTGGCGCTTCCTCGGCGCGCTGGCCTTTTACTGGATTTTGCGCCTGCTCTGGCCGCGTCAGAAATACCTGATCGCGCTGATGGCAGTCTTGTTCGTGGTTTATCCGGGTTTTCTCTCGCAACCAAATGCCAATACCAAACAAAATCATCTGATTGGGTTCGCCTCGGCCCTGTTCTCGATTGCGTTGATGCTCCAGGCGGTAAAAACGCGGGCGATGGCCTGGAAGGCGGCCTTCGTAACGCTCTCGGCCTTGCTGACTGCAAATTATTTATTCATCTACGAATATATGATCGGGTTCGAAGGCACCCGCCTGGCCCTGCTGGGATACCTGCTCTTTCAGGAAGGCCTGCGCGGATGGCTTAACCTATTAAAAGCGACGATCAAACAATGGTGGCCTTATCCGCTGGTGACGGGCATTTTCCTGTACTGGCGCATTTTCATTTTCGACAGCAGCCGCAATGCTACCGATGTTTCGCGCCTGGCTGAAGATTACCTGGGCAACCTGCGCTACATGTCCCTGCGCCTGGCCATTGAAACGTTCAAAGATTTTCTGAACACCACGGTTTTCGCCTGGTTTGTCAAGCCCTACAATTCCATTTCCGGCGCGGAATACTCTGACCTGGGCCGGGCGTTTCTGACCGCTGCTGTGGTTGTATTCCTGGTCTGGATTTTTGCCTTGATCCTGCGAAAATACCAGCCCCAGGCTGCGGAGGAGGCTGTCCTGCCGGAATTCTCGCGCGACCTGTTGCTGCTGGGTACGTTTATCACTTTTTGCGCGGTTTTCCCGGTGGTGCTCTCCGGCCGCAGCGTGGAGTTGACCGACGCCTACAAGAGCTACGGGCTGCATCCGATCAGCGGCGTGATCCTGTTCGTGACCGGGATCGCGGTTGCTCTGCAACCCCGCCTGCGCCAGGCAGTTCTGTTGGCGCTGTTGTTCATCTCGGTCGCTACCCAATCCCTTAACATCGACCGTTGGGAACGCTTCTGGCAATACGAGCGCGAAACCTGGTGGCAGTTGACCTGGCGCGCCCCAGATATTCTGGACGATACAATGGTGATTGTCCAATTAAGGGAAGGCTATCGCTTGCAGCAGGATTACGAGATGTGGGGCCCGGTCAACCTGATCTACCGGCCCGGTCCGGCTGCGGCTCCGGCCATCCAGTCTGAGGTACTGACCACCGAAACGGCTTACGACATCATGCGTAACGAAGTGCGCGGGAATTTTGTGCGGGATATCCCGCTTAAGCGGAATTTCAACAATTTGCTGTTAATCAGCATGCCAGGCAAGAACTCCTGCGCCCATATTATCGACGGCAGTCTGCCCGTGTATGCCGAGAGCGAAGAGCGTCTGGTGCAAATGGCTGGCCCTTATTCGGATGTTGGCCGCATCGTCCCGAACGGACAAGCGCCTGTGCCGCCGCCCGCCATCTTCGGCCCGGAGCCGGAGCATGGCTGGTGCTACTACTACCAGAAAGCATCCCTGGCCCGCCAGGTGGGCGATTGGGCCGAAATCGTGCGCTTGTACGATGCGTTGCACAGCACCAACCTGAAACCGGGCGACCAGTCTGAGTGGTTCCCGTTCTTCGAGGGGCTGGTCAACGTTGGGAGGGAAGAGGATGCCCGCAAAATCGTCAAACAGGAGTTCAAAGGCCGCGAAAGACTGCGCTACCCGCTCTGCCAAACGCTCAGTAACGATCCGGGTTATCCACAAGATTATGGGTATCAATACCCCAAAATCCGTGAAATCTTGTGCGACTCATAGTAAAAACGCCACCTGTAGGTGGCGTTTTCTTTTCGATGCATGCAACTGGTTCTTTGGGAGTAGAGCAGTAACAAAAAAATAAGCAAATAGAATTACTTTTTACCCAACATCTCATCAAGGATTTGGGAGGCTTCGGCCACCAGACCTGGACAAACAGTCTTGAACAGGTTTTGTTCTTGGGCCTGGCGCAAACCTTCCGGGGTGCCAATCTGACAGCCGAGCAGTTCGCTGCAACGCAATCCACCGGTGCGCCGCGAAAATTCAGCGCAAAACTGACGGGTAAGTTCGTAGGTATGCTCTTTGGCAGCCTTGTCATCGGGTTTGGTGTACCCTTTCTCCAGCCCAAGCGCCATCAGCGCGCCGCTGACTGCCCCACAGACTTCACCCTGGCGGCCCATCCCGCCGCCGAAGGCCGCGCTGAGTTTGAAGGCCACCTCCTCGGGCAAGCCATGTTGTTCAGCGCGCGCAACCAGCACTGCCTGTGAACAACTGTACCCGGCAGCAAAGAGTTGGGCGGCTTTTTCGTTGGGATTCATGATGACTCTCCGTTTCTATGATGAATTTTCCCGCCCATTGTAATCTTAATCCGGCGATTAGATGCAAAAGAGCTATCGTTTTCACCTTTCAGGGGATATTATCAGTAGAGGACCTCATCCCTAACCCAAAAGGCCATGCATGGACGAACAACAAGCCATTGCTCGATTAAAACAAGGCGACCTGAGCGGACTGGAATTTCTGGTGCAACAGCACCAGGCCAAAGCCATCCACACAGCCTACCTGATTCTGGGCGACCCGGCCCAGGCCGAAGATCTGGTGCAAACAGCGTTCCTGCGTGTGGCGCGCAAGATCAATCAGTTCGACGACCGGCGGGCATTCCGCCCCTGGTTCTTGCGCGCCATTGTCCACGATGCGCTTAAGGCCGCAAAGCGCCAGCAGCGCAGCCTTTCGCTGGATGAACCGTCCGGAAGCATCGCCGACTGGCTGCTGGACGCCGCATCCTTGCCGGAAGAGCTGGCCGAAGCCAACGATCTGCAACAGCGGGTCTGGAACGCGCTCCAGCAACTGACGCCCGAACAGCGCGCGGTCATCATCCAGCGCCACTTCCTGGAAATGGGCGAAGCCGAAATGGCGGCAAAGTTTCAGCGCCCGGCCAGCACCATCAAATGGTGGCTGCACACCGCCCGCGAACGTCTCAAAAGCCTCTTAGGCGCGTACCAGCGCGGGATTTCAGGAGAAAAGCATGAAAACCGATAAACTCAACCTAATCCTGAGCGACCTGGCCGAAAAGGCTGCGCCTGCATCACAGATCAACCTGTGGCCGCGGCTCAGCGCCCGCCTGCAAACGAGCACATGGCAATCTCAAACAGGAGACCCCATGAAAACCGTATTTCAAAACACCCTGTCCCGCCGCCTGACCTTGGCGGCGCTGGCACTGGCCTTCGTTTTTTCCCTGCTGGCATTTACCCCCCAGGGACGCGCCCTGGCGCAGGGCATACTGCAACTCTTCAGTCGCGCCAGCCAGGATCGTTATCCGCTGCAAGCCTGGCAGATGACCCCGCCCGTGGCATCATCATCCGAATCACCCTTCCAGCTTTCCTTCCAGGAAGCGGAGGCCCAGGCCGGGTTCGATACCTTCGCTCCGCCTGAACCACCTGCCGGGATGATTTTCCTGGGCGCATCCTACGATAGCCAACATCAGATTGTGGCCCAGTCTTTTGGCCGCGAACCAGACAGCTTCGAACTGACCCTCTGGCAGCAGCCGCTTGAAGTTCACCAATCCTGTGGCGACATCAGCAATTACTGCGACAACATCACCGGCGGCGATTTGGTTGGGGCCAGCGCCGAGGTGCAAACCGTCCAGATTGGCGCGATAAGCGGCGAGTATGTGGAGGGCGTCTGGAATTTGACCGATAACGGCCCGGTCTGGGAGCCGACACCCTTTATGAAAACCCTGCGCTGGCAGACCGCTGAGATGGTTTTTGTCCTGACCTACATGGGCATGGAACTGGATCAGGAGGCGCTCATCGCCCTGGCCGCCAGCCTGCGCTAAATATTCAATTTCAACAAAAACAGGATGGAGCCTGCGCTTCATCCTGTTTTTGTATTCTCAACTTTCCGTGCCTACCGCTTCAACGTCCGATACTTGACCCGCGTTGGCTTGACATCTTTGCCGTAACGCTTCTTGTAGTCTTCCTCGTAATCGCTCCAATTGCCCAGGAACAGGCGCGCCTGACTGTCACCTTCAAAAGCCAAAATGTGGGTGCAGATGCGGTCGAGGAACCAGCGGTCGTGGCTGACCACCACCGCGCAGCCCGCGAACTCTTCCAGCGCGTCTTCGAGCGCGCGCAGGGTGTTCACATCCAGGTCGTTGGTCGGTTCGTCGAGCAGGAGTACGTTGTGGCCTTCCTTGAGCATCTTCGCCAGGTGGACGCGGTTGCGCTCGCCGCCCGAAAGCGTGCCAACCTTCTTTTGCTGGTCGGCCCCGGCGAAGTTGAACGATGAACAGTAACCGCGCGCGTTAACCTTGCGCGTTCCCAACTCCAACTGCTCGGCGCCACCGGTAATCTCTTCATAGACGGTTTTCTCAGGGTCGAGGGTGCGGCTCTGGTCAGCGTAACCCAGCTTCACGGTTTCGCCGAGCTGGATGTCGCCGCTGTCGGGCTTTTCCTGCCCGACAATCATTTTCAGCAGGGTGGTTTTGCCCGCGCCATTGGGACCGACGATACCCACAATCGAACCGGGTTCGATGGTCGCTGAGAAGTTGTCCAGGATCAGGCGTTCGCCGAAGCTTTTGCTGACGCCGTTTACCTGGATGACATTCTTGCCCAATTTGGGTCCCGGCGGGATATAGATTTCCTGCTCGCTGCGATATTTTTCCACTTCCTGAGAGAGCAGTTTCTCATACGCAGTGACACGCGCCTGGCCCTTGGACTGGCGCGCCTTGGGAGACATGCGAATCCACTCCAACTCGCGCTCCAACGTTTTCTGGCGCTTCGATTCGGATTTTTCCTCCTGGCGCAGCGCTTCCTGTTTCTGCTCCAGCCACGAGGAGTAATTGCCCTTCCAGGGAATGCCATAGCCGCGATCCAGCTCCAAAATCCAGCCGGCAACGTTGTCGAGGAAGTAGCGGTCGTGGGTCACGGCGATGACCGTTCCCTTGTACTGCTGGAGGTGATGTTCCAGCCAGGCCACCGATTCAGCGTCGAGGTGGTTGGTGGGTTCATCGAGCAGGAGAATGTCAGGTTCCGTGAGCAGCAGGCGGGTCAGCGCGACGCGCCGCTTCTCGCCGCCGGAACAAACCTTGATGGGTGTATCGCCCGGCGGGCAGCGCAGCGCCTCCATGGCAACATCCAGGTGCGAATCAAGGTTCCAGGCATCGACTTTGTCCAGCGCATCCTGCAATTTGCCCTGCTCCTCGATCAGCGCGTCGAAATCGGCATCGGGATCGGCGAATTTGGCGTTGACCTCGTCGAATTTGGCGAGCATATCCACCACCGGCTGGACGGCCTCGCGGATAATCTCAATCACGGTTTTCTCGGGGTCGAGTTCCGGTTCCTGCGGCAGGTAGCCGACGGTATAACCCTTGCTCATGGCGATTTCGCCAACATAATCCTGATCGACGCCGGCCATGATGCGCAGCAGGGTGGATTTGCCCGCGCCGTTCAGGCCGAGCACGCCGATCTTGGCGCCGTAGTAAAAGCCGAGCGAAATATCGCGCAGCACTTGTTTGTTGGGAGGATGGATGCGCCCAACGCGCATCATGGAATAAATGACCTGGGTATCGGAAGGCATGTCAGTCTCGATTTTGGATTTTAGATTTTGGATTGCAGACATCGTCCCCGTTAGGGGATTGAAACGGAGTGATTTTACCGTATTATGTTTCCATGCGAAAATAATGTCCGGCGCATCGCCCTACTATTGCTCCTTGGGCAGGAACTCGCCTAGGCCGCGCAGAATCAGTGGCAGCCAGCTAAGGGCAATGATCTGCAATGGCAGCCAGCCGGCCAGACTGTAGCGCCAGAAATCCACACCGATGGTCAGTGGCACAAAGATACGCGAAGCCACAGCAGCAGTCAGGAAAAACCAGATCAGGGTCGGGCGGCGAAACAGTCCCAGAGTCAGGGCAGCCAGGGAAATCAGAATCCCAACCGGATACAAAGCTCTGTACCACCAAGATGACCATTCATAAGCTTGGCGTTGAAGTTTAATCAGTGATGGAATGCTCAAATTGTCGGCATCGAAAAAATCCGAGCCTCTATCCTGGCCCCAGCCGGGTTCGCCTGGCAATGGGTAAGTATGAAATATCGGCAGGCTGGGTTCCAGACCGCTCTGGTATTTTGCAAAGAGTAGCTCCACACTCTTTCTCGGGTTTTTGCGGATTGCATCAGATGCAGCCGTTTCGAGCAGATCCATAATCTGGTCTGGCTCATACCCCGCAGCCAGCAGGCTGTAATAGGTTTCCCAGCCGGTGGCAACCCCCTTTTTATCCGTAATCTCAGGCGGGAAATCGACAGCTACTCGCTGCAACTCGCGGTAAGCCGCCGAATCCGGGTCTGAGAAACGCATACCAAGCGCATCGCCAAAATAAACCCAACCATCGTAAATCACCACCCCAAAATAATTGCTCATGCCAAAAAAGCCGTTGTAGCGCAGGTTGTGATACGACCACCAAAAGACCGGCAGCATCGCCAGCAGGACGGCCAGGCCAATCTGGACCAGGGTCGGCCATAACCGAATCTTTACTCCTGAATAACGCTTCCAGAAAACCGAAACTGTCAGGGCCAACGCGCCAAGCCCCACAAGCAAAACGTTTTCGGAGCGCAGCAGGGCTGCAAAGGAGGCGCTTGCCAACAGGGCCAGCGTCCAGCCCAGGCTAATGCGCTCGATGGCGTTCAGCAGCAGGCTGCAAAAGAGCAGCACAAAGAACAAATTCGGCAAATCCGACATCGGATAATTGGCGTAAAAGAAGATGTCTGGCGAATTGGCAACCACCAATCCGCTCAGGAAAGCCACCCAGCGATTGCGGCTGAGTTGCCAGCCGAATCGGTAACTGAGCGGAATACAGGCCAAGCCAATCAGGTGCAGGATAATTTTTGGTCCCCACGGGCTGCGTTCCAACAGCCAGAGCATCGGCGCAAGGAGCAGGGCCGTGCCTGGCCCAACGCTGGTCGAAGCGCCTTCAAAATTACCGTTTTCGACCAGATGCACTGCCGCGCTGAGATACGCCGGGCTGTCCGCATTCAGGATGGTCGGCACGGCCAGCATGTTGATGAGATGCAGGATCGTCCCCAACGTGAGCAGGATCGCCAAGTCAAGGCGGGCCTGGCTGGCATTGGCAGGGGAGGCGCTTGAGCGCCGCTCACCGAATTCCTGCAACAGCATCAACAGCAGGATACCCAATCCAAACGTAATCAGATCTGCCAGCATAAATAACGGCAGAAAAAGCCAGGCTGGCAGGCCGCGATACCCGGAAGTGAGCCGCAGGGTGGTCTGCCCGTTGCGCTCGTTAAGCAGGTCAGCTCGTTGACGCTGGAGGTTGAGCGAAGCATCCACCCGGCCACCCTGCGGGCCAGTCAGGAACAGGGCAGTAACCGGTTTCCCGGCAGGGGCCTGGAATGAGACAGTCAGAGGAAGGGCAGATTCGCCCGGATAATAGATGCCATCCTGCTCGCGCCAGCCGCTCTCGGCGGCAGCCTTCTGCAGCGGGATAACCTGGAAATTGGCCTTGACCTCGATCAGGCCAACCTGCCCGGCCAGGGGCGTCAGTGTAACCTGCTGGTAAGAATCCGGCAGGCGGTACAGCCGCCAGGAAATAAATCCGCTGAGCAGCAGGGCAATCAACCCGAACAAAACCAGGCGATTCCTGGGGATTTCGGTTAGCCGAGGCATCAGTCGGCCCATCAGGAAAGCCGATAATCGCGCCAGGGGCAACAAGAAGAGCAAGAACAGCAAGAGGATCCGCCACGCTGGCAGTTCCCAAAGATTAAGCAAGTGATGCGCAGCGCCCAGGAAAACTAGGCTGCCTGCCAACACATGCTTTAGCCAGAATTTGTATCGAATGGGTTTTAAGAAGAATGTATTCATTGTTAACTCGCCCCGATTTTATCAGGGAAAACCCGCTACCCGCACTGCGCCTGGAGAACTGGTTTCAGCGCAAGTTTGCGCTGTATAATCGCACTGTCTATATCGGAATCAACCTTTAGCGAGCCAAACATGAAAAATACATCTTCTCATCCCATTCTTGTCACCGGCGCGAGCAGCGGGATCGGTTTTGACTTGGCCTGCCGCCTCGCTGGACAGGGCCAGCCCGTCTATGCCACCGCGCGCAAACCGGCCGACCTGGAAAAGCTGGCTGCCATCGAAAACATCATCCCCATCGAACTGGATGTGCGCAACCCCCAACAGGCGCGTGCGGCCTTCGAAACCGTTTCCCGGCGCGGACTGGGACTGTACGGGCTGGTCAACAACGCCGGCATCGGCGAACTGGGCTTTATCAGCACCTGGAGCGGTGAGGAACTGCGCGATATTTTCGAGGTCAACGTGTTTGGCCCCTTCCGCGTTACCAATGCCTTCCTACCGCTGCTGCTCGAAGCGCGCGGGCGGATGGTGCTGGTCAGCTCACAAGGCGGGATGATCTCGAAAAAGTATTACGGCCCCTACACCATGACCAAACACGCCCTGGAAGCCTATTCGGTTGCCCTGCGCGATGAACTGTCGCCACACGGAGTCGGTGTCAGCATCGTGCAACCGGGCGGGGTAGCCACCAGAATCGGTGAAAACTCCTTCGCCGGGTTGCTGCGCCGTTTCGAACGCGCCCAGCCGCCCTTCAAGGAAGAAGCCGAGGCAGTGCTGGCTTCGTTCAACGCCCCACCCCAAGCGACTCAGGCCGAAGCCGAGGAATCGGAGAACAATCGCAAACCTTCCCCACCCGGATTGGTCTCGGAAGCAATCATAGATGCGCTCTTCTCGGCTGCCCCCAAGTTCCGCTACCTGGTCGGGACAAAATGGGAGGGTGACCGCGTTATCCATGCCTTGATTGAGAAACTGCTCGATGAAAATGACAACCCCAGGCACAACTACTCTCTCGAAGAACTCTCTGCCTTGTTGGCTGAAAAAATGCGTGCGCGAAGCCAAACAAAAACCGCCCCATAATGTTGGGGCGGTTCGCTTATCGATTTAGTTGTTGAAGCGAATGTTGAGAATATCGCCATCCTTGACGATGTATTCCTTGCCTTCAAGGCGCAGCTTGCCTTTGGCCTTAGCTTCGACCAGCCCGCCCAGGGCAATCAGGTCTTCGTAGGCAGTCACTTCGGCGCGGATGAAGCCTTTTTGCAAATCAGAGTGGATTTCCCCGGCGGCCTCGGGGGCGGTTGCGCCGCGCCGTACGGTCCAGGCCCGGCACTCGTCAGGGCCAACGGTGAAGAAGGATTGCAGCCCAAGCAGGTCATACGACAGACGAATCATTTTGTTCAGGCTGGGTTCGTCGATGCCGTATTCTTCCATGAACAGGGCCGCGTCTTCCGGCGAAAGTTGGGCAATTTCCATCTCCAGTTTGCCCAGAAGCGCCACCGAAGGGTGGTCGAGGCTCAGTTCAGGGGCTTTTTGGGCCTCGCCCAGGTTGAAAACCGTCAAGACAGGTTTGCGAGTCAAGAGGCCGTAGCTGGCCAGTTCCCTCTGTTCTTCTTGGTTGAACTCCAGGCTGCGCAGCGGCTTGTTCTCGTTCAGCGTGGCAAGCAGCTTCTCGAACAATTCCGTCTGGCGGGCGTTGAGCGTTTTGTCCGTTCCGCCCTTTTTACGCTCTTCAATCAGCTTTTCAAGTTTGCGCTCAACAGCGATCAGGTCGTTAAGCAGCAACTCCGAAAGCATCGACTCCAGGTCGCGAGCCGGGTCGACCGAACCAGCCGGGTGCGGGACGTTTTCATCGGCAAAACAGCGCACAACGTGCAGAAATCCGTCCATCTGGGTCAGCGTATTGAGCAGCGTGCCAGAAATGCCGCTTTTCGAGCCGTCCAGCCCGGCAATGTCAGCATAGGCCACCTTGGCATAGATGGTTTTCTTGGGGTTGAACATGCCCGAGAGTTTGTCCACGCGCGGGTCCGGGACATCGACAACAGCGTTATGAACCTCGATACGGCCCGCCGAGGCGTTGGTAGGGGTATCGTTGCGGGTGAGCGCGTTGAATAATGTGGTTTTTCCTGATTGGGGTAGCCCGATAATTCCTAGTTTCATCTTGACCTTATGTGTGAGAGTGGTATACTTTGGTGCGCCCGAATTGCCGAAGTGGCGGAACAGGCAGACGCGCACGACTCAAAATCGTGTTCCGTAAGGAGTGAGGGTTCGATTCCCTCCTTCGGCACCAGGATTATAACCCACACAACGAAAAAGCCACCCTTGATTGGGTGGCTTTTTCGTTACTTATTCCTGTTTCAGCCAGTCGCGGATTGAGGCAATAATCTGTTCGCGCAGCGGATACCCGTCGAAACCACCCGCTTCCATGCCGAGCAGCAGGCTGCCCAGCACCGGCGGAGCATCCAGGCGGATGATTTTGGCCCTGGGCGCAGCCGCCAGGATCACCTCGCGCATCGGGTCGCTGATGGGCGCGCCGCCATCAAAAACGCTGCCCGACTGCACCACCTCCACCGCTTCGTTCTCCAGATTCAACTGGCGGATGACTGCCACAGCCAGGTGGCCCAACTCCTGGCCCGAAAAACGGATCACGCGCCGGGCGGCCTCATCGCCAGCGGCAGCCGCCTCGAAAATCTTGATCGCAATGGCCGGGTAGAGATGATAATAACCGTTCGAAAGGCCTTCCATCAGGTCGATTTCGCTTTTCGCGCCGGTAACTTCCAGGAAAATGCCGGTCAAGGCGGTTGGCGGGGTGCGTCGGATCCAGGCATAGTTGACTTCCTGCAAGGCCGAACCGACAATCTCGATCCCGCCGCCAAATTCGCCGAAATACGCGCCGTTGCCAACGATGCGGCCCTCGCGGCCCTGCCGGTCGCGCCCACGCGCGTTAACGCCCGACCCGGCAGTGACGTTGACTCCCCAACCGTGGGTTGTGCCTGCCATCAGACCATTGACGCCATCGTTGACAATTTCAATCGGACAGGTGATGCCCGTTGCGCGAATGCAGGTTGCATGCTCATTCCACTCGGAAGGCCAATCGTATCCGGCGATCCCGAACCCGCCGCCAGCGATTTGCTGCGGGCCAATGCCTGCCATGCGAATGGCTTCATTGAACGAATGCAGAATCGCCTTGGTGGTGCCCTCATAACCGACCCCCTGATGGTTGCCCGGCCCGGCCTTGCCAAAGCCGACACAGCGCCCATCCTCGCCCACGATCAGGGCATGGGTTTTGCTTGAACCGACATCAATCCCTAAAAAATAACGCATCGGCTAGCTCCGCATCAAATCTCGCAAAACGTTGTAGCCGATCACCTGGATGCCTTCATTTTTGATGAAATCCTTGATTTCCTGGCTCATAAACGCATTGTAATTGGCCACCCGGCTGGGCCAGTCCGGGCAGATGGCGCGCAGTTCGGGCGTATCGGTGGATGGGTGGAAAACAAAATGGGTGATGCCGGCTGGCAGTTCGCGCAGTTTCTTCTTGGCAAAATTGATTTGATCGTCGGGATCATCCAGCGGCATCGAATCGAAACCGTCCACCAACGGGATGCCCTGCTCTTCCAGTTGCTGGACAAGGGCGCCCAACTCTTCCGCGATTCCGGCCTCGTACCCGTAGCTTTTCGCCGCCTCGGCGCTGATTCGTGGCAGCATGAACGGGACTTTGGCCTGGGTTGCCGTTTCGATATAGGCCGTCACCAGCCGAGGGTGCAGGATGGTCAGCATGTGGGCATCCATATGAGTCGGGACGATGCCAAACTGGACCGCTTTATCGAACTGGGCTTGTACCTCGGCTCGCACCGCGTCAAGCGTCGCCCCCGCCTGGACGGGCGCTTCACGATGGTGGAAGTAGCCCTCGGCGTCGAACAGGCCGCTGGCGCGGTCGACCGTGCTGATCGGCGCCCAGCGATAGCTGTCCCACTCCGAGGTCAGGGTGGCGTGAACGCCCATATCCACATCCGGGTGGGCCCGGCACCATTCCGCCGTCGCCGGGAACCAGGGGCAGGGCACCATGACTGCGCCCGAGGAAATCGTGCCAAACTCCCACAGGTCGGCAAAAGCATCCAGCGATGCCTGGCACATGCCAATATCGTCAGTATGGATGATAACGAGCTTGTCGTCATCCGCATAGCCAAGTTTTTTAAGGACAGGGTTGGGGTTCATAGGGCCTCTTTTGGGATATTCGTTATTCGATACTCGAATTATCAAATAACGAATATCAAATTATCGTCTCACGCTTCTCTGCTTTTCAACAATCTCATCTTCCCAGGTGTTCTCATCGGCGCTGGGAATGCGCCCATCGCGCTGCATGGATTCGAGTACCTGGGCCATGCCGGCCTCGAGCGAAACCCGAGGCTGGAACTCGGGCACATCGCGCATCAGTTTTTCGGGACTGTAAAAAACGTGATGGGCAAAAATCTCTTCGGTAATGCCAAAACCGGGAATATCGAACCGCTTCAGGTTCTCGAACGGCACCCCGACCAGTTCCACCTCACGGCCAAGCACTTTCATCGCGGTGCGGTGATAATCGGCCCAGGTGATGAATTCGCGGCGGGTCATATTGTAAACCTGGCCAAGTGCGACCGATTTGGTCAGCACGTTGGCAAAGGCCAGGGCGGCATCGTCCACGTGCAGATGCTGGTGCAGGGCGTTGCCGTCACCGCAGACAACGATTGGCTTGCCCTGGCGGATGCGGTCGATCCAGGTGAAATCCCAGGCCACCTGGCGGACAAGTCCCTGCTGGGGGCCATAAGTGGTGGATGGTTTGATGATCACGACTGGGAACTGCTCGCGGTACCAGGCTTCCAGGTAGAGCGCATCCGCTTCGGCCTTGCTGCGCGCGTAGCCGGTAATCGGCCTGAGCAGGTGATCTTCGGTAATCGGCAGCCAATCCGACTGGATACCGTAAGTACAAACCGTCGAGCAATGCACGAAAACACCCACCCCGCGAAAAGCGCGCAGGCTGGAGGCAGCATCATCGGCTGAGAAACAAATCATATCGATGGCCGCATCAAACTTTTCGGCCTGCATCGCGCGCTCGAAGTTTTCGCGGTCACTGCGGTCGCAGACCAGCAGCCGCGCCCCGGCAGGGACAGGTTTGCGCGCGCCGCGGTTGATGCAGGTGACCTCGTGTCCCTGCTCAAGCAGGAGTTTGACGAAACTTTCGCTGATGTTGCCGGTGCCGCCAACCACGCCTATTTTCATGGGGAAGTTCCTTTTTTCTTTAGACAGTATCGGCCATTTTTCTACCGGACAAAATGTCTCAAAAGTAATTTATTGCTTATGCTTGTCATTTCGAGCCGCGCAGCGGGGAGAAATCTTCTCTAAGGTGTATCAGATTTCTCAGTCGCCGCTACGCGGCTTCTTCGAAATGACAAACGACTACGCAAAAAACTGCGGCAGGTGGGCTTTGTTGGTTTCGAGCAGGTCATCCAGCACAGCCTGAACCTTGTCCGCTTTCGGGCCGAGCGGGTTGACCAACAACGCCTCGTAGGCCGCCTTGCGGTCGCCGTGGACCGCCGCCTCGACCGTCAGCAGTTCGTACATTTTGACCGCAGAAACCAGGCCGAATTCGGCCATCGGCAGGTTGGCCGCCGGCAGCGGGTGGATGCCATCGCGGTTGACTTTGGCGGGCAGTTCCACAACCCAATCCTTGGGCATGCCTTCCACCGCGCCATTATGGCGGACATTGACCACATGCACCTGACCGAGGTCGTTGTGATGCGAGTTGATAACCTTGGTCGCCAGGGTCGAGTACCAGGCCCCGCCGCGTTTCATCAAGTCAGCGGGCGGCTCGACCAGGTTCGGATCAGCATACTGTTTGAGCAGTTCTTCTTCGATGACGATCACCTCGTCCGCGCGTGAAGGCGGCCATTTTTCCTGCGCCTTGAGCTTTTTATCGGTGTAGTAGAAATATTGCAGGTAATAGTTGGGAATCATGCCCAGGGTTTCGACCGTGCGAACATCCCACTCGGGATGTTCTTCTTTTTTCAGGTCTTCCACAAAAGCCGGGAAGATATGCGACCACATTTCCTCGCCGTCGACTTTGAAGCCGCGGTGCCAGGTCAGGTGATTCAGGCCGAGGGTGTTCAATTCGGCGTGGTCAGGATCGATCTTGAGTCCCAGGGCCGGTTCAAGACGTTCGATCATACCCATTTTGGCGGTAATGCCCACGTTGCAAACGCCAACCGACATCACCTCCGGCGCATAGCGGAAGAGGGCTTCGGTCACAATGCCGGAAGGATTGGTGAAATTTGCCAGCAATGCGCCCGGCGCGCCAACTTCCTTGAGGTCTTTGGCAATGCTCAAGATAACGGGAACCGTGCGCAAGGCCTTGGCCATGCCGCCGACCCCGGTCGTTTCCTGCCCGATCAGGCCATGGCGCATTCCCAGGTACTCATCGTTGCGCCGGGCGGGCATCATCCCAACCCGTAACTGGGTAACAACATACGAAGCGCCGGTAATGGCCTCGCGCTGGTTGGTGCTGAGTACCACCTTGAACGGGTTACCCCTGGCATTCACGATGCGCTGCGCAAACCCGCCAACAATTTCCAGCCGCTGCGGGTCGATATCCATCAGCCACAGTTCGGTCAGGGGCAGGGTCGCAAGCCGGTCAATAAACCCGGTCACAATTTCAGGGGTATAGGTGGAACCGCCACCAATCACGGTAATTTTCATGGGTTACATCCTTCTGTTTTGCGGTTGTTCGGTTTACTATTTCACTGATTACTGCATAACCAGTCCTTCGACTGCGCCGCCAAGAACAAGCGGCTCCGCTCAGGACCGGTTACTCCACCGCGTTCTCGCGGATCACGCCCGCATACCACTCGGCGCTATCCTTGGGGGTGCGTTGCAGGGTTTCATAATCGACCCGAATCAGGCCAAAGCGTTTGGTAAAACCGTGGCCCCATTCGAAGTTGTCCATCAGCGACCAGACAAAATAGCCGCGCAGGTCGACACCGTCCTGGATGGCTTTGTAGACTTGCAGGAAGTGTTCACGCAGGTAGGCCTGGCGGCGCGGATCATGCACTTTACCGTCGGCGCTGACTTCGTCCTTAAACGAGGCCCCGTTCTCGGTAATGTAGAGCGGCGGCAGTCGATACTCGCGGTTGATGCGCGTCAACAGACGGTAGAAAGCCGGGGGGCAGACTTCCCAATTCATCTCGGTGTATTCCGGGCCTTCCGGGCGGACCCGTTCTCCGCTGGCATCGACCAATTGGCGCGAGTAATAGTTGACGCCCATGAAATCGAGCTTCTGGCTGATGAGCGCCATATCGCCCGGCAAAACCTGCGGAGCCTTTTCCCCGGCTTTTTCCCAACCGGCAGGCGGGTAATGGCCCTTGAAAATCGTATCCAAAAAGAGAATATCGCCGCCCTCCTGCCAGGCCCGTTCTGCGGCCTCGGCATTTTCCGGCGTATCGTTGACCGGTTCGACCGGCCAGAGACTGAGCACCACACCCGCTTGCAAGTCGGAATCAGCGCTGCGGATGGTCTCGACGCTCAACCCGTGCGCCACCAGGATGTTGTGGGCTGTTTGCAAGGCGATTTTTTCATCCTTGATGCCGGGAGCGTGTTCGCCCCACAAATGACCGGCAAAAGCGGCCACGAGCGGCTCATTGAAAGTTGCCCAATGCTTGACGCGGTCGCCCAGGCGCTTGACCATCACGGCGGTGTAATCGGCGAAATAATGGGCGGTATCGCGGTTGCGCCAGCCGCCCTTGTCTTCAAGGGCCTGCGGCAGATCCCAGTGATACAGGGTCAGGAATGGCAGGATGTTGGCCGCCAGCAGGCGATCCACCAGCCGGTCATAAAAATCCAGGCCCTTATTATTGACCGGCGCGATGCCGTTCGGAATCACCCGCGGCCAGGAGACCGAAAAACGATAACCTTTCAGCCCAAGCTGACGCATCAGGGCCACATCTTCGGGCAGGCGGTGATAATGGTCGCAGGTTACATCGCCGGTATCGCCGTTGGTGATTTTTCCGGGCGTATGGCTGAAGCGATCCCAGATGGATTCGCCCTTGCCGTCTTCGTTCCAGGCGCCTTCGATTTGATACGAGGCCGTTGCTGCGCCCCAGATAAAATTAGAGGGAAAACGATGGAGGGTCATAGAAACCTTTCAATTATTGGAAATGGTCAACTGCAAACGACGTTCGAGCGGATCGAGCACATTTGCAATCTCTGCTTCAAGATTGGGATTTTCCTGGCTGTAAAGCGCCTGCCAGATCTGGCCAATAGCGACTGTTAATTTATCTTCCATCAGTCCCCACAGGCGGAACTTGCGGAAGGAACGCCCGGCCATGATAGCGTCCACCACCGGGGCAAAATCTGTCTCGCGGCGGACTTTCTCCAGCGCTTCGACATTGGCTGGCAGCATCGCCGAACGAAGGTGACGCGCAAACTGCACCTCCGGCGACGACAGGTATTCGAGCAGGCTGATGGCGTATCTTTCCATCTGGGGCGGGATGTGCTTCCAGAGCACCAGGTTCGAGCCGCCCACAAAATTTACGCCCGGCACCGCCGCCAGCCCAAGCTGGTCAAGATGGGGCGAAAAACTGGCCGAAATACGCGCGTCATACAACAGGCCGCCGTTGCGTAAGGTCATGGCCGCTTTGCCTTCCAGGAAAGTCCCAAAACAATCACCATCGTCCAGTTTTTGGGCAGCCGGCGGCAGGTTCTTGTACAGCGAAAAATAAGCGCGGATGCCCTGACGGGTTTTCGGGTCGCTCAAGAGCAGGGTTTGGCCATCTTCCGAAACGAAATCGCCGCCGTGACTCCAAACCCAGGTCGCCAGGTGATGCAGGCTGGCCCGCGTCGAGCGCTGGGTCGGCAAAGCCAGCGGAATCTGGCAGCCGGATGCGTGCAATTTTGCGATGGTTTCGTGCAGGTGTTCCAGACTGGCAAAAGCGCTGGACTCATCCACCCCGGCCCTGGCCAGCAAATCGCGGCGATAATACAACATATAAGCATCCAGGAACCAGGGCACGCCGGTAATCTGGCTGCCCGATTCAGAGATGACCGTCTGCCAGGCCGCCGGGTGGAAGTTGGAGGCGCTGCCAATCCGGCTGATCTCAACACTGGTCAAAGGCCGAATGCCGTCGATCGCGTCCAGGCTACCCATCCAGGTGTTGCCCACCTGCGAAATCACCGGGCCGTGCTTGTAAAGCACGATCTTCATCATCTCGCTCCAGGCCTCGCTCCAATCAACCAGCGTGCAACGGATGCGCACGCCCAGCTTCTCTTCAAGCGGCCCGACCAACGTGCGGAACTCCTGCTCCGGCTCGTTGGTCGAGTTGTTAATCGATACTTCCAATTCAGCCATAATTCAATGCTCCTTAAACTTCTTACCAATCAACTGTTACCCGCATCCGCATGACTGGCGGATGGTCAACTCGGTAGGCAATAAAACTTGTGATTCAACTGCTTCACGGCGCACCAGCCGCACCAGCAGGTCGGTTGCGATCCGGCCAACTTCCTCGGTCGGGGCGTGGATGGTGGTCAGCGGCGGCGTCAGGTGGCGCGCCAGCGGAATATCGTCGAACCCAACCAGCTTGACATCCTGCGGGACGCGCAATCCGGCCTCGCGCAACGCCGAGAGCGCACCGACCCCGGCCATATCGTCGCCGCTGAAAATCGAATCGAATTGCAACCCGCTTTGCAGCACCTCGCGGATGGTTTGGGCCGAACGCCGGCTCGAAAAATCACCCGGAACCAGCAAGGCCGGGTCAAACGGAATGCCGTGCTTCTCCAGCGCCATGCGATAACCGCGCTCGCGCCAGCCGGCATCCTCGTTGTCGTCCGGCCCGTTCAGGTATAAAATCCGGCGGCAGCCATGCACCTCGATCAGGTGCTCAACCGCCAGCATCGCGCCTTTCTTATTCTCAACCGTCACAATCGGGATGTTCAAGCCCTCCGGCGCGGTTTGGTGCAGGAAAACCACCGGGAACCCGATGCTGTTCAAGCGCTCCAACTCGGCCATCTCCATGCTGCCGATGAAAACCAACAGCCCGTCGGTATTGTGCTCGCCCAGGGTGTGGCGGCGCATCTCCGGCTTGCGGTACGAGGTGGTGTGGATCAACAGGTCGAACCCGGCCTCCCCGGCAGTGGATTCAATCCCACGCAGCATCGGCGCGAAAAACTCTCCGCTGATTTCAGGTACAATCAGCCCGAGCGTATTGGTGCGTTTGCTGGCCAAAATTCGGGCAGCCGCGCGCGGCACATAATTCAGTTCGCGGATGGCCTCCATCACACGCTGGGCCGTCTCGGGCACTACCGGCGATTTGCCGTTGACAACCCGGCTGACCGTCGCAATCGAAACCCCTGCCAGGCGGGCAACATCTTCAATCGTAGCGGGGTTCTTTGGGGGAGTGGCTGTTTCCATCGGTTTTTCCTTCATGTAAGCGCTTACATAAGTATAAACTCAAAGCCTTTTTTCGTCAATAAGCGGATTGTGCTAAAATTCTGACATGGATGCCGATCTCCCCCTCCTGGTAGAACAAATCCTGGCTGAATATGGGCTGCAAGAAGCCCGCTTCACTTTCCTGCGTCACAGCGAAAACATCACCTTCCTGGTGCAGGATAAGAGCCAAAACTGGTTGCTGCGCCTGCATCGTCCGCTCACACCCGAGATGGGCCAGCACGGAGCCGACCCGCAGATGATCGAATCAGAGCTGGTCTGGCTGGATGCGCTGAAACGCGCCCGGCTGCCTGTCCCAGCTGGGGTTCGCAACCGCGCGGGAGAGCGCGTCACCCGCGTTGAGTGGCAGCAGACTCCGCTCAACGCCTCGCTGTTGACCTGGCTCGACGGGCAGGATTACACCCGTGAGTTGGAGAGCGAGGAAACCGCCATCCAGGTCGGGGACATCGTTGGCCGGCTGCACAAACAGTCCAGCCATTGGCGCTTGCCCAAGGGCTTCCGCCGCCCCGAACGGGATATGGCTGCATTCCAGACCACGCTCGAAACCCTGCGCCCGGCAGTTTCTGATGGGCGCATCGCGTACAGCGATTTTTTCCAGTTCGAGACCGCCCTGCAAACCCTGCAAGCACAACTGGGCCGCTTACGCCATACGCGTTCGCTCTGGGGGTTACTCCACGGCGATGCACATAAAGGCAATTTCATCTACAACGATGGCCGTCTGTCGGTGATCGATTTTTCACTCTCGGCTTTTGGCTATTACCTGTTCGAACTAGCGATTGCGTTGTCAGACACACGCGAAGAACTGCGCCCACTGCTGCTGGCCGAATATCAAAAACATATGGCGCTGCCCACAAACTGGCAAACCCTGCTCGAAGGCCTGTACGTGGCCAGCATGGTGGGCACCTTCTCTTTCTGGATCAACAGCCCCGAAGCGCAGGAAGAATTGGTACGGCGCGTCCCACGGATTGCGCAGGAGTACGCCGCCCGCTTCAATTATGATGAACGTTTCTGGTTTTATGGGAAGTTTGACGGCTTTTAATTAACCTGGGGCTGCCACAGAACCGCATCGAATTGAACAGCCAGGGCGCCAATCGCCAGCATGGCCTTGGCATCGGCCAGCGAGAAAACCCCGCCCCCGCCAATAATCGGCAATCCTAATCTCACCGCCGCATGGATGATTTCAAGGCTGCGCGGCAGCAAAGCCGGGCCATATAAACGCCCGCCGGTAAGTTTCTCATCATGCATCAACGCGCCCCGCGGCGGGGCCAGGCTGATGGCTGTCGCCCCGGCCTGAACCAATCCCGGCCCAAGGCTGAGAACCTGTTCCGATGGCAGATTCATGATAATCGGCAATTCCCCCAGCGACATTTCCAGAGCGTAGCGCAAAATATCGTCCGAGAGGCCAGGCGCGAAACCCAGTTCAACCGCCATCAGGTTCTCGAGACTCTCCAGCCGCCGCACCATGCGGGCGGTTTCTTCGGGTCGATCCGCCATCAGATGCGCAATCACAGGCTGAGGGGAGTCGCGCCATTTGCGAGCATAATGCTTGAGGGCGGCATCCAGGCCAGGGTTGGGCAATCCGCTGTGAAGCAGGAATCCGCCTGTATATTCCAGCAATTTTGGCTGTGCCGCCGGTTTGCGCGCCCTGAAACTGAGGGGATTGGTGACAAACGCGCCCAGTTTCAGGGCCGTTGCCTGGCGCGCGTAACGCGTTGGGTCAAAGCCAAGCGTCCCGGCGGCATTCAGGTAGGGGGAGGCCAGATAAAGGTCGCGCTTCATCAAGGAATAACGGCGAAAACGGTGATGCCATTCTTACCGGCCACCGCCAGGTAACGGCTGTCGGGGCTGAGGGCAATCTTGTCGACCGGGCCTTGCAGCGCCTGGAAGGTTTGCTGGGTCAGGCTGTCGAGCGAGACAATGGTAACGCTGCCATCCTGCATGCCCACCGCGAGGATATTATGGGGCGAAATCGCCATTGAAATCGGTTCGGCAAGCAGGTCGATGCGCAAAAGGTCGCTTACTTCATCAGTTCCTGGTGGGATCATTTTTAGAATCGCCTGGTTGTTATCCAAATCTTCGCGCAGGAAGTAGATCGAGCCATCCACCGCCATGGTCAACAGGTCGAACAGGCGCCCATCTTTTTTCTGGAAAACCGTTTTTTGGCTGGATTTCTCCACCAGGGTCAGATACAACAGCTCGCTATTTTGCCTGGTCAAAAAAGCAAGGAAATTATTATTTTCCGCTGCGGCCTGGAAACTGCCAGGAACAGATTGAACCGGGATGTCTCGACCTTTTAGGTATAAATCAGTTGTAGCGCCGGTGTCCAGCAAAACAAAATCTGCCGTGCGGCCAAGCCAAACAACAGGATAGGCATCCAGATCAAAAACCGTTTCACCTAAAGGGCCAAGTAAAAGTGTATTTTTTTCTTGACGAACTTCACGAAAAATTGGCCCGTCAGCCGGATGCAAGATAGCATCAGGCTGAGATTGGCAATCTGTTACACCTGTCGTAAGTCTAAATGTACAAACAATATTGGGATTACTAACAAGTAAAAGATCGCTTCCAACAAAGCGCATGGTGTTGTATCGGTCTGTCTCAAGACCTCCAGTGAGTTGTTCTTGGGCGAACTCGATATTCCAGAAATTATCGAAGGTATTTCTAGAATCTGTTTTGTTCTCTTCAATACTCATAACTTCACCACTGCCAACAAACCACTCAGCTATTGTGGCCCGCCCAGTTTCTGAAGCGGTATCCCATTGCAAGGCATAGCCTCGCAATGTTTCATCAGACAGAAATGCTATCTGCCAAATTCGATTCGTAACATCAGCAGGCTCAATAAAAATTTCTCGCACCAGTTTGAGAGGAGTAATCCGATACAAATGAATTTTTGATGAAAATGCAATAGCAACATACTCACCACCATACGAAAAATCTACAGCTGTATCATCTGTGGGCAAAAGCAAATTTCGAAAGCCATCTTCCAGGCTATAGATATCCCAAATTAGTAATTCCTTGCCACGTTTAGCATGTATATACTGACCGCCCCGTGAAAACTGCAAAGATTGAACATCTCCTGTATACTCAAAAATGCTTTGTTCTTGAACCAAACTATAAACCTGAAAAGATTTGCCATTAAACCCATAGGCAACAAATTCACCATCGGGTGAAATGGCAACCAATGCTGCGTTATCTTGAAGACCGAAAGATTCAGGACCATCAAAAGTTTTAACCAGAGAAATCTCGTTTTCCATAACATCATACACTTGGATTTGCCAAAACCCATCCTTACGCAGGGCCACAGCAAACCTGCTTGCATCTTCGTTAACCGTAAGGCAAGCTGAACAATCAACACTGGCGAGCTTAATATCAGGCCAATATCCTAAACGATTCCCTTGCCGGTCAAAAAGATAGATGCCATCAGATGTACCCAACATCACTCGTTCCTCGTTGGCGCTAACAATAGTTGCCTGGCGCAACACGGTGGTGTGTTGTAAAACCATCTTCAACAGCGGCACGTTGCCGCTGCCAATGCGCTGGAAGCCCGGATCGGGCAGCGGGGTACCAAGCGTTACCGGAAAAGGTGAGCGGCGAGTCGGAACCGGCGTAAAAGTAGCAGTTGCAGTATGGGTTGGCAGGGGAGTCAGGGTTACAGTCGCGGTAGCCGTCATCTCCGGGGTCGCCGTTTCGGGCAAAGGCGTATTGGTCGGTAAAAAGTTAAACTCTGCCGGCAAGGTTCCGCTACATGCAGTTAAAAAGACAGCCATGAGCAACAAAGTGAGGATTGATATACGCTTCATGGGTCTCCTATCGTTACGAACCTGCTTGCTCTTCAGCGCCGCCCGGATGCTCGATCTCGCCCGCCATGAACCGGTCAGGGTCCTGTTGGAAGGCTTTCAGGCAAGCTTTCGTGCAGAAATAAACTTGTTTACCGTGATACAAGGCGCTGGGGTAGCGCTGTGGATGGTCAAGGATGCCGCCACAAGCGGCAAAGACCGGGGGCTTGGAGTTTGACTGATCAGGCATGGCCAACATCCCGATAAAGAAATGGCGAGGGTAGAGTCTACCCTCGCCATTGAAATGCGTTTTACGGCTTCACGAAAATCGCGTAATCGTATACTTGTTGTCCGGCAGGATAGGTTGCAGAGCCATCATTAACCGGACCGGTAAAGGTAACATTCGTTACCAGATGATGCTCACCGCCGGCAAAATCGGTCACCTGGGCAAAGTAAGCAAAACAGGACATGCCATCGTCGGTAGGATAAGATAGGCTGGCAAACTGCTCAAGAGCGATTGGCTCGCCGTTGAGGCTGAACTCCACCTTCAGCTTCGCCAGGTTGTCTTCAAGAGTAGCATCGTCTTTGGCGCACCAGCCCCAGGCCCACAACAAAGGCTCGGATTTTTTCAAAACAATGGTGTAGGGGAAGGTAGCATCCGTTTTTGCCAGTTCCTCGGCGGAGTAGGATTCGCGGGCTTTCTCTTCCAGTTGGGTTACTTTCCCGGCTTCAAGGTCGGCCTGGGTTTCTTCCGGGCTGAGCACGGTCGGCGCTTTTTCAGGGGTAATTCCCGCGCCAAGCGGTTCAAGGATGGCCCGAATGCCATATTGTAAAACAACATCTTCCTCACTGGTCACGGTTTCGAAGGTGATCGGCACGCGGAAGGTCGGCTGGACGCCAACACCTTCAAGGAAGATGGAACCATCCGGCAGGGTCATGCGGCCGGTGGGAACCTGCAGGGAAAAACCTTCCGGCAGTTGGAACTGGCCGCGAGCAACTTCTGCCTCGACCCCGGCTGTCGGGTACATGCCAACCGTAATCATCTCGGGAACCTGGCTAAAACCATACGATTCGAGTTCACAGGCGCTGGCGCAAGTTTGGCCCACCAAAAGAACCATCTTGTCGAAACGATATTGGTTTTCGTTGGCAATCACCTTGTCGGGCAAGCCCTCCGGCTCGAACTTGCCGGTGGCTTCACTGTAATATTCCAGTTGACCCATCGGGATTTCGTTCTCGGTCAGGAAACCGGCCAAGCCCAGGTTAGCGCCGCCGCCGTTATAACGCATGTCGATGATGATCCCGGCTACTTCGCGGGCTTCGAATGTTTTCAGGGCGCGTTCGAACAATTCGATGATCAAACCCAAATCATCATAGTTGCTGTTGATTTCGACATAACCGATTTCAGCATTGCCGGCCTGGAGAATGTCAAACTCAACCGGCAGCATATTGTCCAGGTCGACATTGTAATAGACAGAAGTACGGGAGAAAGAATCACGCTCGGATGTGGCTACCAGGGTGGCGGTTTTGGCAGCATCTCCGGGATTCTGGAACGTAACCGTCGTTTCCGCGCCGATAGCCGTCCGCAGGAAGTAACGTTGCTTCTGGTAGCGGTCGGCAAAATCGGATGAAGAAATGACAAAAGGTTGGGCCGCGCTAATGGCATCCGCAACGGGTTGCCCGCCAAACTCGGTCACGACCGCGCCGACTTCCATCCCGGCCACCTGGGCTGAACCGCCCTCGGTCACAAAGATCACCACGGCGCTGCCGTCATCCAACTCACGGACGGCAAACCCATAGCCGCCGGCAGTGCGCTCACTGAAATCGGCGTTGGCATAATCACCACCATCCATGCCGACATGGCCATCCTTGAAGGCAAAGGTGAAATCGCGGATGATTTCATAATAGGCCTGGGCATCCTTGCTCTTTTCAGCTTCTTCGGCGCGCGGTTTCAGGTCGGCGTAGAGCGCATCCCAGTCCGGCTCTTTACCCTCGATGCCGTTGAAAGCGTAGTTCAGTTTTACAAACTCGAACATCTTCTCGAAGGCTTCAACGTAGCCAAGGTCAGCAAAATCCTTAATGGCAACATCTTTCGGTTCATACAGACTCAACTCGGGTTCCGGCTCCTTGAAAAAACGGAAAGGAGAAACATCCATATCGACAATGGTATAGCCACCCGGAATTGGCGCAAGCGGGTCATCCGCTGTAAACAGCAGACCATCGGCCCCAAAATCGCTTGGGAAGCTCTGACCGGCGTCTGGCGACCAAACCACCAGTTGCCCGCCAATAACTTCGTCCTTGTTTTCCGTATCCGTCTTGACCGAAGCCAGGTAGGACGGCCAGCCGCGCGAACGGTCATCGCCCTCCGAGTAAGGGCCTGAAATCAAGTTGGGCCAGTAGGCAACAGCAAAAATTTGCACGCCGGCATTTTCCTGTCCGTTATTATCCACATCAGCCTGGGTGGCGGTTGGGCGGGCAGGCAGTTGCAAAACATATTCGCCGGTCATGGCATCCACATCAAGGTCAAGAAATCCCAGCGTTTGCGATGCCACCGGGATTTCCCATTCCTGGTCACGGGTGACAAAGGCATACATATCCACCAGCGCTACAGCCTGCTGGTCATAATAGGTTGTAATAATGGAATTGGAATAAGAAAAAGAGCCTTTGATCTGGAAAGGCTCATCTGCGCCAGTGCAAGCCGGGGCGTCCGGCAGTTCCGGGCAGGCTGGGGTTACTTCCGCAACAGCTTCGGGGGTCGGGGTAGAAAGAAAAGACCCACAAGCAGGAAGTAAAAACAACATCACGAACAAAATGGCAATATAACGTAGTTTCATAATCTCTCCTTTTCTGCACCCATTATATCTGAAATGGATTTTATTCCTGTATAATCCCCCAGATGAGCGATTGGAAGGCTGCCTACCAGAAAGAATTGCAACTTGCCTTTGCCGCGCGGGAGCGCAAGAATGAAGGCCAGGCGCGCGTCTGCGCCCGGCGCGCAGCCGGGATTGTTATTCGCGAGTATTATCGCAACATCGGGCGGCCCATTAACACGCCCAGCGCTTACGATCTTTTAAAAATCTTTATGGATGATGAATCCCAACCCGAGGCATTACGCCAGTCTGCGGCCTATCTGACCCTGCGCGTTAGCGAGGAATTCAAACTACCCGTTGAAGTTGACCTCGTTGAAGAAGCCAAAACCATCGCTCAAGGCTTGTTCCCATAAGCAAGGCACACCCAAACAGTAATTGAAAGCCGCCAGGCGCAAGCACCTGGCGGCGTTTTATTCGCAACAGCAAACAACGCTGTCCTAGATGGTCTGTTTCGAACGGCCCAGCAGGTAGTAAACCACCCTGGCAATGGTCAGGATCAACAAACTGACGGAAAGCACTCCCCCCAAGGTTAACAGGGTTGCTTTGCGACGCTGCGAAAACTTTTCCACCACGACCTGCGGGGTGGCATCCTGGAAGCGTTCACGCACCGTATTGACAAATGTGCGCGAGGGTGTCACCCGCCGGAATGCTTGCGCCAAACGTTTCTCGATGTTTTTGTCGTGTACTTTTTCCATAAACTCACTCAACAGGATAGAAAACCAGTCCAACCGTTCCCGGCCCAAGGTTGGCCGCGATTGAAATGGATAAATCGGCCAGGTAGTGTTCTTTTACATTCAAGGCTTTGAGTGCCTTCTCAAGCAAGGTTTGACCCGATTGCGGGTCGCGGGCATGGACAACGGTCAAATTAATCGGCTTATCGCCTACTTTTTCGCGGGCCATCGCCACCAAACGCTCAAGCGAAGCCCCACGCGTGCGCACTTTCTCGGTCATCTTCAAAACACCGTTCCCCAGGGTTGCGATTGGCTTGACATTCAACACCGAAGCTAGCGCCGCCTGCATTGCCCCCACCCGGCCGCTCATGCGGGCATAATCAAGGGTATCCAGTGTCAGGAAAATGTCAATCTTCTGGCGCAAGACCTCGAGCCGTTTGACAATTTCATCGATGCCCTGGCCAGCGCGTTCAGCCAGGCGAGCCTCCCGGCATAACATGCCGATGCCAGCCGAACCGCACAACGAATCAAACGGGATGATGTGAAAAGTCCGCTGGAGTTCCCGGGCAGCGGCCACGGCTGAATCGAAGGTGCCAGAGAGCTTGCTGGTAATGTGAACCGAAATGATGGTATCGCCCTCGTTGGCAATTTTCTTGTAGAACTCGATAAATTGGTGCGGCGCAGGCTGAGAGGTCTTGGGGACTTTGCGGGTCTCCTCAACCAGCCTGTAAAACCCTTCAGTGTCAAGGTCCACACCCTGCAAATACGTTTTTTCGCCAAAATGAATGTTGATTGGAATGACATGGATGTCAAATTCCTGCAACCATTCCTTGGGCATGTCGGCAGCCCCGTCTGTCACAATACGTATCATGCCTGTCTCCTCTCATTCAAAGTCAACCACATCTTCGACCTGGTCGCGCAAGGCAGTCAGGGTGCGATGATACAAGCTCTTGACTGCGCCCTCGCTGCGTCCCATAATCTCGCCAATTTCGGCATTTGAAAGGTGCTCAACAAACTTCAGAATCAGCAATGTCTGACGCTCTGCTGGCAAACCGCGGATCAATTTGAGTAGCGCTTCCTGCTCCTGGGTCTGAACCAGGGATATTTCAGGGGGAGCATCCTTGGCCACAATCGGCGTTTCCGTAATCGGGATTTCCTGCCGCCGCGAGCGGTCGCGGTGCCAGTTGGCAACCAGGTTATGGGCAATCCGATATAACCAGGCAGAGAAAGGAACGCCGCGGTCGGTGTAGTTCACGATATGGTTCATCGCCCGCTGGAAAACTCGCGCTGTCAGGTCTTCGGCGTCATCCACGTTGCCAGTGCGATAATATATGTAGTTGAAAATGCGGTCAACATAGCGCTCGTAAAGAATCCCGAAGGACTCGCGGTCGCCCTGTGATGCAAGAGAAAGAACATCTTCTTCGCTGATCTTTTCTTCGGCCACGCAGTTTTTCTTTCTACCGGCAGAAGTTTGAAAATTAAAACCCTGCCGGGTTTAAAAGGTTTCTGGAGTAATCAGAGTATATCATGCCAGATTATAGGAGGAAACGCGCGATTTTCCGCGCGGGCATTTATAATCAGGCAATTCAATTCGAGGAGGCGCCAGTATGAAATTAACCAGCATCAACATCGGACAGGAACAGACCCTTGTCCGCCCGAATAAAACCGAACAAACCGGAATATTCAAGCAGCCCCTGTCCGGGCCTGTAGAAATTACCGGGGAGGGACTTCCCGGCGACTTTATCGGCGATCAGGAGAATCATGGCGGCCCCGACCAGGCCATCTATATTTACGGCGGCGCAGATTATGACTGGTGGCAAACCGAACTTGGCAGGGAGCTTTTGCCCGGCACTTTTGGAGAAAATCTGACCATTGCCGGGCTGGCCAGCGCCGATTTTGCCATCGGGGATATCCTGCATGTCGGCGAAGTGTCCCTGCAAGTGACCTGTCCGCGCATTCCCTGCGGTACACTGGCCGGGCGGATGGGTGACCCGCAATTCGTCAAGCGTTTCCGCGCAGCGGAACGGCCCGGACTCTACTGCCGTGTCCTGCGCGAAGGAAAAGCCCAGGCTGGGGACCCGGTCTCGGTCGAGCGCTATGGCGGCGAGCGGATCACAATCCCGGAATCGATGCGTGATTACTATGAACCGCTCATGAGCGAGCCGGCCATCCGGCGTTATCTTGAGGCGCCCATTGCGATCCGTATGCGTGCCGAAAAGCAGGAACAACTGGAAAAATTGGGCAAATGAAATATGAAAAGAGCTGGCGAAAATCCCAGCTCTTTTTTGTTGGCCGTTGCCAGATGATTATTTTGAGGCCAGTTTACGGGCCGCGTTGGCCTGGATCATAACGCTGATAATCGAGGCAAAAACGATGATTTTTTGTCCCACAGCCTGGATCAGCATCCCAGGGTAGCTTTCAACGCTCGGGCCAAACTCCAACAACAAATAATAAGCGACCAACAAGCCGAAGAAAACCACAAAAACCACCTGCTCGCGGCGGGAATACTGCGCCCGAGCCATGGCCAGGGCATAGCACAGCACCGCCAGCGGGAATAAACGAAAGGCCCAGCGCACAAATTCGGCATGGGCATCGAGATACAGGTCATGCGGGGTGAAAGCCACCCCGATAAAGCACATGCCGGCAAGAACACCCAGACTTGAGCCAAATCCGCTCAGTAGCCGGGTGAACGCTTCCTGGCGAAAAAACTGCCAAAATGCCAGGAAGAAGAAAACCATCCCCAGGCCGGCAAAGTTCATTGCAACGGTAAACAAAAGCCGGGACAAATGGTTGACCTGCCCGGAATGGCTGACCGACATGCCCAGGTCGCTGAAGAAATTCTCAAAGAACGAGTAGCCGCGCGTGGCCGGGTCGCTGAAGGTGCCGCCGGGATAGGCGAGCATGGCCAACGCCGTCAGCAGCAGGAACAGGCCGCAGCCCCAGAGAACCAGGTCGAAGACAGCTTTACGCCAGAAGGGCTGGATGCTCATCAAGCGTCTTTTTGCCAGACCTGGTACAGGCCCAAACGGCCATTTTCGCCATCCGAATAGAAGGTTTCGATGATGCGGAATCCGCTTTGATGGGCCAGTTCGGCCAGTTCGGCTTCGCTAAAGTGATGGGCGTACCGCAATCCTTCTCCGCCGGAGCGCCAGTCGAGCAGGGCGTCACCCTCGTCGACTTCGGCGGCAGAAAGGCGGGCGCGTTCCCAGGGCTGGATGCGCTCGCGCAGCCGTTCGGAGTTGAGAAACTGCCAGTTGGAGAGCGCGAAGCGCCCCTCGGGTTTGAGCAAATCCCTCGTTTTTGCGAGCATAGCGAGGCGTATCGGCGCAGAAGGGATGTGGTGCAGAACGGCAAAAGCGCAGATAAATTCGAAGGGTTCTGCCTCCAGGCCCCAGTCGGCAGTCAGGTCCACTTCCACAAAGCGGATCGGGAAATCGGCGGCGGTGCGGTTGGCGGTATTCATCAGCGGGGCACTGAAATCGAGGCCGGTATACAGGCCGCGAAAGCCGTTCTGGGCCAGGACGTTGGCCAGTTCACCGTTGCCGCAGCCCAGATCAAGGATATTTTCATCGCTGCGCAGGGCGTCGATGATGCGGCGCACACCCGGCTGGATGCGCTGGCGGGTGGCCGAAAAGTGCGCGCCAAACGTCTGGTAGAATTGGCGATTAAGTTCAATGAGTTTGCGGGCGGTTTCGCTTTGCATCCTTTTATTATACTTTTGACCGGTAAAACGATGGAAATTTCCGAACGGCAACAAACCTGGCGGGAGCGCAAAGCGCTGACCGATGAAAAATTGTCCCTGGCGCGCCTGATTTTGACAAAGGTGCGCGCCGGGGAAGATGTGCTTAAGGCGATGCGCGCCCACCCGGCTGCGGATGGGGCCTTGTTGGGAAAAAGCGCCCTGGTGGCCGCCTACCAGCAGATGGTCGCCGCAGGCGAGATGGCTGCGGATGTGGCCCTGCTGGAGCGTATCCGCATGAAACCGGTGCGTACCCTGAGCGGGGTGACCACGGTGACGGTGCTGACCAAGCCGTATCCGTGCCCTGGCAAGTGCATTTTTTGCCCGACTGATGTGCGCATGCCGAAAAGCTATCTGCCCGATGAACCCGGCGCGATGCGCGGGCTGGAACATGCCTTCGACCCGTATGCGCAGGTCGCTTCGCGCATCGCCCAACTGCAAGCTGTCGGCCACCCGACCGATAAGATCGAACTGCTGATTCTGGGTGGCACCTGGAGTTCCTACCGGCGCGATTACCAGGAATGGTTTATTAAACGCTGTTTCGATGCGATGAATGCCCCCCTCCTGGCCTCGCCCCATTTTTCGCGGAGTTCGGCTGAAAATGGGAGGAGCGAGGCGGGTGAGATTTGCCTGCCCGGCGAACTGGTTGCAGCCCAGGCCCTGAACGAAACCGCCGCGCACCGTAATGTCGGCTTGGTGATTGAAACTCGGCCTGATGAGATTGATCCCAAAGAATTGGCCTGGCTGCGCTACCTGGGCGTGACCAAAGTGCAAATGGGCGCGCAAAGCCTGGATGACCACATCCTGGAGATGAACAAACGCGGGCACGATGTGGCTGCCACACGCCGGGCGGTTGCGTTGTTGCGCGCCGCCGGATTTAAGATTGTGCTGCACTGGATGCCCAACCTGCATGGGGCCACACCGCAGGGCGACCGCGAGGATTTTGCCCGCCTGTGGAACGGTTTCTGCCCCGACGAAATCAAAATCTACCCGAATCAATTGCTCGCCAATGCCGAATTATACGAAGTCTGGCAGCGCGGCGAGTTCCAGCCATATAGCACCGAAGAATTGGTTAACTTGCTGGTTGACATCAAACCGACTGTGCCGCGCTACTGCCGCATCAACCGCGTTATTCGCGACATCCCTTCTACAAATGTGGTGGAAGGCAACAAGCGCACCAGCCTGCGCCAGGATGTCCATGCCGAGATGGCGCGCCGAGGGACAAAATGCCAGTGTGTGCGCTGCCGCGAAATCCGCAAGGCGACCGTTGCAGTCCCAGCGCTGACTTTGAATGATCTGGTTTATCCAGCGGCCAATGCCGAGGAGCATTTCATTTCGTTTGATACGCCCGAGGATGGGCTGGCGGGGTTTATCCGCCTGTCCCTGCCCGCTGTGGATGCGCCAGCGACCGGCCTGGCCGACCTGGACGGCGCAGCGCTGATCCGCGAGGTGCATGTTTACGGCCAGTCCCTGCCCGTCGGGGCGGAAATGGGCGGGGCCGCCCAGCATATCGGCCTGGGTACACGTTTGATCGAGGAAGCTGAAAAAATTGCCCGGGCCAAAGGCTTCAAGCGCATGGCGGTCATTTCTGCCGTCGGCACGCGCAAATATTACCTGGATCGCGGTTTTGAACGCGGCGAACTCTACCTTGTCAAGCCGCTTGGGTGAGTGGGATGCAGGAACTCCTTGAAATCCTGTGGATTTTCCTTAAGGTTAACCTGTTAAGCACCTCCGGCCCGGCCTCGATCGGCCTGCTTTACCAGGAAACTGTCGGGAAAATGATCACCGAAAGCGAATTTGTGCAGGCGGTTGGGTTCTCATCGGTGCTGCCGGGCAGCGACGCCATCCAACTGGCAATGTACATCGGCTATGCTGCGGCTGGCATTCCCGGCGGGCTGGTGGCCATGATTGGCTCGATTCTGCCGCCCTTCCTGCTGATTTTGGGGGCCGTTTTCATCCTGCAACGCCTGCGCCGCCAGGTCTGGCTGAGCAGTTTCGTCGAAGGATTGGCCCCGGCGATTGCTGTTTTGATGGTTTTTACCGCCTGGAAAATTTTCGAGCGCGGCGGCGAAACCGGCTGGCTCGGTTGGGGAATCGGCCTGGTCAGCCTGGTTGCCATGTTCTTGAACGCCCCAGCGCGGATTGTTGTCCTCGCGGCTGGCCTGTTGGGAATTCTGCTAATCCGATGAACACGTCAACGTTTACGATCTGGTGGCGTTTGCTTTGGATGTTCCTCAAGGTGAACCTGCTTTCACCCTCCGGCCCAGCCTCGATTGGATTGCTCTATGATGAAGCAGTTGGAAAAATCATGAGTGAAGAGCGCTTTGTTGAATCGGTTGGGCTCTCAAACGTTCTTCCCGGCAGCGAAGCCCTGAAGCTGGCCATGTTTGTTGGTTACGCAGCCGGCGGTATCCCTGGAATTGCCGCCGCCGTGCTGGGCGCCATCCTGCCGCCGACGTTAATGATGCTGATTGTGGCGGCGATATTACAACAGTTCCAACAGGATGACTGGTTGGCGAAGTTCGTTTCCGGGATGAGTCCGGCCGTTTCGGCATTGATGGTCATGGTGGCCTGGGAACTCTTCCGCGCCGGACGTTCCAAAAAGGTCACCAAACGTTCGATTTCCATCGCGATCCTGAGCCTGATCGCCCTTTTGTTGGGCGCGCCATCTCCCCTGGTGCTGCTGGGGGCCGGCGTCTTGGGCATATTCATCTTTCGTTAGGTTTGCAAGCATGTCACTCAACTTAATGGCAATTACGAACGGGTCAGAAACGGGCTGGGCGGCCATCGAGTATGCAGCCTGGCTGGCCCGGCACTTTCAGACGCGGCTTTCGCTGCTCGGCCTGGCCGAGGCAAACGACTCCGAACATCCGCTCGAAGAAATTTTCAGCCGCGCGGTCGCCCTTTTCCAAAAGGAAAACATCCCATACTCGCTGCTGGTGCAAAACGGACAGGCCGAGGATGTTCTGGCCGCGTTTGCGCGCAAACACGATGAGTATCTGTATATCCTTGGCCCACTCGGCCGTTCGCCGCTGCGGCGCTTGATCTCCGGGCGCTCTTTTCGACATATCATGGCGGATATCAAAGCGCCCATCCTGTATGTTCCCGCGCTGCGGCTGCCGGTGCGCAAGGTGCTGGTCTGCATGGGCGGACTGGGCTACAGTGTCACCGCTGAACACCTGGGAATGCAGCTTGCCCAAATTCACGGGGCAAGCGTCAGCCTGTTGACCGTTATCCCACCGATTGAATTCGATTATCCCGAGGCGCGGCGGATGCGCGCTGAACCGGCCTCGCTGCTGGAAAGCGATACGCTAACCGGGCATTACCTGCGCGCCGGACTGAAAACCGCTCACCAGATGGGGCTTGAGGCGCTGGTAAAAATCCGCCAGGGGACGGTTGTCCAGGAAATCCTGGGGGAATTGAAAGAAGGCAATTATGACCTGGTCTGCATGGGCTCGACTTACAGCTCGCAAGGCCTGCGTCAGTTTTTCACCCCCAACGTTACCGCCGAAGTGGCCGAGGCTGCCGAATGCCCAATCCTTACGGCCCGCTATAACGGCGAGGAGGAACAATAGAATCCGCCCCCGCCTGTTTCAAACAAAAATCCCGACTGCGCATTTGCCAGTCGGGATTTTTGTTCAGACGCCTGCCTGCCAAACCCAACGAATCTGTAATGAACACTTTCAGAATGGCGGGGTTTTAATGGATGTAGGGAACAAAATCGCTACATGTTGCGTCTTATTCTGTAGTTATCCGTATACCAACAAGGAGGTACTCTATGGATCCGATCATCGTTATTGTACTGTTCATCTTAATTGCGCTGTTTGTTCCCATCAGCCTGGCAAGTATCCTCTTCAGCAAGCAGGATTGTGACGATTCACGCGTTATCCTGCCCAAGTAAAACTTAAAACACAGTCGCTTCAGCTTACAGCGCGCCAGTTGGCGCGCTGTTTTTTTCGGGAGAGGACTATACCCAGGTTTGGCGCTTCATCCAGAAAAACATGGCAACGGGCAAAACCAGCAAGCCCAGCAAAGTTACAAAAAAGACCAGGCGGCTTGTCCAGCCGAAAAGGTCGGCGGAGGCCTCGAAAAAATTCATTCCAAAGAAACCGGTGATAAAACTGAGCGGCATGAAGAGGGTGGTGATAATGGTCAAGATTTTCATAATGTCGTTCATGCGATTGTTGACCGCCGACAGATACGTATCCAGTGCGCCGCTGACCAAATCGCGCATCGATTCGTTCAAATCATGCAAACGCACCAGGTGATCGTAAACGTCGCGGAAGAAAATCCGATCCTTGGGGTCGATGACCTGGTAATCGTCGCGGGCCAGTTTGTTGAGCACCTCGCGCTGGGGCATCAGGATGCGCCGCATCACCTGCAAAGCCCGCTTCAAGGCGAAAATCTCCTGGATGGTTTCCTGTCCGGGGTTGCCCAACACCTTATTTTCAATATCATCGATTTTGGCATCCAATTTTTCGACGCTGGGCATATAATCCGCGACCAGGGTATCGACCAGTTTATAAAGAAGGTGGTCAGGCCCGTGGGTAACGTGCCGGGAATCACGGAAGCTGGATTGGTAAGTCTTATTTACGCAAGCCAGGGGCGTATCGTGGTGGGTGACTACATAATTTGGGCCCAGGAAAACATCCAATTCGCTGATGCGCGCATCCAAATCGTCCTCCAACTCGAGGGCGTTCAAGACGATATAAAGGTATTCGTCCCAGTCATCCACCTTTGGGGAATGCGATTCTTCCAGGGCGTCATCCACCGCCAGGGGGTGAAAGCGGAAAATGCCGGTCAGGATTGGCTCAGCCGCCGGGTCCGGCTCACCGTCAAAATCGATCCACAACAGGGCCTGCGGGTTTTTCAGCAAGCCGGCATATTCCAGCACCGGGATGTCGGTGCGAATCCCCTCTCCGGGGATGTAACAAAGTGAACGAATCATGGGACCTCTCGATAAAAAGTCAAAAGAAAATAAACAATTTCAATATTATCAATTTAATATTCAATATTTATTGATTTTAATCTTGACATTATTAAATATATTGCTATAATGTTTTTAGATATTCGAAAGAGAGTTTGCGAATTGGAGGTAAACATGTATACGCCCTGGTTTAGCAGCACCAACGAGACCGCCCAGTTAATCTTGAAAGCCGGCCAGCAGGATTACCTGGACTTTATCGAACTTACCGGCCAGACAGATTCGAACCGAAAAACAACCACCTGGCAGACAGCCATGCTGATTTCATTTGCCGATTTATTGATTGAGAGCGGCACAAAAATCAAACGAAATGCTGCCTCACATCTCTACACCTCGCTTCAGACCCGCTAGGAGCCGCCATGAAAACATCCATTACTCGCTGCCCAGTCTGTGATAACGAATTGATGGTTACCCGCCTGCATTGTGATGTCTGCGACACCACCCTGGAAGGACGCTTTACCGGGGGGCCATTCTCACATCTTAGCACAGAACAACTCAATTTTATCGAGGTCTTTATCCGCTGCGAAGGAAAAATCAATCGCATGGAAACGGAACTGGGCCTCTCCTACCCAACCATCCGCAACCGCCTGCACGAAGTAATCCGCACCCTCGGCTACGAGCCAGGCAAGGAAGAAGTCGTTGAGGTAAGCGAGGATCGCCGCCGTAAAATTCTGGAAGACCTGGATGCCGGCAAAATCTCTGCCGATGCGGCCATGCGCATTTTGCGCGGCGAGGAGGAATAATGCGCTACGAGAACTTTACCTGTTCGCCCGGCGCTGTTTTGCAGGTCACCTCGGTCGATGGCGATTTGCAAGTCACCGGCTGGGAACGGCCTGAAATCATGGCCAAAACCAGCGGCAGCGAATTGGAAATCGTCAAAGGCGAGCATGCTTGCCAAATTCGCTGCGATGATGACCTGATCCTGTACCTGCCCTGCCAGGTTGCCCTGGAAATCGGCTCGATTGGCGGCGACATGGATTTACGCGCCATGGAAAAACCTGCCAAAATCGGCAGCGTGGGCGGCGACCTGCAAATCAACAGCGTTGGCGGGCTAAAAATTGACAGCGTCGGCGGCGATCTGAACAGCCGCTCCGTGCAGGGCAATTGCCAGATCAGCCATGTCGGCGGGGATGTTTCCCTGACCGGCATCAGCGGCGATGTTACGCTCGGATCTGTCGGCGCTGACCTTTATGTTCGGGATGTAAAAGGCGCCATTTCAGCCCAGGTTGGGGCGGATGCAATCCTGTTCGTTCACCCGCTCGCCGGGCGCGAATACAATATCGTAGCCGGCAGCGACATCCTCTTGCGCCTGCCGCTGGATGCAAGCGCAGAACTGCACCTGGTCGGCGGCGGGATGGATGCGATTCGAGTCGATTTCCCCGGCGTCGAGTTGGAAGACCTGCACAGCCCATGCCATCTGACGCTGGGCGGCGGCGAGGCTTCCATCCAGTTGACCGCCGGCGCAGATGTTATCGTTACCCATCGCGCCGAAGAGTGGGAATCAATGGCCGAGTTTGGCCCGGATGCCTGGAACTCACGCGATTTTCCCGGAATCCCGCCTATTCCTCCCATTCCTCCGATCCCCCCGATCCCACCCATCCCTGATCTGTCTGGTCTTTCAGAACTGGGCAAACTGGGAAAGCTATCCAAGTTATCGGGCATCAACGAAAAGCTTAACGAACGGTTGGGCCATCAGAGTGAGAGAATGAACCGGCGCATGGAAGAAGTTGGCCGGCGCACCGAGGCGGCCATGCGCCGCGCCGAACAGAAAATCCGCGCGGCTGAACAGCGTCAGCGTTTCTCGGTGGTTGGCGGCGGTCGCAAGAGTGTCAATATCAATTTTGGCGGCCCGGTCCAAACTCCGCAGTCCGAACCGGTCAGCGACGAGGAACGTTTGGCGATTTTGAAGATGCTGCAAGAGAAGAAAATCAGCCTGGCCGAAGCGGAACAATTACTGGCAGCGCTGGATGGCAAATAACAGGAGGCCAAGATGACCGATAGTGAACGCGCCCAAATCCTAAAGATGATTGAGGAAGGCAAGATTACCGCCGAAGAGGGCTTGAAGTTGATGCAAGCCCTGGCCCAGGATGAACCCGAGCAGGAGATTCCAGAATCGGAAACGGCAGCAGGCGGCGAGGCCGAATGGCAGCCCGCTCCGCCTGACCCGGTGGTGGAAAGGCTCAAGCGGCGGGTGCGCTCCTTTTACATGCTGCCCCTATTTGGCGGCACATTCCTGACCGTGCTCTTTGCCTGGTTGATGTACCAGTCCATCGAAAAAGGCTCGATGGGGGTCGTGTTTTATTGCCTGCTCTTCCCGGCCTTGTTGTTCGGCATTTTACTGCTGACCGTCGGCGCAGCCAGCCAGAAATCGAGCTGGGTGTATGTGGATGTGCAGCGCAAACCCGGCGAGAAACCGGGCCGGATCATGCTGGGCTTTCCGCTTGATCTGGCGCGCTGGCTGATGAACACGTTCAAGGGCAATATTCCGCACCAGGAACGCGAGAAAGCCGATATGGTGATGCAGGTGATGAATGAAACCACCAGCAAGGACCCGATTGTGGTTCAGGTGGATGAAGGCGACGACGGCGATAAAGTGAACGTCTATATCGGATAGGAGGTGCGTAATGGCAACCGCTGAAGAACGAATGAAGATCTTGAAGATGATCGATGAAGGCAAAATCAGTGCGGAGGAGGGCGCGAAGCTGCTGGCCACCTTGAGCGAAAACCGCCGCCCGGCGGGCAGCGCCGGCAACCTTTCACGCGGATTTGGCGGGGCGCGCTGGCTGCGGGTGCGCGTGACCGACGTCGCAACCGGGCGCTCGAAGGCAACGGTGCAACTGCCGTTAAACCTGCTGGACGCCGGAATGAAAATCGGCGCTCATTTTGCCGCCGAAGTGAACGGAGTGGACATGGCAACCATCATGGAAGCCTTGCGCTCAGGCATGACCGGCAAAATCATCGATGTGATCGACGAAAAAGATGGCGAACACGTTGAAATCTTTGTCGAATAGCTAAAAATAGCTGAGCCAAGCAGATTATTTCCCCATTCCTGCGGGAAAGACGCGGAGACACAGAGATTTTAGACTCTGTGTCTCCGCGTCTTTTTTTATAAAGATAAACAGGCTTGTTCAGGCTGCCGCAGCCTGGTCGATCAACTTGCGCACATCTTCGGCGTGTTCAAATTCGTGTTCGATGAAAACATTCAACAGGCTGCGCAGGTCGCCTTCATCACCCCAGGGCATGATAAAGCGCTGGCCGGCTTTTTCAAGCGGCATATTGCTGACCAGGTCGATCAGCATCTCGCGGGTATGAATGTACTCGCGGTAAATGTGGTCATAATCGAGGCCTTCACGGGTGGCAACTGTTTCGGCGTTATACAGATCGACTCCGCGCGCCGCCGGAGTGCCGGGTTCGCGCCCGGCAATATGGGCGCTCAGCGAAGCAATGATGGCATCGTCCCAGCCGGCAATATGCGCCAGGATTTCGCGAATCGTCCAAAGCGGGTAGATTTTGCGGTTCTTGTCGATTTCATCGAGATGGGCGATCATTTCTGAGCGCGCTTTTTTTAGCTGGCCAACCAGTTCAAAGCGAATATCAGCGGTCATATTTTTCTCACTTCCTAAGCGGTTTGGGGACGGCTGAAACGATGCACAAGCCACCAAATCAAGAGGGCAGCCAGAATCAGCAGTAAAACACCCATCAAGACCGGGATAATCATCGCCAACAGCGAGGTGGTCGTGGCAATGACATCTTCAGCGAAGCTGACCAGCGGATTGGCCGCGCCGCCAGTGGTGGCCGTCACCGCCGGGCGGACCGCCGCCGCTTTGACGGTATGCACGCCGCCCGCGACCAACAAGCCGCAGGCCAGCGACAGCACCGGGGAAACATCCGTCAGCACCTGGGCCGAGGCGGCAAAGACAATGGCCCCGGCTATTGGGCGGACGAAGGTCTGGATGGCATCGTTGATGTGGTTGACCGCCGGAAAGCTGTCAGCCAGGAATTCGATGATAATCAGCACCCCGATCAGCACCATGATCCAGGGATTGGTCAGGGTGTCAAAGGGGGCCTGGAGCTTGAACCAGTCGGTATAGCGGGCGATGACTGCAATCACCATCAGCGGGATGTAGGCGTTCAATCCGGCGCTGGCCGAAAGGCCAAAAGCAGAAAAGATTCCGGTTAGAAGTTCCATGGGGGGAGTCCTTTCATTAATCGAGAGCTATTTCATTGTATCAAAAATCGACTGGGCATATGTAAAGCATACGCCGATTTTCGTGAATCGTTGCGGTTAAATCGGTTTCAACAAAACGATACTGCGCTTCCCCAACTGGAAATGCTCGAGGCGCTGGTAACCGGCATGGGCTGGTTTTTGCTGTTTATCGGAAACAAGCGCCACAACGCTGGCAGCCGACAGGATTCCGCGCAAGGCGTCCAGCAACAGCCACAGGGGCGATTGAGTTGGGCCGCGCCCTGCCTCCTGCCAGTGGGAATGCTGTCCGTAAGGAACATCGCTAAAGACGATGTCAACCGTTCCCGGCGGAATCTGGCGGGTGAGCGCATCCCGGTCGAGGGCGTTGGCCTGAAATGCCTGTACTTTTAAATCCGCGAGAGGCTTGCTCTGCAAACGATGCGCGCTGAACAGCGCCTGCCGATGGGAATCCTTCTGGTACAGGGTCAGCAACCTGTCGAGTTCGGCGATGCGTTCATCCATACCTGCCGCACTCAACAGGCCCAGGTTGCGGCTGGCCAGGGCAACGGCTTTTTCGTCCACATCGGATGCGGTAATCTCTTTAATGTGATGACCGTGCAGAAAGCCCAGCACGCTAAGATGATAAGCCGCGCCGCAGCAGGGATCATACAGATGGCACGGGGTGGATATTGAATAATTTTTCTCGCGCTGGGCCAGGCAGCGCTGGAAGATTTCACTGGCCAAGCGCACCGGGAAAGCCGGATGACCCGGCAAGCTGTAAAGCACCCGCCCGCTGCTGTAATCCGAATAATCCCGATCTGCGCTTTCGTACTTGTATTGCATGGCTGCCTTCAGGCTTTATCCCAGCGGGAACCCGCCCCAGGTGCCGGTCAGCCACAAGCGGAAAATGTCGATCAGGGTAATTTGCAGCAAAGCGACTGTCAACCCGGCCAGCAGGGGAATGCCGATCTCACGCCAGGAGTCAAAGGTGTTTTCGATGCGCATCAGCATGGCCCAGACCATCGCGTAAACCATCGTCAGCAAAAGCAGGACGCCTGCTGCGCTGAGCAGGTAGGCCGGATAGAGCACCCAGTCCCACTCAGGCAGAACAAGCAGAACCAGAGTCACCGCCAGGGCCAGCAAAATTGGGAAGGTGCGCCAGGTGACGGCGGGACGATTGTCCCAGGTGCGCCAGAAGGTTTGGTTGAAGGCCGGGTAGACCGCCACGGCCATGCCCAGGCCAACCCCCATGCCGGTCCACAAGCGCAGGGTGTTGCTGGGCATGTACAGGCTGGGAATCCAGTCCAGGCGGTCTGGCCGGACCAGTTTCATCAGGTAAATGTACGAGTTGACCCCGTCCACGGCGAAAGCGGCAGCAAAAACCGCCAGCGGAATAATCACCGTCCAGCGCGGCATACCAGCGAGGCGTCTGGCGGTGACGAACTGGAAGGCAATCCCCAGCACCGCGCCCAGGTACATCCCCGAGCAGCGCGCGCAGAGCGGCGATTGGGTGCCATCATCCAAATGAAAGGAACGTTCGTCGAGACGATGGCAGACAGCGTAGCCGAGCGCGTCGGCTTTGCCGAGGATGCCGGGTGGGGCGATCCATAACCAGGTGGCGACCAGGAGGATGGCCGCAATGGGCACGAGCCAGTTGGCGAGTTTTTGGGCGGTTTGCATTCGGCCATTATACCCGCCCCCTGATTGAGTGACCAATGCGGGCCGGAATTTGCGGTATGATTGTCGAAATTTGGAGGTTTCCATGAAGCGCTTTCTGATTTTATCTGTGCTCAGCCTGGGGCTGGCCGCCTGTGGACAGCTTTTCGCGCCGCCAACGCCGACCCCAACCGTAACCGCAACCAGCACACCGACCCTGACTGCTACGCCCACCGCAACCCCAAGCGAAACTCCGACCCCGACAATTACGCCGACTGCCACCCGCGACTACCCGGCGGAAGGATACGGGCCGTCTGACTTTCCAGAGAATGTCAACCCGCTGACCGGCCTGGAGGTTGAAGACCCGTCCCTGCTGGAGCGCCGCCCGTTGATGATCAAGGTGGCCAACCTGCCGCGCGAGTACCGCCCGCAGTGGGGACTTTCGCTGGCAGACCATGTGTACGAGTATTACATCGAAGAGGGCACAACCCGCTTCGCAGCCATCTTCCTGGGGAATAATGCCGAGATGGTCGGGCCGATCCGCTCGGGGCGTTTCTTTGACCATCGCCTGCTCCAGATGTACAAGCCCAATTTTGCCTTCGGCTCGGCGGATTACCGGGTGCGCAACCTGCTTTTCAACCAAAATTATGCCGACCGCTTGATCATCGAGAGCGCCTGCCCGCCGATGTGCCGCTATGAACCCAACGGCGTCAATTACCTGATGGCCGATACAGCCGGTTTGACCGATTGGATTAACCAGAAGAACGTTCCGGGTGGCAATGGCCGCCAAAACCTGGACGGATTCCGCTTTTTGTATGATTTGAGCGAAAAAGGCACCGCTGCCAACCAGATTTTCATCCGTTATTCGGGCGCCATCTATAACCGCTGGGACTACGATTACCAGACTGGCAAATATTCGCGCTATTCGGATACCCAGAACGATTTCGACGGCACCCAGGCCATTTATGCCCCGCTGACTGACCGCCTGACCGAGCAGCCCATCACTGCCGATAATGTGGTGGTGATTTACATCACCCATCAGTATTTCTCCGTGACGCCCGAAATCGTGGATATTGTCGCCAGTGGGCCGGGCGAGGCCTACCTGTTCCGTGACGGCGAGATGTTCGAATTGACCTGGTACCGCAACGCCATCGACCAGTTATTTACCCTGGTCGGGCCGGATGGGGAAATCTTCCCGCTCAAGCCGGGAAACACCTGGTTCGAGGTGGTCGGTTCGAGCAGCGAGATGACCCAGGAAAAAAGCTCCTGGTTCTTTAAATTTTCGATTCCATAAATTGTTAAAAGTCCGGATTCGAGCAAGATGCTTGCTCGAATCCGGACTTTGGATTGTTCAGCTCACGAGAGAGGGGAGCCTGGCATGAAAAAAATTGCAGTACTGACCGGCGGCGGCGATGCGCCGGGTTTAAATGCTGTCATCCGGGCGGTGGTAAAGACCGCCCAACGCGAATACCGCTGTGAGGTGCTCGGCATTCGCAACGGCTACGAGGGTTTTATCGACCCGGCCGGGCCGCTAAAGCTCGGGCAGGATGAAATCCACGGCATCCTGCCGCGCGGTGGAACGATCCTGGGCACGGCCAATCGCGGCAACCCGTTTGCGCGCAAAGTTGTCCGCGATGGGGTGGAAGTGATCGAAGACACTTCCGACGAAGTGATTGCCGCCATCCACAAAATGGGTCTGGATGCCCTGATCGTCATCGGCGGGGATGGAACTCTGCGCATTTCGCAGGAGCTTTTTGCCAAAGGGGTGCCGGTGGTGGGCGTTCCCAAGACCATCGACAACGACATCAGCGGCACCGAAGTCACTTTCGGCTTTGATACCGCCCTCAACACCGCCACCGAAGCCATCGATAAGCTGCACACTACCGCCGAATCGCATCACCGGGTGATGGTGCTCGAACTTATGGGCCGCGATGCCGGTTTTATCGCCCTGCATGCCGGGGTGGCTGGCGGCGCAGATGTGATCCTGATTCCCGAAATTCCTTTTTCGTACCAAAAAGTGGCCGAGAAGGTGCGCCAACGCCAGCAAATCGGGCGGCACTTCAGCATCATCGTCGTTTCTGAAGGCGCCCAGCCCATTGATGGCAACCAGGTTTTCCGCCGGACAGGCGATGCGGTCTACGCGCCGCGCCTGGGCGGCATCTCGCAAAAGGTTGGCGAATACGTCGAGCGCATCACCGGCTCTGAAACACGCGTAACGGTGCTGGGACATTTACAGCGCGGCGGCGCGCCGACGCCTTTCGACCGTTGGCTGGCAACCCGGTACGGGTCGGCGGCGGTCCGCCTGGCAGCGGCAGGCAAGTTCGGGCGCATGGTCGCCCTGCGCAACGCCGCCATCATCGACATCCCGCTCGAGGAGGCCATCGCCACGCCCAAACGAGTCGATGTGCATGGCGATGCCATCCGCACCGCCCGCGCCATCGGGATTTCGTTTGGCGATGATTAAAACAGAATGCCGCCCACTTGGGGCGGCACTCGGCTTTTGGCGCTATGGCTTCCTTTATCGTGCGAGGAGGGATGCCATAGCGCCACGTTGGATACTATTACTGTCCATGTGAGACATCACCTCCTCCTTTCTATAGGATAGCAAGTGAATGAATTGTTAAACCTACAATGATGAATAAATTATACATCATCAAAATCGGACGTCAATAGACCGAATTCAGTTCTAATCGAACTGTAAGTTTTCAGGCTGAGACTCTCAAAAACCATCTGAGAGCGCCTGCCAGCCAAAAGCAGGCATACTGTGACGAAATTTACGAACCCTTGGAGGCGTTATGCAAAAACACCCGAACCGACTCTGGTTGCTGGCCCTGGCTTTAGGCTGGACCTTCGACCTGCTCTTCTGGAACAAAGAACCCGGGATTTCCTTTTTTCTCTTTGTTGCCCTGACCCTGACCGCCGGCATCCTGTTCTTGTCGCAAAGCGGCATCCAGGCAGCCCGCAACACCTGGTTCCTGCTGATACCGATTGGCTTTTTTGCCGTTTTTACCTTTATCCGGCTTGAACCGTTGACAGCATTCCTCGGCCATGTTATCAGCCTCTTCCTGATGGGCATCCTGGCCATCAGCTACCAATCCGGGAAGTGGACACGCTACAGTCTGGCCGATTATGTGTCCGGCTTCTTCAAGCTAGTATTCAGCCTGATCGCCGAGCCGCTCATCTTCCAGGGCCAGGCCAGCAAAGCCAGGAGCGAGGCAGAAACCGAAACCAAGCGGCCCTCCGCCTTCTGGCCGGTCGTGCGCGGGCTGCTGTTCGCCATCCCGGTGCTGGCTTTTTTCACCGGCCTGCTGGCTTCGGCAGACATGGTCTTTGCCCAGCGCGTCGAAGGGTTGGTCGAGCTTTTCAGCCTGGAGAAACTGCCCGAATACATCTTCCGCATGATTTACATATCCATCCTGGCTTATGCCCTGGCGGGGGTTTTCCTGCATGCCGCAAAACAGGGGCAGGACGAAAAACTGATCGGGGTTGACAAGCCGCTGGTGCCGGCCTTCCTCGGGTTCACCGAAGCAACCATTGTGCTGGGCAGCGTCAACCTGCTGTTTGCCAGTTTTGTTTTTATCCAATTCCAGTATTTCTTTGGCGGGTTGGAAAACATCCGTCTCGACGGTTACACCTATGCTGATTATGCCCGCAACGGGTTCGGTGAACTGGTCACAGTGGCCTTCTTCAGCCTGCTGCTTTTCCTTGGCCTGAGCGCCATCACCCGCCGCGAGCAGGGCAACCAGCATCAGATTTTTTCGGGCCTCGGCATTTTCCTGGTTGCCCTGGTGGGCGTGATGCTGGTATCGGCTTTCCAGCGCCTGGTCTTGTACGAAATCGCCTACGGCTTCACCCGCCTGCGTACCTACACCCACGTTTTCATCATCTGGCTGGGGATATTGCTGGTGGCCACCATCGTGCTTGAATTGCGCAACCGCCAGCGCGCCTTCGCCCTGGCTGCGATTGTCGCCTCGCTGGGCTTTGCCGCCAGCCTGACCCTGATGAATGTCGACGGATTCATCGTGCGCCAGAATATTTCCCGGCACCTGGAAGGGGATGCGCTGGATGTCGGCTACCTGGCATCGCTCTCGCACGACGCCATTCCCGTTTTGGCGAATCTGTACCAATCTCCGGCGTTGGACGCTGCCACCCGTGACCAGATTGGCGCGGCCCTGGCCTGTTTCGACCACCAGAACGGTTTCCGCCAATCCGAAGAGCCGCAGGCCTGGCAATCCTTCCATTTCTCGCGCTACCAATCCGCGCGGACGCTGGCAGCGCTCGACCTCAGCGGCTACGAATTCGACGAGGATGATTATTCCAGCAGCGTATTTACCCCCGAAGGGGATGAATACAACTGCTACTCGGCCTGGGAAGATTAGGCCAGACAAAAAACAGGCGCAAAGATTATTCATCTTTGCGCCTGTTTTTGATTCTCCTGCAAAATTTAGCTTTTAAGTGAAAGGCCCAGCTTCTTGCACAATTCTCCCAGGACATCCTGTTCATCCGGCGTTAAGGCCGAAAAAACGGAACTGATTTCGGCGGCATGGGCGGGCATAACCCGCTCGATCAGCGCGTCCCCGGCTTCCGTCAGGTGAATGGTGACGAAACGGCGGTCGCTGTCGCGGCGTTCGCGCCGTACCAGTCCGCGCCGTTCGAGATTATCGATGACCAAACTCAGGTTGCCGCTCGATTTGAGAATCTTGCCGGCCAAATCCTTTTGGCACATTGGCCCAAGGTAGAACAGGGCATCCAACACCCCCAACTGGCTGACGGTCAAACCTTCCAGCTTCTCGCTGGAAAGCAAACGCGCCGAGAGGGCCTCCACCGCCCGCGTCAGGCGGATGTAAGCGTTCAGCGCGCGAACCTGTTCAGGCGAACCAGGATAGTGGGTGGGCATTGGGGTGGGCTAATTCATTTCCTGACGACCAGAAAGCGCCCGCAGCAGGGTATTCTGATCCGCATACTCGAGATCGCCGCCAACCGGCAGTCCGCGCGCCAGGCGGGTAACCTGGACGCCGAACTGCTGCAACTGCTGGCGCAGGTAAAGGGCGGTGGCATCCCCTTCCATGCTGGGATTGGTCGCCAGGATCACTTCACGCACATCGCCGCGCGCTACGCGGGCCAACAACGGCTTGATCTTCAAATCATCCGGCCCAACCCCTTCAATCGGCGAGAGAACACCATGCAAAACATGGTACCTGCCCTTGAACGCGCCAACCCGCTCGAGGGCCAGCACATCCAACGGCTCCTCCACTACGCAAATCAGGCTGCTGTCACGCTGCTGGCTGGCGCACACTTCGCAGATCTCGCGCCCGGCGAGCATGATGTTGAAGCATTCCGGGCAAAAAGCCGTCTGGGCCTTGAGCGCAACCAGGGCTTCCGCCAGTTGCGTGGAAATATCCTCCGGCGCACGGAGCAAGTGAAAGGCCAGCCGCGAAGCGGATTTCGGCCCAATCCCCGGCAAACGCTCGAAAGCGGTAATCAGGTTTTGGATGGGGTCGGGTAGTAACATGAGTTCCTGTTGTGTGGCAGGGGCGGGAGGCCAGGCTTAATGCCAGACCGCCTGACAACAACCCTAGAACGGCAGTCCGCCAGCCAGCGGGCCCATCATCTGCTGCTGTAATTCGCGAGATTTGTCGAGGGCCATGTTGACCGCGGTCAGAACCATATCGTTGAGCATTTCAGCATCGACATCCTTCAGGAACTCCGGGTCGATTTCAACACCCTGGCACTTTTGGTCGCCGGTCATGGTAACTTTGATCGCGCCGCCGCCAGCCGTCACAGTAACGGTCTCGACTGCCAATTTTTCCTGGGCTTCTTCCATTTGGCGCTGAATCTTCTGGAGCTGCGCCATCATCGGGTTTCCGCCGCCCATACCGGGAAGTTTATTAAATCCTTTTGCCATTTCTTATTTCTCCTGTAAATTTTTATCCGTTTTTCTTGATGCGCAAAGCCAGTTCACGCAACTGAACCGGGCTGACCGGTTTCAATAAAACCAGGTCGGCCTCGTTCTGCAATAAATCAGCCTGCAAGGCGTCGGCCGTCGCCAGGATAACCCGCGTATGCGCGAGGCGTTTCTTCTCGGAACGGATATACGTCAAAACATCCCGGCCCGAAGCGCCGGGCAGGTTCATATCCAACACAACCAGGTCCGGGCTAAATTGGGCCAATTCTGCGATAGCCTGGTCGCCATCTGCCAGGGAATGAATTTCAAAATCAGCTTTGAGCGTAGTGCTAAAAATCTGATTCAGGTGAGGGTCGTCTTCGACGATAAAAGCCTGTGGTTTGGTCATCCCGCTTTAATCCTGCGCCAGTCCGGCGATAATTTTTGAGCCGATTTCCTGAATTCGTGAAACGCTGACCGGTTTGAGCAAAGACATATCCGCTTTTTTCTCCAGGGCTTTGGCCATGGCAATATCAGCAGTCATCACCACCACCGTAACATGTTTCCAGCGCTCATCGGCGCGAATCATTTCCAGAATATCTGCGCCAGAAGCAAACGGTAAATGCACATCCAGCAAAACCAGGGCCGGGGTTTGAGCTTCAAGGCAGGATTTGTAACGGGTGCCGTCTTCATCTAGGGCGGTCTCAAAACCAAGTTGGTTGAGAACCATGGAAAAAATCCGGCCCAACTTTGGGTCGTCTTCAACGATGAGAGCAAAAGGTTTCGTCATTTTTTGTTAACTTTCACGGATCGGCAAAGTGATGGTAAAGGCACTGCCTTTGTCCACTTCGCTCTCCAGTAAGATGTGACCGCCCATCAATTCTACCAATTGCTTGGTAATCGACAAGCCCAGCCCGGTGCCGCGATTATAGTGGGTAATGGCGTTATCCACCTGGCGGAACGGTTCAAAGATATAGGATTGCGCTTCCTTGGGGATACCGGCCCCGGTATCTGAAACACGCATCGCCCAATGATTGCGATCCGGGCGGAATAAATCGATGCGCACCGACCCTTCGGTGGTAAATTTGATAGCGTTGCCGGTTAAGTTTATCAGAATTTGCTGCAATCGTTTGGAATCGCCCATCAGGCTCTCCGGCATATCCGGCGCAACCGAGGCAACCAACTCGAGTCCCTTCTTTTGCGCCAGAATCAGCATCGTGGCGGTCACACGCTCGGCCAGTTCAATCGGGGAGAAGGGCAGGATGCGCAATTTGACCGAACGCGCCTCGATCTGGGCCTGATCAAGCAGTTCACCGATCATGGCATTCAGGTAATTGGCGCTGTCGACGATGTTGTCTGCGGCGTCTTTTTGTTCCGCGTTCAACGGACCAAAAAGGTTGTTCTGCAACAATTCGGCATAACCGATGACCGCGCCCAGGGGGGTTCGCAGCTCGTGGCTGATCTTGGCCAGCATCTGGCTTTTGAAGCGGCTGGCTTCCAGGGCCTGGTCGCGGGCCAGGGCCAGGGATTCCTGGGCTTGTTTCAGGCTGGTGATGTCGCGCGCCACGGCCTGGAACCCGACCACCTTGTCGGCTTCCTTGATGATTTGGACATTTTGCCCGATCCAAATTTCACGGCCATCCTGGGTGAACGATTCAAACTCAAAATAAGTATTTTGCTCCCCGCGCAAGAATTGGCGCAGGTAAAACCGTTTGAGTTTGGCTCGCCAATCGGGTTTGGCAAACTCCAGGTAGCTGCGACCGAGCATCTCGGCCTCGCTTTTGAAACCCATCATCCTCAGGACGGTCGGGTTAACATAGGTGATAAAGCCATCGTTATTCGTCCGATAGATCACATCGCTGGCATTCTCGACAATCTGTCTGAAGCGCGCTTCGCTCTCTTGCAGCAAGATTTCATTGCGATTGCGCTCGATCAGGTGGCCGAATGTGCTGCCCAGAAGCGAAACCAGTTCCAATTCATAGGCGCGCGGCGGGTGCCCGGACAAAAGATTATCGCAAATGAGATAGCCAATCGCTTTTTGGCCGTTCCACAGGGTCGAGGCCACCTTCCAGCCGGTGCCAACCACTCCGCTGTTATCGTAAAGCGGAGCATCCTCCCACAGCTTGGTGTGGTTGGGCGAATTTACAATCTCGAGTGTCCAGTGATCCGGGGTGATTCCCTCGCTGAAATAACGTTCATCGCGCACCTGGCCATCCGGGTTAACCCCATAAGTGCCGACAATCGCATTGAGCGACTCGTCCAAAATGAAGAGGCCGACCCGATCCAGGCCCAAACGGCGCTGGGTAAATTCAATCATCCGAATATACAGTTGGTCGCTTTCCCGCACCTGGCTGAGTTCCATGTGGATTTGTTGCAGCGACTTCATATCTTCGACGAAACGCAGGTTGCGCTCTTCGGCCTGTTTGCGTTGTTCGATCTCGCGGATGGCGGATTCGTACAGTTGGGTATTATCCAGCACCAACGAAACCATTTGCGCAAACAGAGTCGCCGTTTCAATTTGGGATGGGGTAAAGGGATAATTCTCCTTTGTGCGGCCCAGCGCCAAAACGCCGACCACTTCCCCGCCGGCAATGATGGGAAAATCTGCGGTGGCGTGCAGGTAACCGCCACCCGTTACGGTGTAGGGGATTCCTCGGGCAGAGTAATCATCCACAATCACTGGCGCAGCGGTTTCAATCGCCTGGGCTGTGTATTTCATCCGTTCAGGCACAACCGGCTTGCCCAGTGAATGAGCCTGGGCGGGGGTTGTCGCCCGGAAAATGAAAGCGCCGCCTTCCTCATCGTCACGCAAGGCAATCAGGCCCAGGGAAACATCCATTAATGCGCAAGCCCGTTCGACAACCACGTTTAGTAAATCGTCCAGGTTGCGCCGGTTGAGCAGTTCCAGGGTGATATTTTGCAGGGCCGCCAGGTATTCGTTCTGTCGCTCAAGCTGCTCACGCAGTTCTTTTTGAGCGGTGATATCTTCCTTGACCGCCACATAATTGATCACGGACCCCTCCTGGCTATGGACTGGCGCAATGGTGGCAGCCTCCCAAAACAGGCCGCCATCTTTGCGCTTGTTATGCAGTTCGCCGCGCCAGACATTACCTTCCTTCAACGTGTTCCACATCTGGGCATAGAATTCCCCCGATTGCGTGCCCGACTTGAGAATGCGCGGGTTCTGGCCCAGCGCTTCCTCCAGGCTGTAGCCCGTTATCTGCTCAAAACGCGGATTTACATACTCAATTTCGTTTTTGGTGTTGGTGATGATGATGGAGTTACCGCTCTGCTCGATGACACGGAAGTACTTGCGCAGTTCGTCGCTCTGTTTTAAAGCCAGGTCGCGCGCCTCGGCCAAATCAACGGTGCGCTTGACCACGCGCTGCTCGAGCAGGTCGCGCTCCTGCTGCACCAGGTTCAGCGCCTGGATTTCCTTTTGCCAGGCCTGATTCAGATTGGCGACGAACATATTGACCACCGTCATCATGGTCAGCGAACTAAATAAGTAAACAACGATGCTGGTCACCGCCGCGGAGGTGTTCACAGGCAGAACCATCCCGATTGTTTTCATGGTCTCGGTTGGCGTGAACACCCCGGATAATACCGCCCAGGCAAAAATGGTCAGCGTGGCCAGCGCCAGGGCCAGCATCCACCAGCCGCCGCGCAAATCGAGCAGCATATGGGCCAGGATAATCAAGGCCATAAAATACAGGAAAACATCGGAGGCAAAACCATATTTCAGCAACTCGGCCAGGGCCATCACATAAACCAGGGTCAGGAAAACCCCGACCCGAACGTGAAACGGCGTTGTCCTGGACAAGGCCAGGAAGTAAGAGGTTGCCAGGAAAGCCAAAATTGCGATGGTATAGCCAAGATTGTTCTTGATATCCAGATCGGAAAGAATAATCAGCGCGACAATCGAGCCAAATACCATAATGTAACGCGCGCTAATCGTAACCGCCCGCTCAACCGTTTGCGCCCAGGCAGGGTTGACTTCTTTCGAAACAACCATTTTCTGCAAAACAGGCGGGTTCAAAAATTGCGCCAGGCTTTTCAGGAAGGAAGGCTTCCCTTCCGCTTGCGCCGGAGCAGGCAGTGGCTGGGATGGTTTCTCTAACGGACGGGTGATCGGCTCGTGCATAGCCGAGCGCGGCGACGGCTGCGGGATTTCGGCCTGCTCCAGGTCGCGGATGGTCACCAGGCGGCCAATCACGGCCTCATTGCGGTCGACCAGCGCCGAAACACGGATTTCAAACCGATGCGCAGACACCCCCTCGCCAACAGTAATCACCTCAGCCGAATCTTTTGCCTCGCGAAATTTTTCAACGAGATGCGCCCAGGGCGCCAGCACTTCAGCCACCGGCTGGCCCAGCAAACTGCTGACCGGCAAGCCGATCATACGTGCGCCGGCCGGGTTAATATCGGCCACCTTGCCGCTCGCATCCAGCACGATCATGCCATCGCGCAAGCCTTCGATGACCAGGTCACGCGCAACCGGGGCGACATCCACCAAGCGATAACCCAAAATCGCCCACAACAGGGCCAATACCGTCAATGTAAAAGCAAACGGGGTCGGGTCGGGGTTTACCCCCATAAAATACAGGATATTCCCCAGCCAGGGCACCAACAATGCCAGGATCAGCGCCACTGCCTGGCTGCGATACAGACCCTGCGCCTTTCGCAGCCAGCGCGCAATGATGACGGTTCCGCCCAGCAGCAGCAGGTAGGAATAAACAAAATGGATCCAGAACCAAACGCCGCGCGAATCGACCTTGACCGCCGAAAAATATTCCTCGCGCAAAATCGAAACATCGCCCCAGATCAGGCCGTGCCATTCCATCGACAAAGCCAAAACAATCGTGGTAAACGGGATCGCAGACATGGAAAGCATCCAGGTGTGCGACAAACGCTTGCCCGGGTTGGCGTGGTTGTAGGCAAAAATAAACCAGAAAAGCGGCACCGAAGCGATACCGATATATTGGAGCTTGCCCCAAAAATACTTGGCTTGCAACTCGACCGCCGCCAGTTCGAAGGCGTAGCCGATGCACCACAGGGCAATCACACTCGCCAGGATGGTTAAAGCAACGGCGCTCTGCCGCGAGCGCCGCGACCAGGCATAAATGGCAACGACCACCGAGATCAGGGCGCACAACGCCAGCGGTATCAGGAAAATTGAAAACTCAAGCTGCATGATCCATAGCCTCAAACCAAATCTTTCTTAAGCTGCGAGAAACGGCTGCGACCGGGAGAAAATCGCCCCAAGCCTGTCAATGGTTTCCGGTAAAACGGGGCCGGCGAAAGCCTGGGCGCAGTCATCAACCTGCAGCCCCAAATGCTTTCGCCCAAAACGCTGAAATTTCGAACTGCGCCATAAGCCCCCTATTGAATATCGACAATTTCCCCGCCGCTCTGCAAGGCCGCTGCCACCATGCTATCCGGCTTGACATTGGCCGGCAGGGCATTCTTGCCGCCCGCCACCAACGGCTGAACCGTCAGGGGCACGCCGAGCGTCTGTGAAATCACCTGTTCGGTCAACTGGGTGTGCTCCGGGCGATTAAATTTATCGAGCAAAATCTCGCTGGTAAAACCCAGCACAACCGCATTTCCCGTTACCTCGATCAGCTTGGCCGAATTGAGCAAGGCCGCCAGGTTGGGATTCTGGGATTTAATCGCCGCTGAAATCTGTTTCCAGGCTGCGGCAATTTTCTGTAACGGGACGACTGCCGGGGCGGACTCAGCCCCAGACCCGGATTCCGCTATTGGAGCCGGATCCGGGCTGGCGGGTGGAACGCTCCGCGCGGCCGGCGCTGGCGGCGGGGCAACCCGCCGAGGCGCGGCGGCAGGCTGGGGCGCGGGAGTAGCCCCCTCCATCTCCCCAATTTTGCTGGACTTCGCTAAATTGGATGGAGAAGAGGGGGGTAGGGCGGATGCCAGGGGAGTCGGTGTTTCGAGCATTTCGGCAAAAGCCAGTTCGAGGCCGAGCGAGGGCTGCCAGCCGCCGCGCGTATCGGTGGCTGCCGCATTAAAGGCGCGCATCATGCGCAGGACTTCGCCGGTCGCCAGGGCGCGGGCGTGTTCGGTCATCTGTTTGCGGGCATCGGCGGTGGCTTCGACCTGGTCGCCGTTGCCAAGCTGGATGAGCATCAGCCCGCGCAGATACTCGACCACCTGGCGCGCCAGGGCGCGGGCGTCCGCGCCGCCGTCCAGCGCGCGATGGATTTCTTCAAGTCCGTGTGCGGGTTCTTTTTCGATCACAGCCTGCACCATGCCGATGACCGACTGGCTGGCGGCGGTGCCGAGCACCGTCTGGGCCAGTTCGAGGCTGATGTGGTCGCCGGTCGAGGCAAGCTGGTCGAGCAGCGAGATCGCATCGCGCATCCCGCCCGCCGACTGGCGCGCAATCATCGTCAGCGCATCGGGGTCAGCCTTGAGTTTTTCTTCCTTGCAAATCAGTTCGAGGCGGCGGGTGATTTCGCTGAGCGGGAAGCGGCGGAACTCATGCCGCTGGCAGCGCGAAAGCACCGTAGCCGGGATTTTGTGAATCTCAGTGGTAGCCAGGATGAAGATGGCATGCGGCGGCGGTTCTTCGAGGGTCTTGAGCAGGGCGTTGAAAGCCGCCGTCGAGAGCATGTGGACTTCATCGATGATATAGACTTTGTATGTGCCCTGCGAGGGCGCGAAATTGATTTTGTCGCGCAAATCGCGCACATCCTCGACCGAGGTGTTGGAGGCGGCGTCGATTTCGATCAAATCCATAAAGCGGTTTTCGTTGACCGCCAGGCAGTGGGCGCATTCGTTGCAGGGACGTTTGGCTTTGTCTTCATTCAGACAATTAACCGCCTTGGCCAGCAAGCGCGCGGCGGTGGTTTTGCCGGTTCCGCGCGGGCCGCTGAACAGGTAGGCATGCGCCACGCGTTCGCCGGTCACGGCGTTTTTCAGGGTTTGAATAACGTGTTCCTGTGAGACAACTTCGTCCCAGGCGAGGGGTCGCCATTTGCGGTACAGGGCTTGGGTCATGAGTGGTTATCCAGTATTCAGTGGTCAGCGTCCAGTGGCCAGTATCAGTATTTTCTGCGCTTGGTTCGCTGAATACCTGATTGCTGGCAACTGAATACGAGTTTTGGTCACGGGCTATGGCACTTGATAAATCGAACGCGCATTTCCGTCCGGGTCGAGCAGGCTGGCGGATTCGCCCGAAGACCAGACCGAGGAGGCCAATCCCCAGTACAAGTCGATGACGCTGTCTTTGCCGGGAGCGGTACGCAGTTGGATGGCCGCATTGGCCGGCAGGTTGAGCGCGCCAAAGGTATAGGTGTTCCCGTCCGCGTCGCGAATCTGCCAATTTTCCAGGCTGGCGGCGGATTGTCCGGTATTGCGCACCAGGATCATCTCATTGTCGGGCAGTCCAGCCCCGACAACAGCCGCAATCTCAAAACTGGAATCGGTCGCCGGGATGACCGGCTGGGGCAGGGCAGCCGGGCGATAACGGGTTTCATAGATGAATAAAATGGAAAGCGTAACGCAGGCAGAGATAAGCACATTCAACAAAAGATAACCCAAAAGCCTGCGCCGGGAGGACATGGTTAAATCATAGCACATGGAGGTAAAATAGAAAATAGAAAAACCATACTTGCCATGAACATGATTTGTACAAATCCCGGTTTAGATGTATTATTTGTAAGAAAGTTAAATATGTACCCAGAAGGGATAAGGAATCAAGAATGAGCAAATCCGAAATCTTTTGCCCGGTTTGTAAACTTAAAAATGAAGCAACGGCAACGGTCTGCGCTCATTGCCAAAGTCCACTGACAGCCGAACAGCCCGGCCATCGCACCACCCAGCGCATGGAAGGCGCCACGCATCTCTTTGATACCCATGAGTTGGAAATCAAGACCGGTATTCCTGGCGAGGGAATGGCGATCCTGTCGCAGGAAAGCGGCCAGGAAATTGCCCTGGTCACCGAAGATAAATTTATCCTGGGCCGCAAAGTCGAAAATGTTGAGGAAACGATTGTCGATCTTTCGGCCTACGGCGCTTATGGCTTGGGCGTTTCACGCTTGCATGTATTGGTACGCAAGACCGAAAAGGGTTACGAAATTTGTGACATGGACAGCACCAACGGTACCTGGCTAAATGATGAAGAGCTTGCGCCCAATAAGTTCTATCCAATCGCCAGCGGAGCGCATATCCGTATGGGGAAAATGCACATTATCGCTGTGTTTGCCAATCCAAAATAAAAAAATCATGACCCAGCCGCCTGAAACAGGAAACGCAGGTACAGGATTCCAACGCAAGGGAAATCGTCCGCCACTCTGGCGGATTGTCGCTTTTGCCGTATTGGGATTCATGCTCCTCTGCGCCGGCTTGTGGGCATTGGTATTTTTCGAAGCGGGGATTTTTGCCAACCAGGATGGGCCAAACCTGACTGCAACGGCCCTGGCCGCAAACAACCAGGCCTGTCAGCAATTGGTTGAGCGCGCCATGCAGGAATCAGATACCTACTGCAAAAATATCGGCACCAACCAGCTTTGCTACGGAAATTTCTCGGTCGAAGCCGAATTGGCCGAAGGCGTGGCCGGACGTTTTGCCCAGCGCGGGGATGTCATCGATGTCGACGACCTGCGCCGCCTGTCCGCTGCGCCGCTGGATGTTGCCAAACAGGCCTGGGGCATCGCCATTTTCAAGGTGATGGCCAACCTGCCGCGTTCCCTGCCTGGACAAACCGTCACCTTGCTCGTTTTCGGCAACACCACGCTCGACAAGGAAGGCCCCGGGCTGCAAACCTTCTACTTCTTTAGCGATACCGGGCAGGTGATTTGCGATGCCGTCCCGTTCGACGGGCTGCTGATTACCATGCCAGACGGGGTCGGGGCGACCTTCAACATCAACGGTTCCGAACTGGTGCTGACCGGCACCGCCAGCATCACCGCCGCCCAGGGCGAGGGCATGAACATCAGCCTGTACAGCGGCTCCGCCCAGGTAACTGCCGATGGTGAGACCCAGGTGTTTGGCCCCGGGGAGCAAGTTTCGATTCCCCTGGGCGGCGAAAACGGCCTCGACCCGGTCGGCCCGCCTTCCGAACCATCCCCAATCTCGGAAGATGAACTGGTACTATCCTGCACCATGACCGGGGAAAACTGCGACCTGACCCCCATCCCGACTGTGCCAGCCGAAGATATAGAAGCCACGCTGGCAGTGGAGATGGAGCCAACCCTGGGCGCCACACAGGCCAGCCCTTCGCCCGCCGCCAGCCAGACCATGACGGCGCTGCCCAGCCCGACCCGGCTCCCGAGCGCCACCTTTTTGCCGCCGATCCCCACCCGCGCGGCCACCGCCACCAAAAAGCCCAATCCGAGCGCCACCAGCGGCCCGAGCCTGACACCCAGCCGCACCTTCACCCCCAGCCTGACGCGCACCTCCACCCCGACCTTTACCCCCAGTCTGACGCGGACGTTCACGCCTACCTTTACGCCCAGCCTGACACACACCCCCACCCCGACCGTTACGGCAAGTTTGACCCCCACGGCAACCTTGACGGCTTCCCAGACCCCAACGCCAACCCCAACCCATACGCCCACACCCACCGGCAGCAACACCTTTACACCCACGTTTACGTCGACCTTTACCCCGACCTTCACCGCCACGGCCAGCAATACCTTTACCCCAACCTTCACGCCCACAAGCAGCAGCACGTTTACGCCAACCTTCACGCTGACTCCCAGCAGCACGTTTACACCAACTTTTACCCCGACCTTTACGCCAACTTTTACTCCGGGAACTTGCAGCGCAGGCGCTATCACCTTTTCTGGCTCACAATTAAATGTGGTTATTACCAACAACAGCGGCGCAACCGTAACGCTAAACTCGCTGGTTGTAAACTGGATTGACGATCCGGCCAGTCAGAGAATAAATGAAGTTCTCCTCAGCGGCGCCCAACTTTGGTCTGGGAACAGTAATAATACTCCCAGCAACTTTACCTTCACTGGCACACTGGCTGACCGGCAAATTGCCAGCAGCGGCGCAAAAACATTGACTCTGAATTTTGACCAGACCCTGGCAACAGGTAATTACAGCCTGACAGCCACGTTTGATAGCTGTACTGTCAGTCAGAGCGCGATCCACCCTTAAACATCGCCAATCCAATGCCAGAACTCCCCTTCAACCGCATCAACGAAATCCGCTCCGGACAGGGGTTCAAGCACTACCGCCTCCTCGAACAAATCGGGGAGGGCGGTCAGGGCTGTGTCTGGTCTGCTTTCGACCGTGAACACAGGCAGATTGTCGCGGTCAAATTTTCAGAAACGCCCGAATCGACCGAGAAACGCTCCCCCGACGATGTCCTGCTGGACAGGCAGATTGGCAAGCTGCTGCACCTGCGCCATCCCTACATCCTGCCAATGGTCGACTACGGCAGTTCGAATGTATTACGCTACATCATTTCGCCTTACATCCCCGGCGGTTCGCTCGAAGACGTGATCAACGCCGGGCCGATCCCGGCGGCGAAAGCGCTCGAATACGCCGCAAAAATCGCCTCGGCGCTGGATTACCTGCACCAGCGCGAAATCATCCACCGCGATTTGAAACCGTCCAATATCCTGTTGGATTTGCATCACAACGTCTACCTGTCCGATTTCGGGCTGGCGCGGATCATTTCCAACCAGACCCAGGCCATGCACACTGGCCGCGGGACACCCTTCTACGCCCCGCCGGAACAGCACACCCTCTCCGAAGCCACCCCGCAATCGGATTTATACAGCTTTGGGCTTGTACTCTACGAAATGTTCACCGGGCAGCTTCCCTGGCGGGGTGAAAAGGTTCTCGGCATCCAACAACTGCAAACCCGTGAAGAGATTCCCGACCCGCGCGAACTCAACCCCGAACTGCCAGCCGGATTGACAAAAATCCTGCGCCAAATCACCTCCATCCTGCCAGATGCCCGCCCAGCATCCGCCGGACAGGCTATGCAGGCCTTGTACGAGGTTTTCCGCGCCGAACCCGTCCGCATGGCCTCGCTCGACCATTGGGACGAGAACGAAATCAAGAACCTGAATGCGCTTGAAATCTACAAGAAGAGCATCCAGCAGTGGAAATCGCCGGGCAGCACTGTCCCGCTCAGCCTGACTTCTTTCGCGCTCATCGATACCGGCAGCCAGGACAGGCAAACGTTAAACACGGATGTCCGCTTTATGCTCAATGCGGCCATCAGCTACGGTTACATGCACGAAGAATGGTGGCAGCGCGTCGAATCCCTGTCAGACCGGATCGAGGTAGCCGCCAGCCTGCTCGGCAACGACGAGGAAGATATCCGCCAGCGCACAGCCCGGCTGCTGGCCGCAGACCTTGAACTTCATCAGCAATCTTTCGACAACCAGGCCCCATTTGTCAAAGCCATCCTGAAAGGGATCGGCATGACCCAGGACAGCGAAACCCGGCGCAGCCTGTTGCAACTCCTCAGAAAAATCCTGCATCCGGCCAAAAAGTGGCAAAAAATGGTTTTCAGCCAGCAGGAGGACGCCATCCTGGCCTACCAGGCGCTCGAAGACTCGCAGACAGGCGATGAAGCCGCGCAACTGATTGGCCACCTGCGCTCGGAAAACGCCCTTGAAACCGTCTTCAAGGCAGCCGCGCCCGGTCGCCGCCTGCCCGCGCTGCTGCAAACCCTGCAAACCACCGGCAGCCTGCCGGCCTCCATCCCGGCAGCGATCCGCGTTGAAACCATCAGCGAATGGATGCTGGGCCAGGCCTTCGCCACCCCCAACCGGCTAGCGCTGATTGCGCTTTCAGCCTTGCTCGGCTCGGCCCTGGGCTTCGCCATTTTCACCTACAGTGTTTACCGCCTGAACGTTTTTCTCGATACGGCCCGCTTCCTGACCGCCATCCAGCACGGACTGTTCATCGGTCTCGGGTTCGCCCTGGGAATTCCCCTGGTGCGCATCATTGTTGAACGTTTCCCCCAGATTCCAGCCTGGCAAAGGTTAGCCAGCGCCAGCCTGCTCGGCAGCCTGCCGGTGGCAAGCGTTTTCATGCTTTACCATACCCTGCTGCTCGAACGCTATGAACTCTTGCAGGCAAATAATCTCGCTAAAACCGTTCCGCTCCTGCTCGCCTGTATCGCGCTCGTGGTCGTTTGCAGCCTGGCCAGTTTGCTCAAAAAGCGCCCCGCCAAAATACTGGCTGCCGCAAGCGGGATGATTGCCGTCCAATTCGGTTCATGGTGGGCGCACACGAATCTGGCTTTACGTCCCTTCCCGATCCTGTACTATGAATACACCTGGCCCACAGGCCAGGTGCTCATCTTGATCGTTGTTATTGCCGCTTTGACGGCCATTGGGGCCTACGTCCTGCCGCTCAGCCTACCCGCAGCGCCACCCAGTCACCCATCTGCTTCTTCTCAATAAGCGCCAGCCCGTGCTTCCTGGCCGCCGCGGCCACATCGTCTGCCAGGTGTTCGAGAATGCCTGACAAAATCAGTGTGCCGCCGGGCGCAACCAGTTCAGCCAAACCAGCCTCGAACAGGCGGATCAAGACCGGGCCAAGGATGTTGGCCAGCACCAGCGGCGCAGACGTATCCCCAAACTGACCGGCGCGGATTTCAGCCACCGACCCCAACCCCAACCGAAACGCCTCGCTATCGACGCCGTTATTCAGGGCATTTTCGCGGCTGTTGACAATCGAGGCCTCGTCGATATCCACACCCAGGGCCGATTTTGCGCTGAGCTTCAGCGCAGCAATCGCCAAAATCCCCGAACCGCAGCCCACATCCATGACCAGCGGACAATCCTCCGGCAGGCATTCCTCCAAAAACTCGAGGCAGAGTTGGGTGGTTGGGTGCGTCCCGGTGCCGAAGGCCATCCCCGGATCGATTTTGATGGGCACGCGCTGCGGCTCGGGGGATTCCATCCAGGCGGGAACAATCACCAGCTTCCTGCCAATCGGAATCGGCTGGTAACGCGCCTTCCAGGCCTCCATCCAGTTCTGATCAGCAACAGGCGTAAAAACCGGAGCCGGCAGCGGCTGAATCATGCCCAGGTAATAAAGCGATTCTTCCAGCTTCTGGCGGGTATCTTCCAGGGTCTCGTCGGCGACCAGGTAAGCGCGCACGGTAATATCGCCGACCGGCGTGCCTTCATCTTCATCATCCATAAATTTAACTGCCTGCTCGGTGACAACGCCATTCGGCGCAAAACGAGCCAGCACATCGGCTACAGCTTCGGCCAGTTCGCCGTTGACCGTCAGGGAAACTTCCAACCAATTTGACATAAGACAACCTTTTTATGAGATTTTAGCAGAATGATTTTACCAGCCATCGGCCAAAGCGGTTATAATGCTGTGCGTGAATTTTTGAACTTATACTGGAGATTGTTCTATGACCCAAGAAATGCGCCCCATCAAACGAGTTGCCATCAGCACCGGCGGCGGCGACGCCCCCGGTTTGAATGCTGTTATTCGCGCTGCTGTTCTCTCCGGCCTTAAACGCGGCTGGGAGATGTACGGCATCCGCGACGGTTTTCACGGTATGTTGACTCCCGAGCAGTACCCCGAAGGCGGCATCATCCGCCTGACCCGCGACCGTGTGCGCGGCATCACCCACCTGGGCGGCACCATCATCGGTACCAGCAACCGCAACAACCCGATGCGCTACCCTATCATCCTGCCGGACGGCAGCAAGGAAGAAGTCGACCGCACCGATGAAATCGTGCGTGCTTTCGCCCTGCATGGTCTGGACGCCCTGATTACCGTCGGCGGCGATGGCTCGCTTGAAATCGGCAATGTGCTGGCCAAGAAGGGCCTGCGCGTGATTGCCGTCCCCAAAACCATCGACAATGACCTCGACAAAACCGATTTCACCTTTGGCTTTGACAGCGCTGTTGCTTTTGCCGTGGAAGGGATCGACCGCCTGCACTCGACCGCCGCCTCGCATGGTCGCGTCATGGTCGTCGAAGTCATGGGCCGCTACGCAGGCTGGATCGCCGTCGAATCGGGCATTGCCGGTTCAGCGGATATTATCCTCATCCCTGAAATCCCCTACGACCTGCGCAAGGTTTCGCAAAAAATCCAGGAGCGCGAGCAAGCCGGGCGCTTCTTCACGATTGTGGTTGTGGCCGAAGGCGCCAAGCCGATTGGCGGCAATTCATCGGTCATCGGCAAAGAAGCCGGACGGGCCGAGCGCTTGGGCGGTATCGGTGAAAAAGTCGCCGCCGAGATCCAATCCCTGACCGGCAAAGAAACCCGCGTGGTTGTCTTGGGTCACCTGCTACGCGGTGGAACGCCCACCGCCTTTGACCGTGTCATCGCCCTGCGCTTTGGCGCAGCCGCCGTCCGCGCGCTGGAGCAGGGTCTTTCGAATGTTATGGTTGCCCTGAACGGCCAGCAAATGAATTTTGTGCCGATCGAAGAAGCCCACGGGCAGATGAAGTCTGTGCCCATCAACAGCGACATCATCCAGACCGCCAAAGATTTGGGCATCAGCTTCTGCGAGCCGGATTAATCTAAAAAATCAAAAAAGTCCCCGCGATTATTTGCGGGGACTTTTTTGATTCAGGGATGTTTACAGTTCGCTCGCCCGGCGGCTGATGCGGTCTTTGACCCGCGCCATGAATTCGGACAGGGGGATGTTGTTCAGTTGGGAGCCATCGCGCATACGCAGCGACACCACGCCAGCCTCGGCCTCATTTGCGCCGATCACCACCATGTACGGCACCTTCATCAACTGCGCCTGGCGGATTTTGCCATTCATACGGTCCGTGCCCAGGTCGGCGTTAACCCGCACCCCGGCATCGCGCAACTGGACGGCAATCTGGGTGGCATACTCGTTCTGCCCGTCCGTGATTGGGATGACGCGCACCTGTTCCGGCGCGAGCCAGACCGGGAAGGCCCCGGCGTAGTGCTCGATCAGGAAGCCAATCATGCGTTCGTGCGTGCTGAGCGGCGCGCGGTGAATGCAGAGCGGAATCTCCTCCTGTCCTTCGCGGTTGACAAATTTCAGGTCAAAGCGTTCCGGCACGGCAAAATCAACCTGGTTCGTAGCCAACGTAAACTCGCGCCCAATCGCGCTCCAGATTTGAACGTCGATCTTCGGGCCGTAGAAAGCCGCTTCGTTCTGCACCTCGACAAACGGCACACCGCCGTTCTGCATGGCGCGCCGCACCATATCCTCCGTCTTCAGCCACAGGCGCTCATTATCGACATACTTCTTGCCCAGGCCGGATTTGGCATGCAGCGACAGGCGCATGACAAATTTCTCGATCCCAAACAGGTCGAAGTATTTCTTGTACAGGTCGATAACGCCCATGAACTCACTTTCGAACTGCTCTTCCGAGCAGTAGATGTGGGCATCGTTCATTTGCATCGAGCGCACGCGCATCAACCCGAACAGTTCACCCGATTTCTCGTAGCGGTAACACGTCCCATACTCCGCCAGGCGGATGGGCAGTTCGCGGTACGAGCGCGGACGCGCGCCGAAGATTTTGTGGTGCATCGGGCAGTTCATCGGCTTGACGTAGTATTTCACACCTTCCAGTTCCATCGGCGGGTACATGCTTTCGGCATAGTACGGCAGGTGGCCGGAGCGCATGAACAGGTCTTCCTTGGTCAGGTTGGGCGTGCGCACGCGCTGATAACCGGCATTGGATTCCATTTCCTTGGCCAGGTTTTCGAGTTCGTCGGCAATGATTGTCCCGTTTGGCATCCAGAGCGGCAGGCCAGGGCCAATTTCATCATCAAAGAAGAAGATTTCGAGTTCCTTGCCCAGCTTACGGTGATCGCGCTTTTTGGCTTCTTCCAGCATGAGCAGGTATTGCTTCAACTCGTCCGGCTTTTGCCAGGCCGTGCCATAAATGCGCGTCAACATCTTGTTGTTCTCGTCGCCGCGCCAGTAAGCCCCGGCAATCGACATCAACTTAATCGCGCTCGGGTTGATCTGGCGCGTGTTCTCAACGTGCGGGCCGCGACACAGGTCGGTGAACGTATCGTGGCGGTAGATGGAAATATCCGGTTTGACATCCAGCGGATTACCGTACTCGTCGAATCCGCCTTTCTCCAGGCCCTCGATCAACTCCAGCTTATAGGGCTGGTCTTTGAAAATCTGACGGGCATCCTGGGCCGAAAGCACCTGCTTCTCGAAAACATGCCCGCCGGAGATGATCTGGCGCATGCGTTTCTCGATTTTTTCGAGGTCTTCCTGGGTAATCGCCTGGGGCAGTTCAAAATCGTAATAAAAACCGTTCTCAACCGGAGGCCCAATCGTATACTTTGCTTCCGGATAATATTCCAGGACAGCCTGGGCCATGATATGCGCCGCAGAGTGGCGAATCTTGTAAAGCTGTGAATCTTCGTATCGGTCAGACATTCTTTCTCCTTTATTCGTGGAGCGCAAAAAAGCTCATTTCAATCAGGTTTCCGCCGCCCAAAATGGCAAAAGGCAAACCCGGAAGAGGCGGCGGGGCCAGTGGATGAGGACAAACGCTCAGCCAGGGGCCTTGCAAAAACATCCGGGTTGCCAGGGAGTGAGGGTGTGATCAGCAGTCATGGCAAACCTCCTAAAAACAAAAACTCTCGCCCGTAGTCGGGGCGAGAGAAAATTACATTCACGCGGTTCCACCCGATTTACCCCGAATAACACAAACAAAGGGTATCTCTTAGGCCGCTAACGGGGCCAACCGTTTCCCATACTTTTGCGCCGAGTAGAATGGAGTGGAGTGGAGCCAAAGCGCAATTTCAGGGTTATGCTCGCGGGTGGTTTTGGACGGTTTTGGCTGGAGCAGGCTCTCAATCTATGGCCTTGCTCTCCCTGTCAGCATAGTTCCGTTTAATTGTCCCGGTCATTGCATTTGGGTATGATGTTGTGGGCGGAATAGGGCTCGAACCTACGACCTCTGCTATGTCAAAGCAGTGCTCTAACCAACTGAGCTACCCGCCCAAGAAGACCGATATTATAACAAGGGCCATTCAAAATGGCAAGGAAAGAGTCGGCCTTTTACAAAAGGCCGACTCTTTTTAAGGCCTTAGGCCTTCTTCAAAACGGGCAGGCCGTTGGCTGTTTCCGCAACTGCGTAACCGGCGGGAACAGCATTCAGGACGCCTTCCTTCTGCTCTTTCGAGAAGAAGTACAGGGTTTGGGTTTTACCACTCTTGAGGGTAGTGGCCTTGGCGTGCAGGAAGTAAGTCACGCCGCGCGAATTCTTAAAACTAAAAGCCATGGTTTCCTCCTTGAAATTTACCTCCGCAAGGAATTGACAAGCGGAGCAGGAATTGAATTATATCCTGTTCGTCCAAATTTCACAGCCCCTTGGGGTATAATCGCCGTGCTATGAGCGAAAAACGGCCTGAAGATTTATCGGTAGAAGAACTTCGCCGCCTGTTACTCGACAAGCGCCGCGTTACCCGCCATGACCGGCTGGAGCGTTTCAAACGGACCGGGCGGGTCATCTCCCTGGCGGTTGAAACACCCGAAGCCGTCGATGATGAACTGGACCCCGGGCGGGTCGTGGAGACCCCAGCAGATGAACCGGGACTTCAGCCCATCCCCAAAAACCCGCGCCGGGTTTTCATGGACAGGTTGCTGCTGGGTATCGAAGTGCTGGCGGTGCTCGGCCTGATTGGCATCGGCCTGGCCTTCTTCAACACCATGCGCACCCTGAACAACGAGGTGGCCGCTTCGATGCAGCAGGCCACCCCCCAGGCCACCCCGCTGATCACCGCCGTGGTGCTGCCCTCTGGGCATACGCCGCCCAACGCCGAAGGCGGCGCGCAGCCCAACGAAGCCGAAATCCCTGAGCACCTGCGCCCGCTGGTCCAGAACATCGCCAGCATCCCGGTGCCGACCGCCAGCCCGGCCCAGGCCATCCGCATCCAGATTCCGGCCATCGGGGTCGATGCGCCCATCGTCCAGGGAGATGGCTGGGAACAGCTCAAGAAAGGCGTCGGCCAACATATCGGCACCCCAAATCCGGGCGAGATCGGCAACCTGGTCCTGTCGGCGCACAATGACATTTTCGGCGAAATCTTTCGTGAGCTGGATAAACTCCAGCCGGGCGATGTCGTCATCGTCTACACCAACCAGCGCCAGTACACGTATGTGATTACCGGCACACAGGTGGTCGAACCGACCCGCGTCGAAGTGATGGCCCCCACGCCCAACGCCTCGGTAACCCTGATCTCGTGTTACCCTTACCTGATCGATAACCAGCGGATTGTCGTCTCCGCCGCGTTACAAAACCCTTAGGAGCAAGAAATGGCAAAGAAAACATCTTTCAAAAGCAGCACGGCCGCAGAATTCAACCCCGATTACGGCCCGGTCAAAAAAGACCTGAAGCGCATCGGCATCCTGGCCGGCAGCTTCTTCGTCATCCTGGTTGCGCTATCGTTCTTCCTGCGCTAAACCACGGATTCGCGTTAAAGCCGAACCGCCAAGCAACGTCAAGGACGCCCGCGATGCAAATTCCGGCGCGCCTGGCAGGCTTGGCGGCTTGACGTTAAAAGGTTCAAAATGGATGAAAAACCGATCCAAATCAGCCTGACAACCCAAACCTATGGCGGCCAGGCCATCGGGCGCTATGACGGCAAAGCCGTTTTTGTGCCCTTTGCCCTGCCCGGCGAAATCGTGCGCGCACGGATTGTTGAAGAACGCAAGAACTTCACCCGCGCCGAACTGGTCGAGGTGGTCAAAGCCTCGCCCCGCCGCATCGCGCCCAAATGCAGGCACTTTACCCACTGCGGCGGATGCCACTACCAGCACCTGGCCTACAGCGAGCAACTGACAACCAAAACCGAGATTCTGCGCGATCAATTGACCCGCATCGGCAAAATCGAAAACCCGCCGGTACGCAATATGATTCCCTGCCCGTCAGAATGGAATTATCGCAATCACATTCAATTCCACCTGGATGAAAACGCGAAACTGGGCTTTATCTCGGCCCAAGCCGATCCCGCGCGGCCCGAATCACCCCTGAACGTGCTTCCGATTACGGAATGCCACCTGCCCGAAGAGGCGCTCAACGCGCTTTGGCCGACTCTCGAATTCGAACCCGGCGCGCCGCTCGAGCGGGTTTCGCTGCGCGCCGGCGACGAGTTGATGCTGGTCCTTGAATCGGAACAGGTCGAAGCGCCCGAAATGGAACTCGAAAGCGACATCTCGGTCGTTCACCTGGTTGCGGAAGACCCAATCATCCTGGCTGGCGACGATTTCATCGTTATCGAGGTGCTGGGGCAGCCCTTCAAGGTTTCCGCCGGATCGTTCTTCCAGGTTAACACCGCCATGGCCGCCGAAATGGTCAAGCACCTGCTCGAAGTCCTGCCATTTACGGCCAAGACCACCCTGCTGGATGTTTACTGCGGCGTCGGCCTGTTCAGCGCTTTTTTTGCGCCACGCGTCAAAAAGGTGATTGGCATCGAACTTGCGACATCCTCGTGTGAAGATTTCGCCGCCAACCTCGATCCATTCGATAATGTTGACCTGTACGAGGCCGCAGCCGAGGAAGTCCTGCCCGCCCTGCAAGAATACGCCGAATTGGTCATCCTCGATCCGCCGCGCGCCGGGCTGGACAAAGCCGTGATCGATGCCCTGGTCGCCAGCCACCCCGAAACAATCGCCTACGTTTCGTGCGATCCGGCCACCCTGGCGCGGGACGCCGCCCGCCTGATTGCCGGCGGATACAAGCTCAAACAGGTTACGCCCTTCGACCTGTTCCCGCAAACCTACCATATCGAAAGCATCAGCATCTTCGAGAAATAATGTTCCCGCTTTGCGACTCAGCCATCCTGGTCAAACTGGGCGAACAAATCGAACCGGCCATCAACCGCCAGGTGCACCAACTCGCAGCCTGCCTGTCACAGGATTTGCCGCCCGGCATCCTCGAAATCGCGCCAGGATATGCTTCGCTGGCGGTGCACTATGACCCGCTCCTGCTCAGTCAGCGCGAAGTCATGGATTGGGTCACAGAGCGGCGTGAAACGGCAAACGCAGCCTTGCTGCGCAGCCCGCGGCGGGTCGAAATCCCGGTCGCCTACAATGGCCCCGATCTGGCCTTCGTGGCAGAGCACTGCCGCATCAAGGTCGGCGAAGTAATCAAACTGCACAGCGGCGCGGAATACACGGTTTACACAATGGGTTTCATGCCGGGCTTCCCCTACCTGGGCAAACTGCCCGAAGCCCTGGCAGCGCCGCGCCTGGCCACACCGCGCAGCCACGTCCAGGCCGGATCGGTGGCCATCGCCGGCAGCCAGACCGGCATCTACCCGGTCGATTCACCCGGCGGCTGGCGGCTGATCGGCCAGACAACCGTCAAACTCTACGATGCGCAGCGCAACCCGCCCTTCCTGCTCGCGCCGGGCGATACGGTTCGTTTCATCCCCCTCTAAACATGCTGGAAATCGTTGAAGCCGCCCTGTTCACCACCATTCAGGATGCCGGCCGTCGCGGCTGGCAGGCCTTTGGCGTGCCCATCAGCGGGCCGATGGACGCCTTCGCCCTGCGCGCCGCGAACCTGCTGGTGGATAATCCACCGGCTACCGCCGCGCTCGAAATTGGCATCACTTCGGCTGAATTCCATTGCCACGCCGACAGCCTGGTGGCCGTCTGTGGGGCCGGGTTCCGCCTGTTGGTCGATAACCGCAGCCTGCCGCTCTGGATGTCGGTCTATGTCCGCGCCGGGAGCCTCCTGCGGATCGAAAAAGCGGGGGATGGCAACTGGGCCGTTCTGGCCGTTCACGGCGGGATTCAGACTCCGCCGCTGCTTGGTTCCCGCGCCACCACCCTGCGGACAACGCTGGGAACTGAACCCGCCCGCAGCCTGACTCCCGGCAACTTGCTGGCAATCGGCCCAAGCCGCGCCTTCCTGCCGGGGCTGGCCGCGCGCAAACTGAGCCAGCTGCCCGCCTATAAGCCCAACCCGACCATCCGCTTCCTGCCTGGCCCACAGCGGGATTGGTTCACGCCCGAAGCGCTGAAAACCTTCAGCGCCAGCGTTTACAGCCTCTCCCCGACCTCCGACCGGACCGGCTACCGCCTGAACGGCCCGGCCCTGGCGCGCGCCCGAACCGGCGAAATGATTTCCGAAGGGATGGCGCGCGGCTGTATCCAGGTTCCTGCCGATGGGCAGCCAATCATCATGCAGGCCGATTGCCCGACCATGGGCGGCTACCCCAAGATTGCCTCCGTCATCTCCGCCGACCAACCGCTTTTGGCGCAAACACCCTTCGCCAGCGGCCAGATCCGCTTTATCGAAACCGATATCGACACCGCCCAGAATAATTACCGCCAAATGATGCGGGAGATGGAAAGCCAAGCCCGGCAAGCATCAGATGGCGATGATTATCTCTGGGCCGGGTTCTAATTCCCAACCACACAAAAAAATGATAACTCCCATCGACTTAAACTGCGACCTGGGCGAATCCTTTGGCAGCTACAGCCTGGGGAACGATGCCGCCATCATGCCCTTTATTACCTCCGCCAACATCGCCTGCGGCTTGCACGCTGGCGACCCGCTCGTCATGCAAGCCACCGTCCGGCTGGCCAGGGAACACGGGGTGCAGATCGGCGCACACCCTGGCTGGCCCGACCTGCAAGGGTTTGGGCGGCGCGAGATGAAAATCGACCCGGTGGAGGCCGAGGCGCTGGTCCTGTATCAAATCGGGGCGCTGGCAGCCTTCGTCCGCGCGGAGGGACTGGAGTTGCGCCACGTCAAGCCGCACGGCGCGCTCTACAACCAGGCGGCCAAAGATGCCGCTTTGGCGGAAGCAGTTGCCAGGGCGGCCAAACGCTTCAGCGTAGATTTGGTACTGGTAGGGCTGGCAGGCAGCGGGTTGCTCGCTGCGGGCCGCGCAATCGGCCTGCGGGTGGCGGGCGAAGCCTTCCCTGACCGCGGGTACAATCCCGATGGAACATTAATGTCCCGCAACCTGCCGGGAGCGGTGCTCACAGACCCGCAAGCCATTGCCGCCAACGCCATCCGCTTGGCGCGCGAAGGCATCCGCTTTGGCGACCAGAAGGTGATCCCGGAAACGCTGTGCCTGCATGGCGACCATCCGCAGGCGGTTGAAAATGCGCGCCAGGTACACCAGGCATTATTTTCCTGAAAGTTGTATAATGTCTGATAGTAAAGAAAACCCAACAGGAGAGCAACCATGAAGCATGAACAAGGCAAATTTCGCGGTGCGCGCAATGCAGAAATCTTCCAGCAAAGTTGGCTGCCGGAAGGGGAAGTCAAAGCCGTTCTCCTGGTGGTGCATGGCCTGGGTGAGCACAGCGGGCGCTACATGAACGTGGTCAATCACTTTGTGCCGCTCGGCTACGCCGTGTATGGGCTGGATCATTTCGGCCACGGTCAATCGGAGGGCGCGCGGGTGTTCGTCGAGCGTTTCGTCGATTTTACCGACACGGTAAAAATGTATTTTGACCAAATCCGCGCCTGGCAGCCTGGCAAGCCGATTTTCCTGGTCGGGCACAGCATGGGCGGACTGATCGGCTGCGCTTACCTGCTCGACCACCAGGAAGGGCTGACCGGCGCAGTTATCTCGGCCCCGGCCATCAAAATTGCGGACGATATTTCGCCTGCAACCATGGTGGCAGGCCGCTTATTCTCGGCCATTGCGCCGAAACTGGGCATCATGGCCCTGGACGCTACAGCAATTTGCAGCGACCCGGCGGTTGTGCAGGCCTATCTCGATGATCCGCTGGTTTACAACGGCAAAATCACCGCCCGCCTGGCGGCTGAAATGCTCGGGGCCATGCAGCGTGTCACCCGCGAGGTGAGCACAATCCGCTTGCCGCTGTTGATCGTGCAGGGCACCGCCGACCGGCTGGTGGACCCCGGCGGGGCAAAAATGTTGTTTGAGCAAGCCGCTGCAAAAGATAAAACGCTCAAAACCTACGATGGTTTTTACCACGAGGTTTTCAACGAGCCAGGACGCGCCCAGGTGTTGGGCGATGTTCAGGTCTGGCTTGAAAAACAGCTTGCAGCCTGAGAGAAGACTGAAATACGATTAAATGAAAAACGCCGGGAAATTTCCCGGCGTTTTTGGTTGCGAGTGAGCTTATCTCAGGCGCGGATCGAGCGCATCGCGCAGGCCATCGCCGAGCAGGTTAAAGGCCAGCACGGTCAACATGATGGCAAACCCGGGGAAGAAAACCAGATGTGGGGCGGTAAAAACCTGGTTACGCTCGGAGCCGAGCATCGCGCCCCATTCGGGAGTGGGCGGCTGAGCGCCCAAGCCCAGGAAGGAGAGCGCCGCGGCATCAAGAATCGCCGTGGCAATACCCAACGTGCCCTGAACAATCAGCGGGGTCAGGGCATTCGGCATGATGCGCACGAACAAGATTTCGTAAGTGTTCCCGCCCAGGGCGCGGGTGGCCGAGACGTAATCCATTTCGCGCACCGACAAGACGCTGGCGCGCACGACGCGGGCATAGGCCGGGATGGAAACGATGCCAATCGCAAGCAGGGCGTTGATTAGCCCCGGGCCGAGCACTGTCACAATCGCGATGGCCAGCAGCAGCGAGGGGAAGGCCAGAAGCACATCCATCACGCGCATGATGATGTTGTCGATCCAGCCGCCAAAATAGCCCCCCAGCGCGCCCAGGACCGTTCCAATCACAATGGCGAATGTCACCGTTGAAAAACCGACGATCAAGCTCAAGCGCGTGCCAAAAAGCAAACGGCTGAACTGGTCACGGACATTGCCGTCGATGCCCATGATGTGTTGGGGTTGATCCTGCGGGCAGCCCAGCAAGTGGATACAGGGCGCCTGGCGCATTTTCACATCTTCGACACCGATTAACACCTGCAGGGGGTCATACGGGGCAATCCATTGCGCAGTCAGCGCAATCACCACCAGGATCAGGATAATCGCAATCCCAACCAGGGAAGATTTGCGCTTGAACAGCCGCTTCCAGGTGATACTCCACAGGCTGACCGATTCAAGCGAAATCGCCTCGGCATCCAATTTTGCAACAGTTGAGGTAGGTTGGTTGGTCATGGCTAGTTCAATCGAATGCGCGGATCGATATAGGCGTAGGAAATATCCACCAGCAGATTAAGCGCTACGAAAAACACGGCAATCACCACGGTGAAGCCCTGCACAATAGCATAATCGCGAGCGGTGATGGATTCGTACAGGATGCGGCCTACGCCAGAAAGCCCAAAAATTGTCTCGGTCAGCACTGCGCCGCCCAGCAAAGTTCCCAGGGAAAGCCCCAGGACGGTGATAATCGGCAGCAGAGCGTTGCGGAAAGCGTGCTTCATGATGACTTTGTTGTAGCGAACCCCTTTGGCGCGCGCCGTGCGGACGTAATCCTGGCCAAGCACTTCAAGCATCGAAGAACGCGTCATGCGGGCAATCAGCGCCATCGGGATGGTGCCAAGCGCAACGGATGGCAATAACAGGTGGCGGATCGAATCCCCGAGCAGTTCCCAGTTTCCGGTCAGGAACGCATTCAGGATGTTCAAACGCCCAATAAATTCGGCCAGGCTGCGCAAAATTCCTGCATCGGGCAGGTTCAAATTCCAGGCGTCATAAAAAGCGGTGGTATCCATCCCGGCGCTGACACGCCCGGAAGGAGGCAGCCACAGAAATGTATCTTTCATCAGGAGGGAAAACACAAAAGCCAGCATCAGTCCCAGCCAGAAAACGGGCATGGAAACGCCAATGTTGGCCCAAACCATGGTCAGCACATCGACCCAGGAATTGTGGCGGACGGCAGAGAGAACTCCCAAGGGGATGCCCACCAGCATGCTGACCAATAAGGCCGAAAAGCTAAGCTCAACCGTGGTTGGCAGGCGCTCGACCAACAGTCGGGTTACCGGCTGGTTGAAGCGCATCGAGTTGCCAAAGTCGCCCCTGGCAATATCCTTCATGTAGATGGCAAACTGTTCCGAGATGGGTTTATCCAATCCTTTTTCGCGGATAAACCGATCACAGGTCGCCTTGGTGGCTTTTTCGCCAAGCATCGCCCGGCAGGGATCGCCAGGGATCATACGAGCCAGCGCAAACGTAACCAGCAAAATACCGAACAAAACAGGGATGGCAGCAAACAGGCGGCGCAGGATGTATTGCAGCATCATGGGCGGGCGGCTCCTTTTTTGTCAACACGGGATGGCGGGCATTCCGCCATCCCGTGTTGTGTTACACAGTGCCAGAAACGACAGGTTACTCGGCAGCAGCAGGCTCGTTCATCAAGCCCCACAGGTAACCATAGTACTCAAAGACGCCGGTGTTACCCTTGTGCAGGGGCGAGGAGGCATCCAGGCCCATGGTGAAGGTGGTGACCACGTCGTTGGCATCGAAGCTGGTGCCATCGTGGAATTTGACGCCCTGGCGCAGCTTGCAGGTCCAAACGGTCAGGTCTTCGTTCGGGGTGCAGGATTCGGCCAGCATCGGGACAACAGCAGTGCCGTTGACTTCGTAGCCATAGAGAGCTTCCATGACCTGGTCGCAAGCGCGCAGCGATTCACCATCGGTTTCATCGGCGCAGAACAGGCTGATCGGCTCGGCATTCTGCATGAAGACGAACACATCGCGGCCACCGGGGTCGGACACGGCAAACTGCTCATTGGTCAGCGGGCTGGCCTGCGGGACAGTGACATCAGCGCGATAGGCCGTGCCGGAACCACCGTGAGCGACCACAACCATCGGAACGAGTTCACGAATGGCATTGTTGGCGGCCACATAGTAGGATTCGGCTTCCTTGGCGTCAGCAATCTGGGCGCCCTTCTCCAGGTTTTCATAGATTTCGGGGAAAGGAGTGCCAAACTGCGGGTTGGCCGAACCAAAGTGGTAATCGAGGAAGTTGGTGATATGAGGATAGTCCGCGCCCCAACCGAGGAAGTACAGGCCATCCAACTGGCCAGCGCTCGAAGCCTCGATGAACGCGCCCGATTCCATCACAACGATTTCAGCATCGATGTTCAGGTTTTCCTTCAACTGCGCCTGGACATCCTGGGCAACATTGGGAACCTGGGGCAGGTAACCGCGAACAACATCACGATAGTAAATCTTGGTCGCAAAGCCGTCCGGGAAGCCGGCTTCGGCCAGCAGTTCACGGCCCTTGGCGGGATCAAACTCATACCACGCATCACCCACACAGCCATTCGGGATGGCGCAGGGGGTAAAGTGCGAGGCCTTTTCAGAGCCAGCCGGGTAGAAGTTATCAACGATGCGCTGCTGGTCGATGCCATAGGCAATCGCCTGACGAACGCGGACATCGTCCCAGGGCTTGAAGGTATTGGTCATACCGATGTAGAAGATGTTCAAGGCCGGGCGCTCAACCAGGGTCAGGTTCGAGTCAGCCGACACAACTTCGAAATCAGTCGGGCCGAGGTTGTCGATACCATCGACGGTGCCGGCCTGCAATTCGAGCAAGCGTGCGGCGGCTTCAGACTGCCAGCGCAGAACCAGGGTTTCGGCCAGCGGCTTCTCGCCCCAATAGCCATCGAAGGCTTTGAAGTCGACGCTTTCGCCGCGTTTCCACTCGGAAACCTGGTACGGACCAGTGCCGATCGGTTTTTCGAGGCCTTCGCTGGTGCGGCTTTCCTCGCCTGCGGTGCGCTCAAGCCATTCTTCGGGGTAAATGGCGAAGGGGCTGAAAGCAATCTTCGACAAGAACGCCGGGTCAGACTGGCACAACGTGAAGGTAGCGGTATACTGGTCGGTCGCTTCAACCGACTTGATGATGCCGGTCGAATCACAATCGGGGGCTTCGAGCTTCTTGGCTACAAAAGGCCCGCTTTCCTCGACCTCGCTGCCAGGGGCGTCTGTTGCGCCGCCGCAGGCCGCCAGCAACATGGTAGCTACCACGAGCAGGGAAAACAAAACAAAGATTTTACTTTTCACGATTCTCCTCCTTCAAGAGATAGGTGAATGACGGATGAACCTGAAATTCCTAACAATTGCGCGCTTTCTCAGGTCCATCCAACGGGTGAAAAGCGCGCATCCAAATTATACAGCAAATCAGGAAAACTTCGACAACCAGGATGCGTTGTGACGCACCTGCCGCGGGTCGCCCGGCCAAATCCCAGGCAGAGGCAAGCCACAATGGACGCACGCTCCCTCGCCATCCAGGTGATATTCGCGCACATCGAAATGCCTGCGCCGGATCAAGACCCGGCTGCACCCCGGACAGGCCGTATCTTCGTATTCCCCCACCCGGCCGGGCAAATTCCCGGCATAAACATAGCGCAAACCCGCTTCGCGCCCCAGGTCAGCCGCCCGCACCAGGCTTTCCGGCGGCGTAAAATCAGCATCGTTCATCTGGTAATCCGGGTGGAAGGCGGTCAAATGCCAGGGGATATCAGCCGAAATCCCGGCCAGGAAACGGGCCGCATCCCATAACTCTTCGTTGCTGTCGTTCAAACCGGGCACCACCAGGGTCACCACCTCCACCCACAACCCCAAGGCCTTGGCCTGTTCGATAGTCGCCAAAATATGTTTTAATGACCCACCCAAGCGACGATAAGTCTCCTGGCGCATCGATTTCAGGTCCACCTTGTAAGCATCCAGGCAGGGTCGCAAAAAAGCCAGGGCTTCAGGGGTGGCATTGCCATTGGAGACAAAAGCGCATTTCAGCCCGGACTCTTTGGCCAGGCGGAAGACAGCCATGGCCCACTCGCTGGTGATTAGCGGCTCGTTGTAGGATGAAACCAACGCATCCGCCCCGACACGCCGCGCTGTCTGGACAATTTCCTCGGGCGTTATCTGGCGGACAAGGTTCGCCGCCACATCTGCGGACGGGTTGCGCAGTACCTGCGAGGTCAGCCAGTTCTGACAGTAAGCGCACGTAAAATCGCAGCCAAGCATCCCAAAAGTCAGCGCGACCGAACCGGGCAAAACGTGCCAGAACGGTTTTTTCTCAATCGGATCGGCCTGCAAAGCAGCCACATAGCCCCACGGGGCGCGCAGCGACTCACCGTCATGAAACCTGACCTGACAAACCCCGCGCTTGCCGGGCCGGATCACACAGCGATGACCACAGGCCAGACAGCGAACGGTGTTTGCTGCCAGCGGCTCGCATAATTCCGCCGGGCGGGTCATCGAATCGAGAAATGCGGCAACATTTTTCATAAGCATTCCTTGTAAAGGCGGGAGCATTCCGCTTGATATAATCGCGCCATGCTGACCGTTGTCATCCAGGCCGGTGGACAATCTTCGCGCATGGGCAGCGACAAAGCCTTGCTGCCTTTCCTCGGCCAGCCGCTCATCAGCCGGGTCATTGCGCGCCTCGCTCCGATTGCGGATGAACTCATCATCACCACCAACCAACCGGATGCTTACGCCTTTCTCGGCCTGCCGCTGGCGCCAGACAAAATCGCTGGGCGCGGCGCGCTTGGAGGCTTGTATACCGCCATCGCCGCGGCCAGCCAGCCACGGGTGGCCGTGGTCGCCTGCGACATGCCCTTCGCCAGCGCAGGACTGCTCAAAGTCCAGGCCGCCGCCCTGGAGGCCGAATCAGCCGATGTGGTCATCCCAAAAACCCAGGAGGGTTACGAACCGCTCCATGCTGTTTATCGCCGCGCAACCTGCCTGCCTGTCATCGAAACCGCCATCCAGGCCGATCAATGGAAGGTGATTTCGTGGTTTGGGCAGGTTCGGGTGCGCGCACTGGCTTTGGATGAACTGCGCCGTTATGACCCGCGCGGGCTGGCCTTTATCAACGTCAATACGCCCGCCGAACTGACCCAGGCCGAGGAACTGGCCCGCCAGATCGACCGGCAGGCGGCTACTTGACAATCAACACCGGGCACTCGGCGTGTTGAACCACCTTCTGGCTCTGGCTGCCGAGCAACAACCCGGCAAACTGGCCCAGGCCGCGTGAACCCATCACAATCAAATCGCAGTGCCGCGTTTTGGCAACATCCAGGATGGCTTCTGCCGCCGGGCCTTGTAAAGTCTCGCTTTTCACTCCCCCCGGAATCTCCCCCACAATCTCCAGGGTCTTTTTCAGGTGTTTCTCCGCTTCCTGTATCTGCGCATCCAGGATGATTTGGAAGTTCGGTTCGCCCAGATAAGGCGGAATCGGGTCGTAAGCGGCCACCAGCCAGAGCGAGGACTTATGACAACGGGCCAGAGCGGCGGCGATGTGAGCGGCGCGGATGGCATGCTCAGACCCATCTACAGCAAGCAAGATGTTCGTAAACATGACGCCTCCTTTCACACAATCCCTGTGAGAACAATCCCGGTTGGGAGCCGCCTGTTCGTCAAGGCTGCGCACACCCAACCATGACATGATCCATTTTCAGTATACAAAATTTGCGGCCCTGATTCAAATTTCAATCCCACCTTGACCACAACGAGGCTTTGATGTAAAATCTCATCTCGCAAATGCCCTTGTAGCTCAGTGGATTAGAGCGCTTGCTTGCGGAGCAATAGGTCGCGTGTTCGAGTCGCGCCAAGGGCACTGACTGAGAGCGGTAACGGTACAACATCGTTACCGCTTTTTGTTTCCCCGCGTTTGGCGGTACAATGTTTCACGGAGACATTATGCACAAACCACAAATTCTTCTTACCAACGATGACGGCATCCGCTCGCCGGGGTTGTGGGCTGCCGCCGAAGCGCTTTCGGCGCTGGGATATGTCACAGTGGCCGCGCCGCGCGAACAGTCCTCGGGCACCGGGCGCTCGCTGCCAATCACCTCAGATGGGATCATCGCCAGGGAAACCCTGACCATCCACGGTCAGGAATGGCCGGTGTACGCCGTTGGCGGCACCCCGGCCCAGGCCGTCCTGCACGGCATCCTTGAAATCATGCCGGTCAAGCCCGACCTGGTGGTTTCAGGCATCAACTACGGCGAAAATGTCGCCACCGGAATCACCGTTTCCGGCACGGTTGGCGCGGCGATGGAAGCCGCCTCGCATTTCATCCCGGCCCTGGCCGTTTCGCTCGAAACCGACAAAGAACATCACCTTTCCTATTCGAAAGAGGTGGATTTTTCAACCGCCGCGCATTTCACCGCGCATGTGGCCGCCCGCCTGCTCGAGCGCGGACTGCCGCCCGGCGCAGACCTGCTCAAGCTGGATGTGCCCTCCGATGCAACCCCGGCCACGCCGCTCGTCTGGACACGCCTTTCGCGTCAGCGTTACTTCCACCCGACCAAACCCGAACGCAGCGATTGGAGCAAGAAAGGCTACGTCGGCTACGAGGTGCGCTTCGACCTGTCCGGCGAACCGCACGATACCGATGCCTATGTCATGATTGGCAAACGCCAGGTTTCGCTGACCCCGCTCACGCTCGATTTCACCGCCGCCACAGCGCCCGAGGAACTTGACAAATTCCTGCGTTAGGAGCTGCCATGCCCGGTAAATTCTACGAAGAACTCGAAGTCGGCCAAAGGTTTCGTCACCCGCTGGGACGCACCGTCACCGAAGCGGACAACACCCTGTTCTCGATGCTGACCATGAACACCCAGCCCCTGCACACAAACGAAGACTTCGCCGTTAAAACCCAGTTCGGACAGCGCATCGTCAACGGCATCTTCACACTCGGGCTGGTCACCGGGCTGACGGTTTCCGACCTGACCGAAGGCACCATTCTCGCCAACCTGGGCTATGAGCATGTCCGTCACCCCAACCCGCTCTTTCACGGCGACACTGTCTACGCCGAGAGCGAGGTACTCGAAAAACGCGACTCAGTCTCCCGGCCCGAGACCGGCATCGTGCGTCTGAAACACTGGGGCCATAAACCGGATGGGACAGTTGTGGTCGAGTTCGAACGCACGGTGATGTTCCTGAAAAAACCGTTAGCAGAAAAATAAAAAGCGCCGCCAGCATCAAACTGGCGGCACTTTTTATGGATAATGCTAGACCTGCGGAGCCGGGCTATCAGGCGTCCCAAGGTAGCCCGTTCCAGCGCCGGCGAGACCCGCCAAAACCGCCCCCACCATGCCAAAGCAAACGCCGGTAGCCATGCCGGAAACATAGAAAATAACAAGCTGCGATGGGTCCGCTGACATCGACGGCACTTCCCCAAAGGGAAGCTGCGTGCCCGTGGTCTGGATCAGGGCCAGGGCGCCAACAGCGCCAATCACCTGTCCGACCAAGACAATTGCGCCAGACACTGCGCCCGAGAACGCGCCGACTTTTGCCCCTTCCGATTTGCTGGCCGGTTTTTCCTGTTGGGCGGCAAAAAAGCCAGCCACAGCCCCAGCCAATAGCGAGACGGCCGGGCCGCACAAACCAACTGCGCCAGACACGCACACATTTAGAACCAGACCAATGACGCCGACAAGAAGAGCTACTTTAAGTTTGGGTTGCATGAGAGCCTCCATAAAAATGATAGAAATGATATTCAATTTACCATATTAGCCAGATTAAACCGGTTTTACTACTGACATTTGTCATGAATCCTGTTCAGCGCTCAAACTTTACGGCTGCGGAACCGGGTCGTCGGGCGGGACAAAAAACGCCCGCCACAGGCCGGGTTCCGTTTGCGAAACCCCCGAAAACTCGGTCATGATGTGGATAAACGTCCGGCCCGGCTTGAGCGGGAACTCAGTCTTATCCGGCCAGATGAAATGCAGCGGGCGCAGCAGACCGGTTTGCTGTTCCCAGGCGCGGTTGGCCGTACTCCAGCGGATCTTGTACATCTGTCCGTCGCGGAAAGCAAAGGCATAGCCCTCCTGCCCAGGGCGAATGTTGATGTCATATTGCAGGTGTCTGAAAATGTCATGGGTGGCGTAAATCACGATCACGTTCTCGAAGGCCAACTGCCGACCAGTCAGCGCATCCAGGGCCGGGGTCAGCTTGCCGCTGCCATCCTGGAAGTCGGTCCAGCGCAGGTAAGCGCCTGAAACCAGGTCGTAATACCACACGCCCTGATTAAGCGGATGGTAGTACACCTGCAATTTTTCAGCGAAGAGCCCGCCATCCGGAGCAACTGGGTCAAACAGGTGGCCCGAGTAATTGATCGGACTGTAGCTCAGGTTAGCCTCGGCCAGTTCGCGCATCTCGGAAACGGTCAGCACCCCATCGTTGACATCATCCGAGTCAGTGCCGTACACCACCCTACAGGCTTCCAATTGCTCAAAGATTCCCTTTCCCGCCCCGGCGAAGGCCAGGCAGCTAAACGGGAACATCTCGTTGATCGTGGCATACGTCAGCCGCCCGGAACGAATCGGTTGAACGCGGCCCTCATCAACAACAGGCGGGGCTTTCAGCCTAAGACCGGCATCCCAAGAAATAGATTCGGGCTGGGGGGAGAACAACCCTGTGCGGCCGGTTACCGGGTCAGCGTCGCTGTCACGGTCGTCATCGCCCAGGTTGGGGGTAACAAACTCAAAATCATCCGTTTTTCTAAAAGAGAGTTGAACTGGCCCCGTTACCTCGGCCAGGATGGCATCGTTGAACAGGTTAAAGGCAAAGTAGCCGTTACTGTCTGTTGGCACTCGCGTGAGCCAGCCGGTTGCATCGCCCAGTAACACGCAGATTCCACCGACACCGTGTTCCCAATCATCCTGACGATTATTGCCGTTTTCGTCGAGCCAGACGCGGCCCCCGAACCACTTCGCACGCGGGCGGAAAATATACTCGCGAACGGCGCATCCGCCACTGACGTTGGGTACCGGGCGCGGGTACTCGCCGTAGAAAACGCCCAAAAAGCGGGTCGTGCCGGTGCCGATGAACAACTCAAAGACCCAATCGGCAAACCCCGGCCCGGCCTGCGGACGGGCCGTGACCGGGCTGTTGCTGATTGAAATCAACATGGCCGGAATGCCCAGCAGTGACGGATCGGAGACTGCCCGCCCGGTCAGCGGGTTGACACCCGCCGGGAAGGAGTCGGCATCCGGGCCGAGAATAACCGGGGTCAGGCGATCTTGAACAGCAGGGGTAAAGGTGGGGAGTGGAGTTGCAGTTGGTGGTCCGCTGGCAGTGACTGTTGCCCACAGGTCAGGATCGTCGGTAGCGGTCGTGGCGAGGGTCTGTGTGGCAGTCGGTACTGCTTCTGCGCTAGGTTGCAGAGCGCAAGAGGTCAGCAGGATAAAAACCAGGATTGTAATAAAAGGTATCTTTTTCATAGCGCTTCTGAACACGAATTTGACAACTTGTACGAATTTTTCTTGATAGCTCATGTCTAAAAACCGTTCCCCCAGCCTTCTTTAATCCGCCGGTAGCTATCTTCCAGCGCCTCGGGCAGTACACGCACCCCGCCGACAGTGGACATGAAATTGGTATCGCCGCCCCAGCGTGGCACGATGTGAATGTGGATGTGTCCCGGCACGCCCGCGCCCGCCGCCGAACCCATGTTGATGCCAATGTTGAATCCCTGCGGCGTGTACACGGCGCGCAAAACCGTCGTTGCCCGTGAAACCAACTCCATCATCTCTGCCCGGGTAGGCGGATCGAGCAGGTCAAGCGCATCGGCGTGCTGGCAGGGCACCACCATGACATGCCCGCTGGTGTAAGGAAATTTGTTCAAAATCAGGAAAGCCCGCGTTCCGCGCGCCACAATCAGGTTTTCGGCGCTATCGGGTTTCGCCATCGCATTGCAAAAGACACAGCCCTCTTCCGGCTCAGATTTGTTGATGTATTTCATGCGCCAGGCAGCCCAGAGATGTTTCATGGTTCATCCTTTTTGCGTGATGGAATAGAATCATTTTACTCCAAACCCGCCCCAGAATCATTTGACACAGGCCCCAAGGCGGGGTATCCTCGCGACGATGAGCCAGCCTTCCCTTTTCCAGGTCCGCCGCTGGAGCGTGACCGAACTGACCCGCCACCTGCGCCGCCTCCTTGAAAGCGACGTAACCCTGCAAGACGCCTGGGTGCAGGGCGAAATCTCGAACCTGTCGCGCCCATCTTCGGGGCACATCTACTTCACGCTCAAAGACAGCGGCGCGGCGCTCAAATGCGTCATCTGGAAGGGCGACGCCATGCGCCTGCGCGGCGTCCCGATGCAGGATGGGCTGTCCATCGAAGCCCACGGCAAAATCGGCGTGTATGAACCCGGCGGGCAGTACCAGCTTTACGTCGACATCGTCCGCCCGGCGGGCGAGGGCGCACTGTACGCCGAATACCTGCGCCTGAAAGCCATGCTTGAAGCCGAGGGGTTATTTTCGGGCGAACACAAACGCGAAATTCCGCAGTTCCCGCGCCGAATCGGCATTCTGACCTCGCCGACCGGGGCCGCCTTGCGCGATATGCTCAACACCCTGCGCCGGCGGATGCCGCTGGCCGAGGTGATTCTCGCGCCTGCCGCCGTACAGGGGGACGCAGCGCCGCTGGAACTGGTAGCTGGCCTGCAAAAACTAAACGAATTTTTCCAACCCGATGTGATTCTCATCGCGCGCGGGGGCGGCTCGATTGAAGACCTGTGGGCCTTCAACGACGAACGCGTTGTCCGCGCTGTGGCGGGATCAGCAGCCCCGGTCATTTGCGGCGTTGGACACGAAACCGACTTTACCCTAAGCGATTTCGCTGCCGACCTGCGCGCCCCAACCCCGACCGCCGCTGCCGAACTGGCAACCGCCATCAGCGTCAACGATCTGGCGGGCTATGTTCACAATGCCGCAGCGCGGATGGGCAGCGCCATGCTGACAGTGCTCGAAGAAAAAGAAAATGAGTTGGAACAAATCCATGCGCGCATGCGTTACGTCTCGCCAGCCCGGCGGCTCGTCACCGAGCGCCAGCGAATCGACGAGGCCGAGCGGCGCATGGCCCGCGCGCTGGAGGCCCGTCTGAAACTGGACAAGGCCCACCTGCGAGGAATGGCCCAGCGGCTCGAGTCGCTCAATCCGCTGGCGATTTTGCGGCGCGGCTATGCCGTGGTCACGCTGGCAGGGTCAGACAAAGTCGTTTTAGCGGCATCCCAGGCCGAGGTGGGCAGCGATCTGCGCGTACGACTGGCTGAAGGTGAAATCAAAGCCCGGGTAACCGAATCCGGCTAAGGAGTGTTATATGTCTGTATCATCCAAAAACGTGGAAGAAATGAGTTTTGAAGAGGCTTTTGGCGAGTTGAACACACTGGTGCAGGCGCTGGAAGAGGAAGGCCGCCCGCTGGACGAGGCGATTGCGCTGTACGAACGCGGCCAGGCGCTGGCGCGGCGCTGCGCCAGCATGCTCGAAAAGGCCGAATTAAAAGTCCGCCAATTAAATGGAGAAGTTTTTGAAGACGAGGTTTAAATGCCGCTTTCAGGATTATTGGAAAATCATGTCTTAATCAGCACGCTGATTGCCTGGGGCCTGGCCCAATTGATCAAGCCCCCTTTATACTTCTTGATTAATCGCAAATGGTCGTGGGCGCCTTTATTGAGCGCGGGAGGCATGCCATCTTCGCATTCGGCGCTGATGGTTTCGACCACCGTGGGCATTGGGCTGCATATTGGTTTCGACACGCCCGTCTTTGCCCTGGCTTGCGCCGCAACCATGGTGGTTTTGTACGACGCTGCCGGGGTGCGCCGTCAGGCAGGCATTCATGCCCAAAAAATCAACATTTTGATTAACGAATTGCTGGCCGGTCATCCCATTTCAGACAAGCAACTGCGCGAGGTGCTCGGCCATACCCCCCTCGAAGTGGTAGGCGGGGTGATCTGGGGCATCCTGATCAGCGTCGCTTACTGGCTATGGGAAATTAATTGGTTTTAGCTTGACCTTTTGGGATAACAGGTTTATTCTTACGTCATCATATTCTAAAGAGGAGGCTGATATGCAAGAGTTAATCGATCTCGTTTCGAAGAAAACCGGTCTGAGCAAGGAACATTCGAAAATAGCCGTGGATGTGGTGCTCGATTTCCTGAAGAAGAAGCTCCCGGCCCCAGTCGCCGCCCAGGTGGATGCCATTTTGAGTGGCAAAGGCGACCTTGGCGCAGCAGCCGATATGATCGGCGGATTGCTTGGCGGCAAGAAATCTTAAGAAGTGCCCGATAAACAAAGGGAGCCTGTCCGCCAAGGGCAGGCTCTTTGCTTTGGAACTCTTTGACGTTCCAGGCCGTCCTTGCAGAAAGGAGTTTCTTATGAGAACAATCATTTTTTCGATCCTGCTCCTGGCAATTTTGCCGGCCTGCGCGGCCAGGCCGGAAGCGGAACCGGCTGCGCCGGAGCCAGTGTCCGAGTCGACGGCGGTACCGAGCGCCGCTCCCGCCAGCGGCGAGGCTTACCCGGCGGCTGTCCTGGCTGCCCAGGCCCACTTGGCAAAGAGACTTGGCTTGCAGCCCGACCAAGTCAGCGTTGCCAGCGTTGAACAGCAAGACTGGCCGGATGGCTGCCTGGGGCTGGCAACACCTGACGAGATGTGTACCATGGCCATCGTCCCAGGCTACCTGGTGCGTTTATCCGCCGCCGGACAGGATTATGCCTATCGCAGCGACTTGGCGGGCAAAAACCTGCGCCCGGAAGTTGTCAGGATACCCCGAAAAGATGGCGCAAACCCTGGCCAGGCGCTGCTATCCTGGAGTCGCGAAGGCGGCATCGCCGGTTACTGCGATACGCTGACTGTTTCCGGCGATGGTTCGTATACACTGGAGAGTTGCAAGGGGAAATCCAAGTCCGGGCAATTGAGCGAAAGCCAAACCGAACTGCTGCAATTTTATGCCGCCCACCTGGAAGCCTTTGAAATGGGGAAGCGCGATCCGGCAGTCGCCGATGCGATGAGCACAACCCTGAGCTTTAATGGCGTCGGAGCGGCAGCCGCCAGCGAGAGCGAACAGCAAGCCGTCTCCGCGCTGGCAGCCGAAATCGTGGCCATCGTCCGCGCCAACACCGGCCCGGATGCGGAGCGCGACTCCGCCCAAAAGGCGCTGGAGGATTTCCTGAACGCTTTGAACAGCGGAGATTTCATCCTGGGGGCCAAACTGTACGGCGGCGAAACCGAACTTTTGGAAACCTGGAACCCGGATATCCACAACGATCTACCCAAATGGCTGGAGCGCGGCTGCACCCAAAATGGGCTGCAATGCCTGCCAATCCGCTCCATCCTTTACCGTGGGCCAGATACGCGTGGCGGCTACCAGTTCCTGGTGGAATTCACAGCCCCCGATGGAAACCTGTTCCACCAGGGGCCGTGCTGCGGCGATGAAAGCGAAGGGCCTTTCCCGGCCAGTTTTACATTTGCGGTGCTCAAGTCGGAACCAAACTGGCTGGTGATGGACTTGCCGCCCTACCTGCCGTAAATCTCCTACTTGACCATCCAGGCCAATACGTTCTGGATCATTTTGTCCCAATAAACCCAGTTATGTTCCCCTGGGCCTTCTTCGTAGGTCAGGTCGAGGGGCAGGCCGCGCAGGAAATCGCGAAATTCGAGATTGTTCTGGTAAAGGAAATCTTCGGTGCCGCAGCACTGGTGCAGGCGCGGCTTTTGCGGCGCGGTAGCCGCCCGGCGGGCCAGGGTACGCAGGTCATCCTGGCTGTCGGCCACTTTCTTTAAATCTGCGCCGAAGATGTTGCGCATCCCGTTCAACCAAACTTCATCAGGATCAGGGCCTTCTTCGTTGACAACGTGACGGATTTCCACGGCTCCGGACAGGCTGGCGGCAGCGGCAAACCGCTCCGGGTGCGCCAACGCCATTTTGAAGGCTCCGTACCCGCCCATGGAAAGCCCGGCGACGAAATTATCGGCGCGGGCAGCAGATAGCGGGAAAAGGCTGCGGGCCAGGGCCGGCACTTCTTCGCTGATGAAAGCCCAGTAGCGGCCACCGTGAACCATATCGGTATAAAAGCTGAGATGGACAGCTGGCATGATAACCGCCATATTCAACCCTTCCACATACCGTTCAATGGATGTCCAGCGCTGCCAGGCAGTATGGTCGTCGGAATGGCCGTGCAACAGGTACAAACTGCGATAGCTCGGGCGGGCGGCAGCGCCCATCTCAGGCTGGGGTAAAATGACGAGCATGGTCGAACGCATGCCCAGGATTTCGGAGAAGAAGTTGATTTCAGAGAGAATCATCAGATTTCCTTTCACAGCAAAGTTGATTTATTTTACCGCTAACGCGCCATCCCTCGCGCTTATCTTTGCAAATTTCATCCTTGGAGGATTGCATGAATCCGGATCGCAAAACCTGGAACGAACAACAAAAAAGCCTCCTGCACGCCTTGACACGCGGCGATTATGTTGCCGCCCAGGCGCTCTTTGCCCGTCATCACGCCATGGTACACAGCGCCAGGATGTCCGGGCTGGGAGTCTGGTCGTTTGAAGATGAGGTCCTGGAGGGCTTGAGCGAGTCCCAGTTCAGGCGCATTCCCACGGGCGAGGAACATTCCATCGCCTGGAACATCTGGCACATCGCCCGCATCGAGGATGTGACCATGAATCTGCTGGTGGCCGGGACGGAGCAAATCTACTTCGCCGCAGGCTGGTTTTCTGTCCTGAACCTGCCCTACCGCCATGCCGGCAACGCCATGCAGCAGGATGAAATCGCCGAACTCAGCGAAAAAATCAACCTTGAAGCGCTGCGAGATTATCGGGTTGCGGTTGGGCAGCGAACACGCCAGGTGGTTGCAGCCCTCATCGAAACGGATTACAAGCAGCGGGTGGATGCGTCCCGCCTGGCCAGGGTGATGCGCGAGGGCGCGGTGCCAGAATCGGCCCGTGAGATTGCATCCTATTGGGGCAAACGGGATATCGCCGGGCTGCTGTTGATGCCCGCCACACGTCACAACTTCGTTCATCTAAACGAATGCCTGCGCTTGAAAAACAAACGAGCTTAACTGCGATTATACGGAGAAGTTATGGAGACTGCCCAGCCCTGGCCTGGCCGCAGCGAGGATGGCTTATAATTCTGTTTGGAACTTTTGGCCCGGAACTGCGTAAAATCATTGTGCATTTCAAATACGGGCATCATCTCTTATGGCAACCAACCCAATTACCAGCGAAACATCTCTAAAAAGCAAGCCCAAACTGCGGCTGGCCTTAATTGGCGCCTGGCTGGCTGTCATGCTATACACCTTGACGGTTTACGTCATCAGTGTGCCGGCTGTTTTCTGGCAGCGCGCCAGTAACCCGCAAACCTCCGTCCTGAATTTGACCGAGGTTCTGTTTGTTTCGGTTGATATCGGCATTGATATTTTTGTTTCACTCGGCTTTATCCTGACCGCAATCTACCTGTTTACCCGCCGATCTGACGATTGGTTTGTGATTTTTACATCGATGTTCCTGGTCGCTTTTGCCGGCCGGATATCAAATACCATTAATAATGCAGCTTCACTGCCGGGTTATGAAACGCTGGCCGGTCTGGTTATTGCCCTGGGCGATATAGGGGTTGTCGCCTTTTGTGTGCTCTTCCCCGATGGCAAATTTGCCCCACGCTGGGTCAAATTTGTCATGCCCATCCTGGTCATCAGCGTTTTAGGGCTGTACAGCGTTCCGTCAGCACCCTTTTACTGGACAAAACTGGGTCAGCCGCTTTACCTGGGCATCATGCTGGCGTGGTACCTGTTCGGGGTCATCGTTTTTTCTTACCGCTACGGACAGCAAAGAAGCATTCTGCAAAAACAGCAAATTCGTTGGGTGATGATCGGGTTGTTGGGGCCGCTGGCCTGGTTCATCCTGTTCAACAGCCTGCAAGGGTTCCTGAACCTTGCCACAGATACGAACCAGGTCAACTTCTGGTTTTATGAGTTCGCCGCTCAGATCGCAGGAATTTTCCTGTTCCTGATGCTGCCCTTCTCAATCACAATATCGATTGCGCGTTCGAAGCTGTTTGACATCGACCTGCTCATCAATCGCTCCCTGGTGTATACCGGCCTGACCGTCGGCCTGGGGATTGTGTTTGCAGGGCTGCTCGGAGGCATTTCGCTGATTTTCCGCAGCATCAACCAGGGCGATCAGTCGATGCTGGCGGTCACATTCTCAGCCCTGGTAGCCGGGGCCGTTTTCCAGCCAGCCCGGCGGAAACTGCAACGGTTCGTCGACCACTTCTTCTATCACATCAAAATCGATTACCAGAAAACGCCGGTCGAACTGCGAAAACCGGATGACCCGCTCGAAGACACAACCCTGTCATCCTATAAAGGATTAAAACTGATCGGGCGCGGCGGTATGGCCGATGTTTATCGCGCCGAAAGTCCGACCAATGGCCGACCGGTTGCCATCAAAGTCCTGCCGCCCTCCTTTGCCGAAGATGAGCAATTCCGGCGGCGTTTCATGCGCGAGGCTGAAACCGTTGCCGGGCTTGAACATCCGAATATCGTCCAAATCCTGAACTATGGCGAGGAAGCCGGAACCTACTATATTGTGATGGAATACCTGGGCGGCCCCGACCTGCGCAGCCTGCTCAAGGATCAAAAGCGGCTGACGCTTCCAGAGCTCACGCCCATTTTACGGGATGTTGCTTCCGCGCTGGATTACGCCCACGCCCGCGGCCTGGTGCACCGCGATATCAAGCCGTCCAATATTATGATGGATGCATCCACCCTGCCCCAGCGCGCCGTCCTGACCGATTTCGGGATCGCCAAAATTGCGGATGCCCACACCAAAATCACCGCGACCGGTGTGCTGGGAACTTTCGACTATATCGCCCCGGAACAAATCCAGGCATCGGGTGAAGTGGATGCCATGGCAGACCAATACGCCCTGGGGGTGATGACCTATCAATTACTCACCGGAAGGCTGCCTTTTGAGCGGCCAAATACTGGCGCGCTCTTGCTGGCCCACCTGACGGCGCCTCCGCCCGATGTGCGTGAAAGCGTCCCGGAAACGCCGCGCCATGTGGCTTATGCCATCCAGCGGGCAATGGCTAAAAACCCGCAGGACCGGTTTGCCAGTGTTGGCGATTTTGCCCAGGCAATCGCAAGCGTGTAAAACAAAATCCTGCCAGCAGTCTTGCTGGCAGGATTTTTATGTGCGAACAAAACCTAACTATTCCTGACTGATATCTTCAACATAATTTACAGCCGGTTTGCACCCTGGCAGCAGGGAATCGGCGACGTTTTTCCAGGTCAGTTCCAAATTATTCACCCGCGCCACCTGAACCGCATCGGCAAGGCAGCCAGCCCCGGCATTATAGTTAAGCAACGTCAGTCGCCACAGGTCTTCGTAACTGACACTTTCCCCGGCAGGTCTTCCCGTGACATTTTGGACTACCTTGCCAGCCTGTTCACAGTTTGCCAGCAAAGTGCGGGCAAAAATATCCACACTGTAATCGGCACGTTCCAGATCAATGCCCAGGGGGCAATCTGTGCAAGTGGCATTAACGCTCTGCAATAACGCCCCGCGCAGCAACGACTGATCCGCCTTTGACAGGTTGGCATATCCGCTTGATTTACACAGGCTCTCCCCAAGCACCATTGGACAAAATTCATCATAAAAAGCAGGGTTCCACATCAAGGTGGTGTCCGCGCCATGTTCTGTTAGCTGTCCCAGCCCAATATCATCGCGCAAATCAAAAACGACGGGCCAGAACTGACTCTCGCGGCTGAACAGGTTCTTCAACAATTGGGCCGGAACTTCGCCGCGCTGGGCTGAATCAAAGATGAGCGTGTCAAACCGGTTTTGCCACTCGGTCACCGCCATTTGCGCGGCTTCAACCCCGCAAGGGGTGGCAGTGCCATCGGCATATACACCACCATCCAGGCAGGCATCAACGTTAACCGCACCTTGCTGGATTAAGTTCCCCGCCAGATAAACATAGGAAAGGTCGGACTGTAATTCTTCGGGGGAGGCCGGGGAGGAAAGCCAATCAGGCACCCCGTCCGGAGGAGGAAACGACTGCCAGGCTACTGAGCAAGTGGCATTGGGCTTGCCAGTCCACTGTGTGCTCAATACATCGACATAGCTTTTTTGAACCAGGCGCTGACCGTCATCGGTGACCAGCACCCGCACAATGGCATCGAAAGCCGGACTGGTGTCCCCATACGTTGACGCCCCCCAAAACAGGATTTTGATGCCTTCAGGCGGGGTAGCCGCCAGGAGAAAGTCACAACGCGCCCCATCACAAGAAAACGGATCAGCGCCAACCATGCCTTGAATGCGGGTGATCGACTGTTCAGGCAAAGGCTCTTCGCCGGTCAAGACCAAACGAGGTGAGCCGCTGGTACACCAGCCGGTTTCATCTTCTTCGCAGTTCTCAAGCGAAACCCAGACCTTGGCATCCGGCAAGGGCACCACCAGGTCGCGCTGGATTACTCTCTCCCCGACAACCTGCCAGTAAAAACCTTTACACTGCCAGTACTCTTCAAGATTGCAGGCCTGTGATTTCTTAACCCACAAGTCATAAAGTTCGCTGCCGCAAATCTCATAAACTTCATTATGGGTTGGCAGGCCATCATGTTCGATAAAAGCCTGGCAGTGAACTTCATTATCTTCCCAGGCCGTCAGCCACCACTCATAAATAGTCACCTCAACCTGGATGGTGGTAAACCGATCCGGGCCGGTGGGCGTTTCGTCCGCTAAATTGGCAGATGCATAGACAACTTCTTGTGGCGCAGCCCCCAAAGACAAAAACAGGCTGAAACACAGAAGCGCTAGAATTAAAAACGCGGATCTGAAGCGCCGGTAGCCCATAAATAACGCGAGTCCACTATGATTATAGCGGACTCGCAGCAGAAAAACTACTCCTGGTTTTCAACTTCCTGCAAAGATTGCTCTTCAGCCTGCAAGCCTCGCCAGCGCAC
>JAEWVF010000075.1 GCA_023459215.1 Chloroflexota bacterium
TCTCTAGTCTTGCGCTCCGACCAGCTTGGGGTTGACATCCACCGATTCGTGCATGGCGGCATCCGGTCCGGCGATGGCGTATTTCTTCATCAGGTAGAACATGGCCCCGGCCAGCGCGCCATAGACAGCCACATAGCCAATCAGCGAGATGAGCAGGTCGACCGTGGTCAGGTTGGGCGAAACGGCATCTTCAACCTTGAGCAGGCCTTGCACGATCCAGGGTTGGCGGCCCATTTCGGTCAGGATCCAGCCGCTGGCATTGGCGATATAGGGCAGGACGAGTACCCAGGGCACGAATTTCATCCATTTGGCGTTTTCGTATTTGCCGCGCGTGGCCCACAGGAACCAGGCTGAGAGCGCAATCATCAGCAGGCCGATGGTCATCATGAAGCGGAATGTCCAGTAGGTGACCACCATCAGCGGGACATAATCGCCGGGGCCGTAGGTGGCTTCGTACTCGGCTTGCAGCTCATTGACGCCCTTCACTTCGCACTCGAAGTTGTTGCAGGCCAGGAAGCTGAGTACGCCGGGGATGCCGATCTGGCTGGTGCGGAACGACCAGATTTCCTGCTTGCCGGTCAAGTCGCCGATGGTCAGGATTGAGAAATCGGCTGGAGCGGAGGTTTCCCAGTGGGCCTCGATGGCCGAGAATTTCATCGGCTGTTCACGGAACATGAACTGACCCTGCTCGTGGCCGCCCAGGAAAACCAGCACGCTGGCGACGATGCCGACCAGGGCTGCCATCTGGAAGGAGGTTTTGAACACTTCCAGGTGCTGCTTGCGGATGATGTGGTAGGCGCTAACGCCCAAAATCAGGAAGGAGGCGGTTGCCAGCCCGGCGGAAATTGTGTGCCAGAAGAAGACCCATCCCTTGGGATTGGTGATCAGGGCGAAGAAATCGACCAGTTCGGCGCGGCCATTGGCCTCGTTGATGATGTAGCCGACCGGGTGCTGCATCCAGCCGTTGGCCAGCAAAATCCACAGCGCCGAAAGGTTTGAACCGATGGCGGCCAGCCAAATCGCGGCCAGGTGCACTTTTTCCGGCACTTTGTTTTCGCCGAATATCCAGATTCCCAAAAAGGTACTTTCGAGGAAGAATGCCATCAGGGCTTCCACCGCCAGGGGTGCGCCGAAAATATCGCCCACGTAGCGGCTGTACTCGCTCCAGTTCATGCCGAACTGGAACTCCTGTACGATACCGGTCACCACGCCGATGGCAAAATTGATCAGGAACAACTTGCCCCAGAACTTGCTCATCTTGCGGAAGTTCTCGTCGCGGGTCTGGTAGTAGCGCGTTTGCATATAGGCCACAAACCAGCCCAGCCCGAGGGTGAGCGGGACGAACAGGAAGTGGTAAACGGTCGTCAGGCCGAATTGCCACCTTGAAAGGGTAATTGGGTCCATAGAAACTCCTTCGGATTCAGGATTGGAGAACAAAAATGGATGATACCGGGATGCCCTGGCGGGCTTCTTCGGCTAATTCTGCAAAGTGGATGGAACTCATCTCGCGTACCATTGCCGCTTGTACCCGCCCCCAGCGCGAACTGACCGGACAGCGCCCGGTGAATGGGCAATCGTCCTCGTTTTTGGCGTGTAAACAGTCTGAGAGCAGCAAATGCCCTTCGAAGGCTTCCACCACCTCGAGCAGGGTGATGTCTTGTGGTGGGCGGGGCAGGCTGAGACCCCCATCGCGCCCAGGGAAGGTGCTCACCAGACCGGCCTGGGCCAATTGGGCCACGATTCGGGCCATGAAAGCCTTCGGGATTTGCATCTCGCGCTGGATAACCGCCGACGAAATACGCGCCGCCTGACCCTGTTTGGCCAGGGCCAGCACGACGCGCACGGCATAGTCGGTTTGGCGGTTGATTTTTAGCATGGTATCCTGTCTGAATAAACCCTTACGGTTTAACTCAACCTTTACCGATATTGTAAGCATTATTAAGTTTTAGCAAATGTGAGAGATGTAATTATCTGTATGTGACAAATGTAACATGCATCCCTGATTATATGACAGAATGTAAATTTTGCTTTGGTGTTGTGCGATTTTGGGCGGGGCGAACCTAATCCTGCGCGCTGACCAGTTTGGGAACCAGGGCGGGTGTGGCTTGGGCCTCGTCGACTGATTTTTGCAGGGCGGCCTCGCTGCCTTCGAGCGCGAAGCGGCGCATGAGCATGATCATGATTCCGGTCAGGATGCTGTAGATGACGGTGAACCCAACCAGGCTGATGCTCACATCCAAAACCGTCAGGTTGGGCGAGATGGCCTGGGAGGTGGTCAGCAGTCCCTGTACAACCCAGGGCTGGCGGCCCATCTCAGTCGTCACCCAGCCGGCCACGCCTGCGGCAAACGGCAACGGGATGGTGTAGGGCATCCATTTCAGCCAACGGGTCAATTTCTCGGGGTAGCCGCGCATGACCACCAGCAAGGCGAAGGCTGCCGCGCCGAGCAGCAGAAATCCGATGGCGACCATGATGCGGAATGACCAGTAGGTGGCAACCATCAGCGGAACATAATCGCCGGGGCCGTATAGGGCTTCGTATTCAGCCTGTAAATCGTTTACGCCGCGAATCTCGCATTCGAAGTTGTTGCAGGCCAGGAAGCTCATCAGGTACGGCACGCGGATCGACCAGATTTCCTGCTTGCCGCTCAGGTCGCCTATGGTCAGGAGCGAGAAGGAGGCCGGTTGTTCGGTCTCCCAGATGGCCTCGACTGCGGCCAGCTTCATCGGCTGGTACAGGCGCATTTCCATGCCCTGCTCGTGGCCGGTCATCAGTAGGGCAAAGGCCGCAATCAGGCCGACGATGGCCCCGGCGGTGAAGGAGGGCTTGAATATCTCCATCTCACGCTTGCGCAGGATGTACCAGGCGCTGACGCCGAGCAGCAGGAAAGCGGCGGTCGCCAGTCCGGCTGAGATGGCGTGCCAGAATAGCAGCCAACCCTTCGGGTTGGTTGCCAGGGCAACGAAATCGACCAACTGAGCGGTGCCCGTTTCGGGGTTGATAATGTGTCCGACCGGGTGCTGCATCCAGCCGTTGGCCAGCAAAATCCAGATCGATGAGAACAGGCTGCCGATGGCGGCCATCCAGATTGAAAAGAGATGAACCTGCTTCGAGACGCGGCCTTCGCCGAAAATCCAGATGCCGATGAAGACCGATTCGAGGAAGAAAGCCACCAGCGCTTCGATGGCCAGCAGCGCCCCGAACACATCGCCGACAAAGCGGCTGTACTCGCTCCAGTTCATGCCAAACTGGAATTCCTGGACGATGCCGGTGACAACGCCCATGCCGAAGTTGACCAGGAAGAGCTTGCCCCAGAACTTGGCCATGCGGCGGTAGCGTTCTTCGCCGGTGCGATAGTACTGGGTCTGGAAGAAGGCCACGAACCAGACCAGCCCAAGCGTGAGCGGGACAAAGAGAAAGTGGAAGGCGGTGGTAACGCCAAATTGCAGACGGGAAAGGGTAACGACATCCATGTTTTTACCTTTAAGTTTGTGTTATGTTTCACAATATTGTGCTTATTTTAATAAATTCGGACAATTTTGGTATTAATTCTAGGTTAGAGTTTTGGGCTTTGCCGATGTTTCAGGCATAAAAAATGAACTGCCGAAAGGTTTGGCAGCCCAATTTTTGTGTTTTTTGATGAGATGGGAACAGGAGTCTCTGCTAAGGATGTTTTGCAACCCAACAACCTGGGTCGGCCTGAAAGGGTGACCCGTTGAGCGCGTATGTCAGGCAACGCAGGCCGCCGGCGCACAGGCGGTTGAAAAGGCAGTTTTCACAGCCGGCGCTGATGCGCTGTGGGTTGCGAAGTTCGGCGAAAGTTTCGCAGCCGTATAATTCTGCCAGGGGATTTTGCAAAACATTGCCAACCACTATTGGCATCCTGCGGCAGGGTACCAGGTCGCCGTTGGGCAGCAGACAAATCAGATTGTTCCCGGCGGAGCAGCGGTAAGGTTGGCCTTTGCTGGCAAAAAATTGCAAAGCGCGGTTCAGGCTGATTTCGGTCCGGCTGTTCCAGTCGCGGCGGGCTTCCTGGCGCGCCCGCGCCAGGATGGCAAGCCAATCCCTGGTTTCTTCTGGCGAAAGGGTTTGCTGTCTGAGTTCATCTCGGTTTTTCCCAGTCGGGATGGCCCGGTCAGACCAAACCCGCTGGACTTTGAGCTTGCGTCCCAGCCGGGCAACCTCCAGGAATTCGCGATAGTTTTGTTTTTGGGCGGTAAAAGAAATGTACACGGGGATTTTGACCTGGGTCATCCGCTGGATGGCAGCGACCGTCTGCGCGAAGTTTCCAATGCCGCGAATGCGATCGTGGGTAGCCTGGTTGCCCTCCAGGCTGACTTGCACGAATTTCGGCTTCATCTGAGACAGCCAGGCAGCGTGTTCTCTGTCGATCAGCGCGCCGTTGGTCAGGATGGCAAAACTGAACAGATTTGATTGGCTGGCGATGGTTTCAACCAGTTCGGGGAAATCCTTGCGCACGAAAGGCTCGCCGCCGGTCAGGGTGATATGGGCGGGCAGGAAAGGTGCTTGTTTTCTCAGGTGTGCAAGCAGGGCCTTAAATTGTTCCAGAATGGTCAGCAAGGTTGGGAAATCGAGTTCCGGGCAAGGATTGGCATCTTGATAACAGTGTTGACAACGCAGATTGCAGCGTTCCGTAACATGCCATTGCAATAGCAAATTTTGCGGAAGATGCCCGGTGGTTTCGGTTGCGGACATAGTTTGCCCCTAATCGCTGCCGCAACCGCCGCAGCCCCCGCCACCACAGCCACCCCCGCCTCCGCAGCCGCCGCCACTGCACCCGCTGCTGGACGAATCGCTCGGATTGGAAGCAAAATAAGCGCTGCGGAACGGTTGCACGAATGGTGAATTCCCAAAAGCCATCACCCCGAAGGCAGCCATCAACAGGGTGCTTTGCACTTCAACGGTCTGGCCGCTTTCGCGGAAGGTTGCCTGGGCAGGTTGGAGTGTTTCGCGAATCTGCCCGAGAACGCGCTGGCCAAAGGCGGTTGGCTTCTGTCGGCGTGGGAAAGCCAGGGCGAAATAAAGGATAAGCGCAATCAGCAGTTCAAAAACGAGAAAGCTGCTTGGTTTGTTGCGCGTCAATCCGAAGAAGAGCTTTGCGCCTCCAAAAGACAGCCAGGTAAATAATCCTGTCGCGAAAATTAGGATGTCGCGCAGCTGGTCGCTGGCGTTTTTGAGCAAGCGCAATTCTTGCAGCTTTTCAGTGACCGGGTCCAGGATGCTGGCGCAGGCTTTTTTTACGGCGGGTTTGCTTTTTAATACAGCAAGATAATTTACGGTGGCAGCTTCTTTATACAATTTCCTGCCGAGCGGCAGAAGGGTTGGCAGCATGGCGTTTGGAGGGCTGCCAACGGTGATTCGGCTGTCTTGATCAAAACGCAGGCAGCCTTCACGATAAAGTTCATACAGGGCCAGATCGACAGCCTGTTTGTCTCCCCCGCTCAGGACAGCGATTTCGAGTGTATTCAGGTTGGGCTGGACGGGCGTCTCCTCGAAAATAGTGCCATCAAGGCGCTGCAAGAACAGGATAATGCCTGTTATCCCAATTACCGCCAGGGGAAAAATCCACAGAAATTGTGGGCCTGGGATACTGATCAACCATTCGAACATGTTCCCTCCCGAAAGTGACTCTTGTTCCAGTTGCTGCTATCCTGATTGTGTTCCACTGACATAACGTAAATTTTACCGCGCAGGTTGCATTGTTTAATCGGCGGTTGCCTGGGCGGGCTGCGACTCGGGTTGGTGGCTGTCATACTGGCGCAGCACCGGCCATTTGACCATAATCAGAAGGGCGGCCAGGATGGTGCCAACTCCGCCGCTGATGATGGCAAACGGAACCCCGAACAGGGATGCAACGATGCCAGCTTCCACTTCGCCCAATTGCGGGCCGCCTTGGAAGAAAATCTGGTTGATGCTGGTCATGCGTCCACGAATGTGGTCGGGGGTGTTCAACTGGCGGATGGTGTTGCGGATGATGGTGCTGACTGAATCGGCTGCGCCCATCAGCGCCAGGGCCAGGAACGCCAGCCAGAAGGTGCTTGCCAGGCCGAATCCGATGGAAGCCAGGCCGAAAATGATCACGGATACGAGGAAAATCGGTCCCTGCCGGCGCAGGTTGGGCAATTGTGAAACGACAAAGGCTGCCAGAACCGAACCGGCTGAACTGGCTGCTCCCAGCAATCCATAGCCTACTTCGCCAACCCTGAGAATGTCGCGGGCGATGATGGGCAGCATGGTATTGGCCGAAGCAAAGAAGGTGGCAAAAAAGTCCATTACCATGGTCGAAAGGATGATTTTGCGCTCGAAAATGAACCGCACCCCATCCTTGATGGCGGCCAGGCTGACCCCACTGGCGCTTTTGAAATCTTGTGGGATGCGCCCAATGACCAGCAGGGCTGCGATAACGGCCAGGAAAGAAATTGCATTGAAGAAGTAGGTATATCCCTGGCCGAGGCTGGCGATTACGATGCCACTTAAGACCGGGCCAACCACCGCGCCGACATTAAAGGCAATCGAGTTCAGGCTGAAGGCATTTGGCAGGTCTTTGGCCGCGACGATGTTGGGGACGATAGCCTGGCGGGCAGGGCTGTCGAAGGCAATCGCCGCCGCCTGGATTGCTGTCAGGGCGTAAATGTGCCAGATTTCAGTCAGGCCGCTGAAGGTCAGCGCGGCCAGGCCAACCGCGGTCAGCGCCATTGCGATTTGGGTAACGAACAGGATCGTGCGTCGGTTGTAGCTATCGGCAAAGGCCCCGCCGAAGAGTGAGAAGATGATTACAGGCAGGATGCGCGCCAGGCCGATTCCGCCCAGGGCGAGTGGGTCGGGCGCTCCGGTCAGGTCGCGGATGTGCCAGTGGATGGCGGCAACCTGCATTTGTGACCCGGCGATGGAAATCATCAGTCCGAGCCACAGGAACAGGAATTTTCGGTTTTTTAAGGCAGGAGGAATGTGCATGGAAGGGTGTCAGGTTTTTGGTATCAGGTGCAGATCAAAAGTGCCAGAACCAGGCTGTTTCACCTGACACCTGACACTTCATTACTTGGCGCCTATTTTAGGTTCCCCAGTCGCGCAGGTATAGGAAATCGTAGCCGACGGTGCGAGTGGTGATTTTGGCGACGGGTGGCATGACCCGTTTAAAGTGGTTGCGGCGCACCCGGCGGATGACGGTCTCGACAAACTCGCGCTTGAATCCCGCTTCGACGCATTCTTCTGGCGTATAGCGATGGTCTACTAACAGGTAGAGCAGCTTGTCGGCTTCCTCGTAGGTGAATCCGAGTTCCTGCTCGTCGGTTTGGCCGGCCCACAGGTCTGCGGAGGGGGCCTTATCGATGATTTCAACTGGAACGCCGACCTCGCGTGAGAGCTGACGTACCTGGGCTTTGTACAAATCGCCAATAGGGTTGAGGGCGTGGGCGCCATCCCCGTAGAGGGTCGAATAGCCCAACAGGATTTCGGTTTTGTTGCCGGTGCCGATCACCAATCCCTTGAATGCTTCAGACTGGTCGTAAAGCGTGATCATGCGGCAGCGCGCCATGATATTACCCTTGCGCATGTTCGACATTTCGGGGAATTTGGAAATCAGGCCATCGGCCATTTCGGTGATCGGGATGTCGAGGTGTGGCACACCCAGGTCTTTGATGACCAGCATGGCGTGGTCGAGCGAATCCTGCGAGGAGGTCTTGTAGGGCATGCGCACGCAGAGCAGGTTGTCGCGCCCAAGCGCTTCGGCGGCCAGGTAGGCCACCAGAGCCGAATCGATGCCGCCTGAAAGTCCAAGCACGGCCCGGATGAGTCCGGTGCGGGTGATTTCGGAGTGGATGAAGCGCGTCAGCAGCTTGCGGACGAGGCTGGGGTTGATGGAGAGATCGATATTCATGGGATTTCGGGGAGGTTCCCTTCTAACATTTGCAATTATTGAGCATTTTCTTGTCATTTCGAAGGATCTGCTTTTTGGCGACTGAGAAATCTTTTTAACAGTGCAAAAGATTTCTCGCCGCTCGGCGGCTCGAAATGACAATCTGGCGTTTTTACCTGCCTAGAATTCGATTCAGTTCCTTTGTCACCATCTCCGGTCTTTCATCGCGCAGCAGGGGCAGTCTTGTGCGGGTGCGGCGGAGTTGGGCCAGGTCTACCTCGGCCAGGGTCAGGGCTTCGTCGTTGTAGGCAGCCCGGGCGATTTGACGACCGTCCGGATCGTAGACGGTCGAGCCACCGAAGAAATTCAGGCCATCTTCGAATCCGACGCGGTTGGCGTGGGCGAAAAAGGAGGTGAACAAACCGGAGTAGGCGCGGTTAATATCCTGTACCCATTGGGCCGAGCCGAGGATTTCATCGGTGATGCCGCGTCCCGGCGAGGCGGAGGTCAGGTAGAACAGGTCGGCGCCGTCGAGCCAGAGCAGGTAGGGTGAAGAAACGTGCCAGAAATCTTCACAGATCAGCACCCCGACGCGTCCGAAGCGGGTTTCGAAGGAGCGGAAGGAATCGCCAGCGGCGAAGTATCGGCGCTCGTCGAAAATACCGTAGGTGGGCAGGTGAACCTTGCGGTGAACGTGGACGATTTCACCGGCGGACAGGTAGGCGGCGGAGATGTAAAACCGGTAGCGTGGATCCATTTCAACGAAGCCGACCAGCAGGTCGAGGCTACGCGAGGCTTCGAGAAGCGGTTTGAAAACGGGATCGGCTTCGGATGCCGGGCGGGCCACATCGGCGGCGATATCCTGCAGGACATATCCGGTTAGAGAGAGTTCAGGAAAAATGAGTAAATCTGCGCCGCTCTGGGCAGCTTCTTTGGCGAGCGCAAGATGTTTTTCAAGGTTGGCGTTGACATCGCCGAGCTTGGTGTTGATTTGGGCCAGGGCAAGATTCATGAGTTTCTCCGGGGTGAGTTCGTGTCAATCTTACCATAACTATCCCTGGCTTTGACGGACGGTTTTTACTCTCAAAACGCATCAAATTGGACAATTTCGGGTTATAAACCCTGGTAATTTTTGATAAAAAGTTTATAAATATAGACTATAATCTTTTGCTTGGATGCAAATTAACCGGAGTTTTCTTTTCCGGATTTCCCATCGGAGAGCGTTATGGATAAAGAGAAGTTATTGCAAATGTATCACGAGATGGTGCTCATCCGCCGCGTGGAGGAACGTGGGGCGGAACTGTACCAGGCCGGTAAGATCGGCGGGTTCATGCACCTGTATATCGGCCAGGAGGCTGTTTCGACCGGGTTGATCTCGGCCCGTGAGCCGCGTGACCGGGTCATCACTGCCTATCGCGATCATGGCGTGGCGCTGAACTGCGGCATTTCGGCCAATGAAGTCATGGCGGAATTGCTCGGCAAAGTGACCGGCATGTCGAAGGGCAAGGGCGGTTCGATGCATATGGCTGACACGACCAAGAATATGTGGGGTGGACATGCCATTGTTGGCGGTCATTTGCCGATTGCCGCTGGGCTGGCGCTGGGAGACCAGTACGCCGGGAATGATAATATCACCATCTGTATGTTTGGCGATGGCGCGACCAACATTGGTTACTTTCACGAGGCCTTGAACCTTTCCAAAACCTGGAACCTGCGTGTTTTGTGGGTTTGTGAAAATAACCAGTATGGGATGGGCACAGCGGTCGAACGTGCTTCGGCTGTGACAGAAATCCGCCAGAAGGCCGAAGGCTACGGCATGAAAAACGGCCAGGTGGACGGTATGGATGTGATGAAAGTTTACGAAGCCGCCCAGGATGCGATGAAGTATATCCGCGAGACCGGTCACCCCTATCTGCTCGAAGTGGATACCTATCGCTTCCGCGGCCACTCGATGGGCGACCCGGAGCGTTATCGCGCCCAGGAGGAAGTCAAAAAGTGGCAGGAAAATGACCCGATTGGCATTTTCCGCGCTTATTTGATCAAGAAAAAGGCTGCCAGCGAAGCCCAGTTGGATGAGATCGACGCCAAAGTCGATGAGGAAACCAACAAGGCGGTTGAGTTTGCCGAAGCCAGCCCCGAACCGGGCATGGAAGAATTGTTCAAAGATATTTACGCCGCATAATGTCACTGCGAGGGCGCCCTTTGCTCGAAGCAAACTCATGCTAATTGGAGATTGCTTCGCCGCAAAATCGGCGGCTCGCAATGACATGATACCGAGGAACTGATTATGGCTAGAATTACCATGCGCGAGGCAATCTCGCAAGCTTTGATGGAAGAAATGGATCGCGACCCCGCTGTCTTTATTCTTGGCGAAGAGGTCGGCGTTTGGGGCGGTACTTACGCTGTCACCAAAGGTTTTTATGACAAATATGGCCCGGAGCGGGTCAAGGATACGCCGATTGCCGAGAACGCCATCCTGGGCGCGGCGATTGGTGCGGCGATGGTTGGTCAGCGCCCGATTGCCGAGTTAATGACCATCAACTTTGCCTTTTCGGCGATGGATTATGTGGTTAACCAGGCCCCCAAGCTGCGTTACATGTTTGGTGGTCAGTTCGAGGTGCCGATGGTCATCCGCGCTGTCGGCGGCGGTGGACGCCAGTTGGGGGCTACTCACTCGCAGACGCCGGATGCGATTTTCGCACACTTCCCCGGTCTGGTGGTGATCAGCCCTGGCACCCCAGCGGATGCCAAGGGTCTGTTGAAGAGCGCCATCCGTTCGAACGACCCGGTGCTGTTCATCGAACATGCCACCATGTACCAGGTGCGCGGCGAGGTTCCTGAAGGTGAGTACCTTGTTCCGATTGGAAAATCGACAGTCCAGCGTCCTGGCAAAGATGTAACCATTGTTACCTACTGTAAGGGTCTGGAACTCTCGATGAAAGCTGCCGATGAACTGGCCAAACAGGGCATCGAGGCCGAAATCGTCGATCTGCGCACCTTGCGTCCGCTGGATATGGAACCGGTGATCGAATCCTTCAAAAAGACCAATCGCGCGGTGGTGGTTGAAGAAGGCTGGAAATCTTACGGCGTTGGCTCGGAAATCGTCAGCCGGATTTACGAGGAAGCCTTCGACTACGTTGATGCGCCGATCATCCGCGTGGCGCAGAAGGAAGTCCCGCTGCCCTACAATCGCACGCTCGAACAGGCTGCCCTGCCACAGGTTCCGGACATTGTGGCGGCGGTCAAGGAGGTGTTGAAGTAATGGCTGAAATTATCAGTATGCCCAAGCTCGGCTTTGACATGGCCGAAGGTGTGCTCGTTCGCTGGGTCAAACAGGTTGGCGAGCCGGTCAACAAAGGCGAAGTGCTGGCCGAAATCGAAACCGACAAGGCGACGGTCGAGGTCGAATCTGCGTTTAGCGGTGTGGTTTTGCAGCATCTGGTCGATCCCGGCACCAGCGTTCCGGTCAATGACCCGATTGCCGTTGTTGGCGCTGAAGGCGAAAAGGTTGAAGGTTTAACATCAAAGGCTGAAGGCCAAAAGCCTTCGGAAGATGCGGCGAAAGTGGACGCTGGAGAACCGGGAAACCGGAAAACGGAGGAATCCCAATCTCCAATCGCCAATCCCCAGTTTGAAATCGTCAAAGCCTCACCCTTGGCCCGCAAAGTTGCCCGCGACAAGGGCGTTGACCTGGGCGCGGTCGTTGGCACCGGCCCCGGCGGACGGATTGTGCGCCGCGACATCGAAAAGGCGTTGGCTTCTGGTCAAACCTCGAAGGTTGAGAGCCAACCGGCTGATACGCGAAAAATCGAAACTTCGAGTATCGCATACTCGAAACTCGCCGATGAAATCGTCCAAACCACCAAACTCCGCCAGGCCATTGGGAGAAGGCTGGTCGAGTCGAAAACCACCATCCCGCACTTCTATGTGACGCATGAATACAAGATGGAAGCGCTGATGGATTTGCGCAAGCAGCTCAATGGTTACCTGCCGGATGGCGAGAAACTCTCGGTCAACGACTTTATCGTCAAGGCGGTGGCCCTGGCCCTGCGCGAATTCCCCAACCTGAACGCGACCCTGCAAGGCGACAAAATCATCCGCAAGGGACAGGTTAATGTTGGTGTGGCGGTTACTGTTCCTGGCGGGCTGATGACGGTTGTGGTCAAGGATACCGACCAGAAGCCGCTGCGCGCCATTTCGAGCGAGGTCAAGGCCATGGCTGCCCGCGCCCGTGATGGCAAGGTTAAGCCTGAAGATGTGGATGGCTCCACCTTCTCAACTTCAAACCTGGGTATGTATGATGTCGATGAATTCATCGCCATCATCAATCCGCCCGAGGCCGCCATCCTGGCCATCAGTTCGGCCAAAGAAGTGCCGGTGGTCGAGAATGGCCAAATCAAGGTTGGTTGGCGCATGAAGGCAACCATCTCGGTCGATCATCGCGTCAGTGATGGGGCCGAGGCGGCCCAGTTCATGCAGTCGCTGGCGAAGTACATCGAAGAGCCGGTCAGGATGTTGGTCTAAATTTATCGCTAAAAATTAGCCCTGAGACTCAGATCTCAGGGCTAATTTTTTACATTTGGCCATTAATTTATTTTTTGCTTTTTTTCATACCTTGTAATAACGCTCGGTTCATCTGATTTTGAACTTCAGGGGCTTTCAAAACTTGCGCAAGCATTCCATTCATAACATCTGCGCCCAATTTACTCTCTGTTTCCTTTTGCATCAACTCAATTTTATGCTTATGCTCTATTTCCATTTTCTCAACATCCATTTGATGCTTTCTTTCCAATGCTTCTAAATCCAACTTATGCTGGTTCATAAGTTTTTCTATTTCCAATTTATTATGTTCTCGCAATTGAATCAAATCTTTGTTTGACTTACTTGTCGCAGCAATGTACGAACCTATACCACTTATTATCGGTAGAATAACAGTCGTTAGAATGAGAATTATGTCACTTGTGCTCATTGATTCACTCCCACATCATATGTTCGATTCTTAATAAATTATACGATAAAACACAACGGTAGAAATGTAACTGACGCTTTCTTGTCAAAGTAAGTAAACCAATTCATGTAACGCTCCCGAAAGAACATCGGGACGATATGGCGAAATATCTCGAAGAGCCGGTGAGAATGCTGATCTAAAGTAAAAACTTCCGAAGTCGAAATGGCTTCGGAAGTTTTCTTTTAAAGCAGGGTCGGCAACGCGCTTACGGACTCAATTGCTCCAGCAAAACCACCTGGTGTTCTGCGCCCAGGCCGAGATCGGACTGATCCAGGTTGGCCAAAATGGTTGCGAACATGGTTTCAAATTCTGGCTGGCAGTTGGTTAGAGGACCAACAAAGGAATCTTTGGCTGAACACAACTCCTGGTCGGGGCTGGCACCGAAAAGAACATGGGCGTAGCTTCCATCGTCGCACAAACCCGTTTTTGTCCAGAAAACCAGGCGGTCATCGACGGTTGGTATTGTCGGCGCAACTGGCATTTTGCGCCAACTCACGAAAGGGCTGCATCTCCAGGCTGACGGTGGGCGTTTCCGGGTTTGTGGAATCGGCTGTGCATCCGCCAAGCAAAATTGGAGCGAGAAGGAGAACCGCCAATAAGCAGGAGAACAAGAGCTGTGAATGTTTCTTCATCGGTCGAGCGCCTTTCATGGTTTAAGCGAGGTTGCCTGCAAGAAAGATGACCACGTTGCCTCTTTTGTTCCCGGCTTCGACATAGCGGTGCGCCTCGGCAGCTTGTTCGAGCGGGAAGCGCTTGTCCACCAATGATTTGATTTTGCCCGCTTCGACCAGTTCTTTGACTGCCAGCAAATCCTCGAGGCTGCCGGGCGCAATCGCGCAGACGACTTTCTGCCTGCTGAAGCGCGCAGTCCAGAGCATTTCCAGGAGTTGTTTCGACTTGAAGCTGGCATACAGTAAAACCCCGTTTGGTGTGAGCGATTTTTGGCAGCGTGAAAAATCGGCTTTGCCCAGGATATCGAAAATCAGGTCATAGGTTTCGCCATTTTGGCTGAAATCCTGCCGGGTGTAATCTATTACTTTGTCCGCGCCCAGCGCTTTGACGAATTCCAGCCGGAGCGTGCCGCATACCCCGGTCACTTCCGCCCCGAACTGTTTGGCAATCTGCACCGCAGCGGAACCAATTGCGCCGGATGCGCCGTTAATCAGCACTTTTTGCCCTGGCTGGATGTTCATCTTGCGCAGCAAGTGCAGGGCCATGATTGTTCCGTAGGGCAGTACGGCTGCTTCTTCGTAGTTCAGGTTGGTGGGTTTGTGGGCCAGTGTCCCGTTTTCGGGCATGCAAATATATTCGGCGTAGGCGCCAAAGTTCGAGCCGGGATAGCCAAACACCGGGTCGCCTTTTTTGAAGCGGGTGACATTTTTGCCGACCGCCTCCACATCCCCGGCCAGTTCGCTGCCCAGGACGGTAGTATTTGGCTTTTGCAGTCCAAAGGCTATCTTGGTCAGCAGCCAAAGGACAAAGGGCATGTTGAACTCGCGTGGACTGACCGCTTTGAAGTTGCGCGCCATTGTGTCGCCAAAATTAACGGTTGTCGCGCGCACCCGGATCAGCACCTCTTTGTCTTTGGGTGTAGGCTTGTCCAATTCGCCTAATTTCAACACATCGGGCGAACCATATTCGTTGTAAACGATTGCTTTCATCAAATTCTCCTTATCTTTGGGCAACCTGAATGACAACATTGCCCTTTTTGTGTCCCTTTTCAACGTAGCGGTGCGCCTCGACCATCTGTTCGAAGGGATAAACGCGGTCGATGACTGGCTTGAGTTGGCCCGCTGCGATGATTTTCTTGAGCGCCAGCAGGTTGGCGGGCGAATCGCCGCCATCTGAATCGGTGTGGACATTGAGATACACACCGCCTGGTTTGAGCGCTTTTTTGCCCTCGGCGGGAACCAGCTTGCCCACCGCATCGAAGATGACATCGTAGCTTTCACCACTTTGGGTAAAGTCCTGACGGGTATAGTCGCAGACCTGGCTGGCCCCCAGTGATTTAACCAATTCCAGGTTGGCTGCGCTGCATACACCGGTTACGCTCGTTCCCCAATGGCGGCTGGCAAGTTGGACTGCGTTTGTCCCCACTGCGCCGGATGCGCCGTAGACCAGCACTTTTTGTCCCGGCTGGATTTTGGCTTTGCTCAGGCAGGCCAGGGCCGTCATGCCTGCTCCGGGCGCAGCCGCGGCTTCCTCGAAACTGAGGGCGGTTGGTTTGGTTGCCAGGACTCCCTTTTCAGGCAAGCATTTGTATTCGGCATATCCGCCGAAATCAACGGCAAAAGTGGAGGCGAAAACTTCGTCACCGGGCCGGAAGCGGGTCACTTTGCTGCCGACAGCTTCGATTGTCCCGGCCAATTCCATACCCAGGATGGGACGCCTGGGCTTGAACCATCCCAGGAAAATCCGGCCCAGCACCTTTTGCCAGCCGGAAACGGGCATGTTCAGGCTGCGCATGATGGTATCCCCGATGGTGACTGTTGTGGCCTCGACCTTGACCAGCACTTCGTGCGCGCGCGGCGTTGGCTTTGGGATGTCCGTCAGGCGGAGCACTTCGGGTGGGCCGTATTGGGTGTATACAAAAGCTTTCATGGTTTACTCGGCTTCAACTTCGTAAGAAAAAACTTCGCCGATTGGCAGGTCAAAAGCCAGGGCTATCTTGAAAGCCAGTTCGAGCGAGGGGGCGTATTTCCCGCCCTCGATGGCGATGATGGTCTGGCGGGTGACGCCAGCCTTTTCGGCCAACTGCTCCTGGGTCATCTCGTTGTGGTGAAAGCGGAGCTTGCGGATGTTGTTCCTGACCTGGCGCTTTTCCATCTTAGAACCCTCGGCGATACAGGAAAATTTGGAAAATGTCGCCCAGTATTTCGGCCAGCAGGGCAAAAAATACAATCATGCTAATCATCACCAACGCGGGTTGCCCAAACGCGAATGCCAGCACAGCGAGCAGCACGCCAACAGAAAATGTGATATACGAGGCGCGCGTCCCCTTGAGTTCGAATATCTGGTCGCGCTCATCGGCAATAAAGCGCGGTTCCTCATATTTTTTGGCTTTGATGGCTTCCACAATGGTCAACAGGATGTTGGTTAGGATGGAGGCGATGATATTGACCAGGATGGTCGCCAGGATAACCACCAGCCACAAACTGTACAGGCGGTGGGCGGCCAGCGTGCCGGCCTGGAACATCGGCAGCCAGTTGATAACGTAATATCCGGCAATCAGGATGTGGCTGATCAGCGCTACGGTAATGTTTTTTTCCTGGTAAGACATATCCTTGCTCCT
>JAEWVF010000076.1 GCA_023459215.1 Chloroflexota bacterium
CGCAAAAACCTACGCCGCCTTGAAATCGCTGACCGATACCGCAGCTTTGTCGGGTATCTCTCCTTTCGATGTTATTCAAAAACTATCTGGTGTTCCCGCGCTCCCGCTCGGGACGTGAGTAGATACCAATCAAAAATAGAAAATATGTTTCAAAAACCTTGCGCACTTTTTGAAACTTTGGTAATATCCCATTACAACTGAGTAACCTTGGCCATTCGGTCGCCAAAATCACCTTCTGTTATTAAACCTTAGAAGCGACCACCCCTGCAATCTCTTTGGGATTCAAAGAGCCCCTGCAGCGGTGGTCGCTTTTTGCGTTAACTACCCATAATTTCATTTGAACACTACAAGGAGCACATTCACATGATTAACGAAATCACCATCGAAGGCATTGTCACCCGCGAACCCTGGAACTACGAGAAGGATGTCTTTTTCCGCATCGCCTCGTACCGCGACATCGATATGCCGGCCAGACCCGATAAGACCATGCCTGGACGCGATGAACCGGATTACGTCAATATTCGTTATCCGAACGGCAAAGTCACCATGTTCTCCGTCCAGACAGGTCAGCATGTGCGCATTCATGGCTTTTTGCAGAGCCGCGAGTTCAAGGAAAATCTGGCCGAATTTATGGAAAAGGCCAAAAAGAATACTGAAATCAAGCTGGGCGATGATCTCAAACCCGAAAAGATCGCAATCGACCGCAATACAGTAGAGGTGGTCGCCGTACGGGTCATCGCGCTCGAACCGGGCACCCGTAAAAAGGCCCGCGAGTAACCAGTCCCGGCTTCGCCGGGGCAACCTTTCGTCAGGCAGATCCCGCTTGACACATCCGTAAAAAACATCCTGCACCGCTAATTCATTTGCGGTGCGATATCGGGCAACCCACCCAGGGTTGAATCCCGAAACGAGAAGCACAAGGAGTCAGCCGTCCATTGGACGGTCCCTTGTGCTTCTTTTTGTTTTACGCAATTTTGTACCTTAACAAACAGTCCCCTACCGTAACGCGATGCCTGCTTGAAATCCGGCAGGCGCGGTGGCCGTCGCCCCAGTATCGGGGCGGGTCGAGAGAAGCGCTGATCAAGCCGTAACCGGGCAAGGCTCATACCAAACACAAGGATCTTTACAGACAGCAAATCCACCCTGCTCAATTCGTTGGGCAGGGCTAATTTGCTGTTCTGTTCACTTGAACTGAACAGTGCTTTTCAACGTTGGATTGCTTCACTCTCGTTGGTGCTACCGCGCTTGCGGCGGCAATATTTCAATTCACTTTCACAAGGAGGAAACATGGCTCTACTTGTCGCAGTTCTCATGATCATCATTTTGGGAGTCCTGGTGGCGTTCGCTGCCGGCTACGTGATGGTCGCCCGCGAGCAGATGGTTGTCGACGAAAGACTTCGCCGCTTCACAAAGTAGGCAGCGAACATGCATTCAACCGAGAACCTTGCCCAAATGCAGTTGGAACGCACCGAACGTGCCCGCGCGGGACTGGCCAAAGGGGAATTCAAATTCTCCTCGTCCGGCTCCGGCTGGCAGGTGGTTAACGGAGATGGCAAAGAGTATGCCGTCGGCCTGACAACCTGCACCTGCCAGGATTTCACCGATCGCGGCGTCTCCCTCGGGCTGCGCTGCAAACACATCGAAGCTGCACGCATTCTTTTTTTCAATCCACTACAAGGAGGAAGCATGGACACAGTCCCTGTGTTTTCCAGGGAAAGTAACACAACACAAATCACCGGCTGGATCAAGCTCTATCACCCCTCCGGCGCGCAGGTCTCCCTGCCGCTGCCGATGCTCACGCGTCTCACCGCCCAGCAGGCCATGGAGGTGCTCGGCTCGGTCAGCGAGTATCTGAACGTGGGCTTTCTGGTGAACGCCCCTGACCTCGAGGATGGAGAACTGGTCGAGGAGGTCAATGGCGTGGCTCGTCGCGAAGCCAAAGACGAGACTCCGATCATCGACTTCTACTCCAGCAACATGAAACTGCTCAAGAAGTTCATGCACGTTTACTTGAACACCGAGCAGGATGTAGCCGCCTTCGAGGAAGCCACCGGTCTCAAGCTTGCCGCGCTCCCGGTTTACGATGGAGCGCTGGCCATCGCCCGCGACGACAACAAGGCCCTCAAATACATCGTCAACCTGCCGCGCCCGATCAAACTGGACTGGAAGCTCTCTCCGAAATGGGAGGAGTGGAAGGCGGCTGGCGGCGAAGGCAACGAGCCGCACAAGCGCATGCTCTCGCGCTACGAAACCGGGCTACCCGCTTTGAAGGGAGAACCTGCCCCAACGCCTGTCTCGACTGCCCTGGCCGTGACCCGCTCCTACCTGGACGGGACACACGTCAACGGCGATCTGAACGAACAGGCCGCCTACGATGCATTCAGGAAGGCCAACAGCAAGAACCCGGCCAGCAAGGTCGCGCTCAAAACCTGGACGCAGGCCAACAAGCATCTGGTGCAGTTCCCGGCTCCGGCCCCCGAAAAGCAAACCGCGAAATAAATCCCCCAAATTCCCAAAAGCACACACCATCCAATCGCTGCGCGCTTCGCTGACGCGCAGCATTCACGTTCCTACAAGCACCGGAGAAAAACACTCCGGCAAAGTGCCGGGTGTAATCCCCGGTACAAGGAGAAAACATCATGTATCTTGGCAATCTGCCCATCATCGGCCATCTTGGCCGCGATCCTGATATGCGCTACACGCCTGCGGGCCGACCAGTAACGAACTTCTCGGTCGCCGCCAACCGCCAGTACACCGGTGGGAATGGCGAAACGGTCAAGGAAACCTACTGGTTTCGCTGCACCGCCTGGGACAAACAGGCGGAGGTTTGCAACCAGTATCTCAAAAAAGGCTCGAAGGTTTTCATCGAGGGCCGCCTGACCGCCGACCAATCCAGCGGTGGACCGCGCATCTGGACCAAACAGGACGGCACACCCCAGGCCAGTTTCGAGCTGACCATCATCACCATCAAGTTCCTGGACGGAAAGTCCGACAGCCTCCCCGAAGGGGGAAGCGGCGGTGATGCCGGCAACCTGGAAGCGCCTGAGGAAGATATCCCGTTTTGAAAATTAACCAACACACTTTCGAGAGGCCGTCCATCCGGATGGCCTCTCTTCAATTCCAAATTCAACCAGGAGAACAAATCATGAACATTTCACGCAACACACTGCGCGATGCGCTGGCGCTCGTTTCCAAGGCCACAGGCTCGGGCAGCACCCTGCCCATCCTGACCTGTGTGGATTTGCAGGCGGAGACAGGCGGCCTGACCCTGACCGCCAACAACTTGGAAATGGTCATCCGTACTCGATTTGATGCACAGGCCAAGGCCCCGTTTTCGGTGGCTGTCCCGGCCAGCGTTCTGGCCAGTATTGTCTCGGCCAGCGACGCGGAAACCATCGAACTGACCTTCGATGAACCCGGCCTGACGATGAAAGTCGCCTCGGGCGGTGCGAAGTCCAAGATCAAGGCCATTTCCCACGAGGAGTTCCCGCCCGTCCCGCAGGCCAACCTCCTGCTCGGCAGGCTGCCCGGCCAGGCGCTCAAAAACGCGCTCAAACGGGTGGCGGTCGCAGCCTCCTGTGATCTGGCGCGGCCTGCGCTCAACGGTGTACAGCTCGCCCAAATCGGAACGGACGTCTACTTGGCCGCGGCGGATGGTTTTCGCTTGGCCGCGTACCGCCTGGAGACACCCCTGGATTTTCCCGAGGGTCACACTAGTCTGATCATCCCGCGCCAGTCTGTCAGCAAGCTGATCCAAATCCTGCCGGATGATGATGAAGTCGGCCTGTTCATTTCGAACAATGCTTCGGTCATCCTGTTTGCCTGGGAAGCCGCCAGCGTTTGGATTCAACTGGTCGACATGCCTTTTCCAGATTGGAAGGCGATCATCCCGCCAGGCTTCAAGCATACGCTCAGCCTGCCAGGTCGCGAAGCGATCACGGCCCTCAATCGCGCGGAAGTCTTTGCGCGCGAGGCCAATCACGTGATCCGGTTCAAACCGGGCGGGGAAGGCGGCCTGGTCATCGAGGGCAACTCGGACGAAACCGGTAAAAGCGAAACCATGCTGGATGTTTGCATGCCCTTCCAGATTTCCTTCAATGGCCCGTTTGCAAAGCAGGCCATTGAGGCGATCAGCGCGGATGCAGTCCATCTGCATCTCAACGCGGCCAACACCCCGGCCATGTTCAGCAACGGTTCGGATCGCTACATCTATATTTTGATGCCGATGGTCGACACCACCGCAGTCGAAGCCCAGGCCAGGGCCGCTTCGCAGATCGAAGCGGCGTAATTCAATATCACCCTACAAGGAGAAAACATGAGCGAAAAACGCGCACAACTGGCCGCAACATTGGAAGCCGAACTGCCCCACTTCACCGGCACCGAGGAATACCACCGTATCGTCTATCCCTGGCTGCGCAACACGAACTTTCTGCTGACGGATGGCGCGAAACATCTGGCCGACAAGGCCGGCGTTATCGGCGGGACCGCGTACTGGCTGATCGACCTGATCGCCAGCTACCAGCGTGAAAATCCGGTCAAGGATGAACCGTTCCAGGTCTGGAAGCTGACCGTGAAAGATGCGGTTGGCAAAGTGACCTGCGATGATGGCAATAGCCGCACCCTGGCCTCCCAGGATATCCCGTTTGCGGATTTTGCCCTGGACGAGGTCACGCTCTACGTCACCAGCGACGACTTTAGCGGAATCGTCGTCATGCTCACATCCGAATACTAACAGGAGGAAACCATGCTCACCCAATTCACCGCCACCGTTCCGCTGGAAACCGCTCTCGTTATTCCGGCCTCTCCCGCAGAAATCAGCCCGGAAACATCCCTTGAAGAACTGAACGCCATCAAGTTCGCTTGGACGCAGAATGCGCGGGAGATGAATTACCCCGCGAAGGCCTGCCAGGTGGCTTTCTGGCTCGGCCGGGATGTCATCACTCATCCACGGGAACACGTTTACAAGGTTTGGTCACGCGGGAATGTTCACCTGCTGGTTCGGGAATATGAGGAGCGCTACCAGGCCGCCGATGGAACCCGGATGAAAGTCTGTATCCTGCTCGGCTTTATCGGCGAACCGGACCTGACCCGCAAAAACTTGGTCGACCAGATTCTGCTCTCCGCGAAGATGTTCAAGGTGGCCGACTGGCGCTGGAGCATTTTCGCTGGCGAAGTCAAGGAATGGCAGGAGAACTATTTCATTCCCGGCAAATGGGTCGATGTTTTTCTGGCCGCCGAAGCCGAAGCGAATGAAGTCGGCGCGCGCACCTCGTTCGAATTTCAGGAACACGAACGCCAGCACCTGCTGGCCGAGCTGCTTGCCGGCCGCGATCTCTAAATCACTCCGCTCACCATAACCCATCACCAGACATCGAATCCGCCCCGTTTATCTCACGATGAACGGGGTCAATTTGCTGTCCTGTTTTTCGGGACGCCAATAAACGTTGGCCCTGTCACAGTTTCCGACAGGGATACTTTCAATCACCCATGAACCAACCTACAAGGAGGACACCATGTCAAACCAAAACGAACCACCCGTGGAGCTTGAGAAGGATGAAGTCGAGCAGGCAATCTATGCGCGCTGCCAGGAAATGAACATCAACCCAGACGAGGTGATTTATTCGCTTTGCTGGGGGGATGTGCTGGGGGTCATCGCGGAGCAGCTTTGCGAACGTGGCCAGGCTCCCGAAACCCTGGGCAGCGCCGAAATCCAGGCCCTGCTCGATAAAGCCAAGGATTACGTTGAGGGCGAAGGAATGCCGTGGCATGAGGTGATCAGCCTCGGTGTCCGGGATGCCTGGCCTGAAGCTACAAATGTCGGCTCACTCGAGCCGGAGGAAGGATGATGTGAAAACCCTGACCCACCCGGTTGCCATCCGGGAGTTCAACCTCAACACTGACATACAGGAGGCGACCGTTCGGGTTTCCGGCTATCTTTATTCCGTGACCCTTGGCTCGGATCTGCCCCCGCACAGTCACTATGTCGGAAAGGACAAACGCTGCACCTGCCCGCTTGGCGCAGACTGTCCGGCTGTCTCAGCCGTACTGGCCTACCTGCGCAAAGGCGGTCAGCGCGCGCCCGATCCACCGCACGGTTTCTATCCCCTGGCCCCCGAACGCTGTCCGGTCTGCGGCGCTCCGGCTTACTTCGAGCCGAAGCTCTCCAGCCATCGGCGCGGTGCGGGCTGGGGCTGTAACAAAACCGGCGAGAAACACTACTGGCGCGATCGCGCCCGCCTCATCCAGGAAGCACTGGCTGCGAATCCCTGGCGCTTTCCACCGGTGGTGGTACGCGCCGGCAAACAGATCAATGCCTGGGATGGCATCCTGCCCGGCGACAGCGTGCTCTACCCCGGCCTGCTGCGCGCCGACATCCTCACCAGCTAATTTACACACAATCGCTTTCACCCTGACAGGGACGGATTCTATGCCCCTGCGGGGTGGAGTCCGTCCCTTTTTTCATTAGAAGGAGACGGACATGCAAACCCAAACCCTGCTTCAAATCCCACCTACTTACCCACAACCCAAAATCAAAACCCTGCCCCTTCGTGAGCAGCCCGCCTATCGGGTGACTGCCAACGCGGCGGCCTGCAGCCTGAGTGAACTCCTGGCGGCGGTCATCGGCGGAACCCAGCAAATCGAGATCGCCGAGGCTCTGTTGGCCCGCTTTGGCGGGGATATCCGCCGCATCTACCATGCCCACGTTTCCGAGGTTGCCTCGGTGCATGGGGTCGGGCAGCAAACGGCGGTGCGCATCAAGGCGGCTTTGTCGCTGGGGCTGAAACTCCAGGAGCCTGCCGACGAACGCCCGGTGATCAACTCCCCGGCCGACGCCGCGGCGCTGGTGGTGAACGAGATGAGCCTGCTCCAGCAGGAATACCTGAAAGTCATCCTGCTTGACCGGCGCAACCGCGTCATGGACATTATCGAGGTCTATCACGGCTCGGTGAGTTCGTCCCAGGTGCGCATCGCGGAAGTGTTCAAACCCGCCATTCAGCGCATGGCCTCGGCCATTATTGTCCTGCACAATCACCCCTCGGGGGACTGCTCGCCAAGCCCGGATGATGTGGCCGTGACCCGCGCCATAGTCCAGGCAGGTAAGTTATTGGATATCGATATGCTCGATCACTTGGTCTGCGGTAACGGGAAATTCGTGTCTCTCAAGGAAAGAGGTTTGGGCTTTTCGTAATAAACAGGGCGGGTGTTACCCGCCCTGACACACACAATCAGGAGAAAACCATGAAATCCACGATTATTCGAGGCTTTGCACTGGCGCGAGCCATCCTGTTGGATGTTATCTCAGACAGCGGCACAGCCTGCACATTCGAGCCGATAGGCCAGGATGAATATGGCCTGTCTGTGGCTGATGATAAAGCACACCGCTTGGCTACGGCTCTGGCAGCCCCAAAGGATGATTCAATTCTTGGGTTGCTGATCGCGACTTATCGCTCTGAATCAGATAATTTGCGTATTGCAGTTTTCAGCGACATTGACCAGGCCGAAGCATTTCTGGTTAAGTGCGCGTGTGATGACAGCATCAAGGTGAAAAACTTTGAGCATCTGAGAAGAGTTGAACGGAACATCGTCATCGATATTTTCGAGGGTCACACCGGGCAGGAATTTGCCCACCTGTAAAGCGAGAAAACATTTTGGCATTAAATAAAAAGCAGGATGCTTCATCGGCATCCTGCTTTTGTAGAAATATAAGTGATCAAGCTCTGGGAACAATGTGTAACTCAATTCGGGCATCCAGGGCTTGTGCAATGCGATCGAGAAAAGACAGGCTGGGAACGCTGTTGCCGTTTTCCAGGCGGGCAATGGACGCCTGGCGCGTTCCAACTATTTCAGCCAGTTGTGCCTGGGTTAACCCACGCAATAGGCGCAGGCGAGTAATCTCGTGGCCCAATGCCAATTTTTCGCTTTCTGCGACAAATTCAGGGTCATCCAGTTGCCTGGATTGCCAATCCTGTTAATGAAGTCATCGTTGGCATACATTACTCCAGCCAATTTACCAGTTGCAGTCCATTAAGCCGATTGAAATGTCGGGTGTTATTGGTGACCAAAGGAATATTATTCTCAAGCGCAATGCTGGCGATTTGCAGATCCAGATTATCCAGCGGCTCGCCCCGGTTTTCCAACTCCGCCTTGAGTACACCAAACCGCCTGGCGGCGGCTTCGTCAAAAGGCAGGATGATCAGCGCTGAAAGCAGCACCTCCAGCCTCGCCAGGTTATCTTCCCTGTGAATGGAGCGGTTGGCGCCATGCGTCAATTCGGCCACACTGATCGCCGTGGTCGCCAGCTCTTCATCCGGGGAAACCCGCTCACGCAGATCCAGTTTCTTGCGCAGGATGGCGATGCAATGATCGGTGTCGAGCAAATTCATAATTCTACCCCTGACCTGGATGAAGGCTTTTGGCGGTTCTTTTTGACAGCAGTTTCAAGGTCAGCCAAGTCATCTTCGTTTTCCCACAATCCATAAGCAGCCATCGCGGGGTGAACCTTGCCGGCCTCGATCTTTTCCAAAAGTTTTGGAGATTGTCCCAGGGTTTGCGCCAGCCGGCGCGCAATTTCAGCCGAACGTTCAAGGCGCGCCAATTCCCCGGCGCCAATGATTGCGGCCAGAGGCCGTTCGCGGCGTAGAATGACAAAACGCTCACCGCTGGCGGCCCTGGAAAGAAATTCTGAGAAGCGGCTTTTGGCATCGGACATACTGATATTTTGCATAGTAACCTCCAAACAGGTCATAATGACCTGTTTGAATTATATCATGGTGCGCCCTCGGGTACAAACCCGAAGATTGCCCGCGATACATACTCTTGTTTGGGCGGGTTATTTCAATCAGTTTGTCAAAAACAGGGAGAGCGAAGGTCAGAACATCAAATCCGCTCCGGCCAAAATGAGTGGTCTGAGTCAATTTGCTGTTCTGCCCTCTTTGAGCGGAACGGTGCTATTCAACGTTGGTTTGTTTCACATTACGTTGGCTTGTATTTCAAACCTATTCCCCACAAGGAGAAAACACATGCAGAACTACCAGGATAAATATCTGAAGCAGCAGATGGAACTCATCTTGCAAGCCCAGGCAAACGGCAAGCTGGTTGCGGTCGAAACAAGTTTCGAGGATCGTTATCCACTGCCGGCCCTCAGCGATCTGCCCGGCGTGCGCGCCGCGCGATACGGCGGCTACGAAATCGATGGTTTCCCGTTTCGGCGCTCCGGCGTTCCGGGTGCCTGGGATATCAATGCCGCGAAACTGCCGGGTGTGCCGGTTGTCCCGTTGAAACTGGCCAGCGTTCACGCCCACAAGGCGGGCGCACTGGTTACGCTTTCAGATAGCACGCAGCTCATGCTGGATGAAACCTGGACCGCGGGCGAAAGCGCCTACGATCTGCTCAGCAAAGTCAACCGGCGCCTGGCTGTTGATAAAACACTTTGCGCAATGGCCTGGGAAGTGACTTGGGAGGATTCTTTTGAACGCCCGCACACGCTGAGCGTGGCAACCGAGCACGTTTCGGTGGTCTGCTCAAGCGCGGCCTGGGACGCGGAAAACCGCCAACTTGTGGCCGCCACCCTGGTCAGCCCGAGCACGCAAAGCTTGCGAGCAATCACAGCCACACTCGCCACCAACTCCAAGAAGGGGTTGACACTCTCGGTCGACGGCGCGTCGCACTTTCTGCAAAACACCCGGCGCGGATTTACTGCCGTGTCTGGCAGCCTGGCCGCCTCGGGCGCAGAAGGCAATCTGCTGGCCATCGTCCATCCCCTGACCGGTAACCCCCAGGAGCAGCCCACCGACTTTTTCTACGTACTCGCCCCCAAGGGGTGGAAACTGGTGGACGTTTTCAGCGAGCGCCTGGCATTGGCCATCCCCTGGCCGACCCGGCCCGACTGGACCAACTACCTGATGGAAGTCGGCACCGAGAAGGAACTGGTTCGTCCACTGGATACGCGCGGCCCGGACTTTGAGTCGGCGCTGTGCATCCAGAAAAACGAGGCCGGCTGGAAGGCAATCATCGAAACTGGCCTTGCAGAAGGCTGGATCAGCATTCCAACTGCCGGATAATCCCCGCAGAAACTGATAACCGGAGATTACCAATCCCATTTCTACTGGGATGAGGACACCAGGAGCGACGGATAAGCGTCGCTCTTTTGATTCACATTCCAAACTCACATGGAGAAAAACAATGGCACGCCTGGAAGCACAATCCAAACTACTGTATTACCCCACACCAAACGAGATCGTTGACCTGATCGCCACCTGGTTTCGCGCTAAGCACAAGGTCCGCCTGGCAGATCCCTGCTGTGGCACCGGCGAAGCCCTGCACCGTTTCGCGGATGCACTCGGCGTAAAAGCGGAAACCTGGGGCGTTGAATTATCGAACAGCCGCGCGGCGCAAGCCGCAATGGTCTTGGATCACGTTCTGCCCACTTCGTTTTACGCGATGACCCCATCCAAATGGAGTTCGGCCAGTGTCGGCCTGATGTTCAATAACCCACCTTACGATTGGTCCGACATTGTAGAACGGGACGAAAAAGGGCGCGAACGCCGCATCCGACACGAACTACTCTTCGTCGAGAATGCCACCCGCAAGATCGTTTCCGGCGGCCACCAAGTCATCATCATCCTACGCGGTATTCTGGGCGATGAGCACCTGGTCAGCGCTGTCATGCGCGAACGCTTTGCCCGGCATGTGCTGGGCTGGTACGAGCAGGTCTCGGTCACCCGTTTCCCGGATGGCGAGTACGAACGCTTTAAGCAGGTGGTCGTGTTCGCGGTCAATAAGCGGACGCAGTACCTGCCGGCTGGCAAGGAAGCCATCGAGTCGATTTGCCAACTGGCACACCCGGAAGCCGACATCCCGATCCTGACACCCGGAAACGGCGACTTTGTCATTCCCACCGCGCCCGAAAAAGCTCGCTTCACCTACACCCCCATCGAACCCGCCCAACTGGCCCGCGCTGCCAATCAATGCAGCCCGGTCGGTTCCGGCGAGTACCAGCGCGCGACTTACGTCCGCCCGCTGGGAGCCTCGTTCACTCCAGCCCTGCCGCTCTCGGTCGGGCATGTGACCATGCTCATCACAGGGCAGGAAACCGGAGTTCTGGAAGTCGAACAGGACGGCGCGCTGGCCCTGGTCAAGGGCATGAGCCGCAAGGTAGCGATCCGCAAGGAAAGGGATAACGAGGATCAGAAGGGTAAGTTCATCTCCACCAGTGTCACCGAGAAGGAACGCCACGAGGCGAACCTGACGGTTGCCCGGCAAAACGGCGATCTGGAGATGCTGGCCGATATGGAAAGCGTCGGCAAATTCATCACCGCCCACGCCACCCGCATCACGGATGCTATCCTGGCCAAGAACCACCCGCTCTACGATTTCCACCCCACTCCCCGTGAGTGGGATGTTACCGGCAAATCGGCGCTCGGCCTGCCTCCGCTCCCCGGACGCAGCGAACGCGGGTTGTTCCCCGTTCAGCGGCATTTCGCCATCGGTGCGGCACGCGTCATGCATAAGCAAGGCGCGGCCATCATGAATTGTGAGATGGGTTTCGGCAAAGCGCAACCTCTGGATGCCAAGGTTCTAACACCCACTGGCTGGAAAACAATGCAGCAAATCAAAGCCGGGGATTGGGTAATTGGGGCAAATGGTCATCCTACACAAGTTCTTGGGGTTTATCCACAAGGAGAAAAAGACATCTATCGTGTTGAATTTTCTGACGGCGCATCCACTGAATGCTGCGATGATCACTTGTGGACGGTCAACACACCACTGAGAAAATGGAGAGGACATCCTGTTAGAACGTTACCATTACGGGAAATCCGGCACTCGTTACAGCATCGAAATGGGAATAAGAAGTTCTATATTCCTATGGTTGAGCCAGTGGAGTTCGATGAAGCGCACTTGCCGCTCGATCCATATTTTCTAGGATTGTTGCTGGGTGATGGCGGTTTGAGTGGAGATACGCCAAAAATTTCATCCGCGGATGAAGAAATTCTAAGCGCCATGAGAGACATCCTGCCCAAAGGTCTTTTCTTGAGACACAATAGTAATTACGACTATCGCATCTCTGGCAATAAACATTCTGGCCCAAATCCTCTAAAGATGACCCTGTGCGCTTTAGGCGTCTGGGGAAAACGGGCCGAAAATAAATTCATCCCGGATGCCTACAAATTCTCATCTGCGATGACTCGCCTGGCACTCTTGCAAGGATTGCTAGACACCGATGGCAGTTCGAGCGGCACGCCTGTAGAGTTTTCATCTGTATCGAAGCTGCTGGCAGAAGACGTTGTCTTTCTTGTCCAATCGTTGGGAGGAATCACGACTCTGGATTGCCGACAACCTGCTTACACTTACAAAGGAGAAAAACGCAAAGGTCAGTTATCTTACCGAGTGACTGCCCGATTTCCTGTGGGCATCAAACCGTTTCGGCTAACACGCAAGCTGGCAACTTATGTGGAACGCACCAAGTATTCAGATATACCGCGCGCAATTGTCAACGTGGAATACGCAGGCCGAAAGCCGGCTCAGTGCATCAAAGTTGCCAATCCAGATGGGTTGTATATCACCGATGATTTCATCGTTACACACAACACTTCCGTGAGCATCAGTTCGCTCGAACTGCTGGACAAGTGGCCGGCCATCATCATGGTTCCCGGTCACATGGTCTGGAAGTGGAAGCGCGATGTCGAACGCTCGTCGAACCCGGAGGCTCCGATCACAGCCCGCGTCATTACCCGCCCGGTTCTTTCCGAGCCTGGGCGCTGGACGGCGACCAAAAGCGCCATCGAAGCCAAGGGCGGAACGGTATCCAGTTTCCTGCGCTGGCAGGTAGACCCGGTCACAACCAACGACCCCGGAGGCCGCTTGCGCGTTGAAATCGCCTGCTCCACTGACAAGGCCGGTGCGCTGGCCGCGCTGTTCGCGCAGTACACCTTCAAGGATGAAGGCCGAAGTTTCAAGCCTGCCATCCAACTCACCCAAAGCGGCCTGTCTGCAGAATACGTGGATCGCGATGAGTACACCCTGTTCGACTTTGTGAACGACTATAAAGCCGGACGCCTGGGGCGCAAAGCCGCCGCGATCATCGCCTTCGACCCGGCCAAGTATGACGCCGGCGCAGAGGAGCGGCCCGCAGTGCAATATCACGCGCGCCGTGTATTCAACGAGGAAACCAAAACCTGGGAACACCAGCGCCTGGCGTGCTGCCCGACTTGTGGCCAAGGCTATCATCCCGGCTCAGTCCCTCGCTTTTGCAGTCATGAGATCACCGACAAGGTGCTTGCCGAAGGTGGAGAAGTCCAGGAACGCACCCGTGAATGCGGCACACCACTTTTCCAGATGTCCCGCTGGCGGCGTGTCGGCCTGGCTCGTCTGGTGCAGCACAAGTTCCGAAACTTTTTCAAGGTGTATGTGGGAGACGAAATCCACAAAGCTCAAAACGGCAAGACCGACGTCGGCGTGGCCGACCAACGTCTGCTGTCTGCCACCCGCTACAGCCTGGCTCTGACTGGAACCTTGTTCGGAGGCACAGCGAGCAGTTTGTTTTACCTGCTCTACCGGCGCGTCTTTGAAGTCCGCAGGTTGTATGCCTTCTCGGACGTCACCCGCTGGGTCGATCACTACGGCCTGTGGGAACGCCAATGGGACCAGAACAAGCCAAGCGAAGGCGGCTACGGAGCCTCAACCAACATCCGCCGCTGGAACTTGCGCCAGCGCGAACTGCCCGGAATTGCGCCGGCGGTCATCCGCTACCTGCTGCCGATCACGCTCTTTGGCAACATCACCGACCTGGGCTATGCTCTGCCGCCCATCAACGAAGTGGTGGAAAACCTGGAGATGCCCGGCCGCCTAGCGCAGCAGTACGAGTACATCGAACGCGAGGTGCTCAAGGAAGTCATGGAAATGCTGGATGAGTACGGCGACATTGGCGGCCTCTCGGCCTGGTTCTCGGCCTGCCGCTTCAGGCCGGCATCAGCTTTCCGCAACGAGCGCATCGATTATTCCAGCGATAAGGGGAGTGAGATACATATCGAACTTCCTGCGGTGATCTCGACCAGCCACCCATGGCTGCCAAAGGAAACCCGCCTGGCAGAAATCGTGCGCGAGAACATGGCCCAGGGACGCAAGACACTGGTATTTGTCGAGCAGTCCGGCACAAGGGATATAAGGAGTCGGCTGGAAAGCGCCCTGGAAAGCCTCGTCACCGAGGAAGCGCACATGGTTAGCGGCCGCCCGCTCTGGGTAACCAGCAAGCCGCGCGTGGGCATCCTATCCGCCTCGGATATGTCCCCGGCCAAGCGTGAAGCCTGGATCAAGATCAATGCACCGCAGATGGATGTACTTGTGGTCAACCCGAAGTTAATCGAAACCGGCCTGGACCTGGTGCAGTTTTCCAGCCTGGTTTTTTACGAAACAACGGTGAGCCTGTACGTCCTCTGGCAGGCCATGCGCCGTGTCTGGCGCTTGGGTCAGGATAAGGAGGTCAACGTTACTTTTCTCGCCTATGGCAATACCGTTGAAGAAGAAATTCTGCGGCGGATGGGTCAGAAAAAGAAGGCAGCCCAGCTGCTCTATGGAAAGGAGGCTGCGGGAGTCCTGGTTGAAACAGATTCGGACGATGTCCAACGCGAGATGATCCAGGCGGCCATTGAAGGTCGGGCCTTTCGCTCGGCTGGCGACTTGGCGCAAAGTTTGTTCTCGGATGGCACGGAAAAGAAAGTGCTCGTGTCTACAGAGCCGGCCGGGAGTCTGGTGGCTGCCAGTTTGCCGATGGCTGTCTTGCAGCAGGAGCCTGAAAGAGAAGCTGTACAGATGACGCTGTTTGGGGAAGTTGTGCCAATGGATACTGGATTAAGGAAAAGAAGAATACGGTAGTAATTAAAATAGCATGGCTGAATCGCCGTGCTATTTTAATTTAACACTCTTTGGTTCACAGCAAGAAAGATAGGCAGTTATAGTTTGCCTATCTTTTACGAATCGCCAAAGGAAATTCCCATATCGCGGGCAGTTTTTATAATATCGCAGTTAAGATCAATGGGTTTCCCACTCGATACAACGGTTGAGATAGGCACACAACTAATTTTGGATGAAGATATAACAATCATTTTACCTGAATTTCCCTGCTCTATAGCCCGAACTGCAGCGCCTCCTAATCTTATGGCAAGAAAGCGATCAAATACCGTTGGAGCGCCACCTCTGAGTAAATGACCAAGTACTATAACCTCAACTTGCTTCCTTGTTAGTGTGTTAATCTCTCGGGCAACGTTTTCCCCGGTTCTATCTAATTCGTCTAAGTTATTACCAGAAACCTGAAAATCTTTACCTATTGGTCTTGCCCCCTCGGCTACAACTATTAAGGGAAATTCATCACCGTGGGCATTACATTGTTGAATTTTCTGAATAACATTATCAATGACGTATGGAATTTCAGGGATTAATATAATATTTGCAGACCCCGAGAAACCTGCATAAAGAGCAATCCAGCCAGTTTCTTGTCCCATAACTTCTACTATAATAACGCCATCGTTTGCTTTGGCTGTGCGTAAACGATCTAATATTTTTGTGGCATATTCAACCGCAGAGTCAAAACCAATCGTAGCATCGGTTTTATCCAGATTGTTATCAATTGTTTTTGGGATTGCAATTACGCTTATATTTTTTAGAGATAAAGCGTTGGCAATTTTTAATGACTCATCTCCTCCGATAGCAATCAAAACATCGATTTTGTTTAAGCGTAAATTATTCGCAACTTTAGTAATAAGATCATCGTCTACAAGTTGAACATCTAATGTTAAAGTTGGGAAAAACAAAGTATTATCGCGATGTGATGCACCCAAAATAGTTCCGCCCAAATGGGTAATTCCGGTAACCGCCTCCTTACTTAGCTCTATTAAACCTTTGTCATCATATTTCTCTGGTTCTATCAAACCATGAAATCCGTCATGCACACCAAATACCTGCCATCCACGATTTAAACCTGAAATTACAATAGTTCGAATTACAGCATTTATACCAGGGGCATCTCCTCCACTAGTACTTATTGCAATCCGGTAAGATGGTGGTTGGAGATGTTGAGACATAGGAAGCCTTCTTTTTTATATCATCTAAATGAATCTGTTATGAAAACAAACCGTGTTATTCGGGATGCGCTCGTTAAAGCACATTATCACACCCTTAGGGTGTCCATCAGGATACGAAGTCTGATTTTAAAATAGATTTATCCTGATGCCTTATCAATAATTCGAAGAATTGTATTTAAATTTAGGCTAAAACGAAACCACTTTAAGGAGATAATACACCCGCTTAAGGATTTTTAGTAATGGATATTATTTGCCAATCGGGCACCTTTTAGCCTTTCAAAACGTGATCACATATTGGCAGAAACGAGAATACACTATCGGGCAGATCCACATTAAGAGCCTGATAAGTCAGGGGGTTGAGCAACACAATGGGGAGATATTTTGTACAGCGCTGTTATTGATTATTCAACATCTAATTTCACTTCCAGATCTCCTGAAACTGGTGTGGAGTACCACAATACAAACACTCTAGGGTTTTGTTTTCTTTTCGAATAAATTCGGGGGGCACATTTTCCATGTGGGAAGAATGCGATATACAATTATCGTTTTTACATCCGGTGCCTTCGACGTCATAAATTCGAGGTGGCGATGATAATCTTAGTTTCCGAACAACTCGATTATTAATAACAAAATTAACAGTACACTTGGCGATCGTGGCGAGCCGCTTAATTTCAACATCAGATAATTCGGTGATTTCTGGCAAAAATATCAACCCCTTATAGACTTCCATATCTTTTTTAGATTCCCCTATTCCCAAAAATCCTTTGTAACGATCAAAACGCATGATCTTCATTGCCTTAAATAAATACTGCCATATATTCTCTTTGGAAGAGCCTCTGTAAAACCGATCAATTACTATGCCATTTGGCAATGGATTTATACCATCGTGCGTGATTGCCGATTTCGTACCACTAGGGTTTTCCTCAAGAATAAAATCATCAGAATAACTTTCGCTTATATTTGTCTTTCCACGAAAGTCATCGCCCAGTTTTCCGGAAATTGCGGCCAGTAGAACAATACGTATGAACATACCATTAATGGATTGCTTTTCCCATCGATTTAATGGCGTATTATCCAGAAATGCCGGTATTCCAGGATAAGCTTTGTGACGTGGTAATGGATGATAAAAAAACGTATCAGGAATAAGCTTATCAATAAACTCTTGCTTAAAGCTTATTTTGGCTCGGAGTTCGTTTTGTCTCTTAAGAATATCTTCACCCATTCGCTCAAGTTGAGGACGAGTAAAATAAAATCTATTTGCGATGTCCGATTGGTTCAAATACTCGTCAAGTGACTGAAATTCCCTAACGGTAAAACCGTTTTGTTTCATCTTGTTAACGTATTGTCGTGGCATCTCAAGTTCCGGAGGCGCAATTAAATCAACCTTTACATGATCAAATAGTTGAAGTCCATCTGCCTTAGAATGAGTGGTACGGCCGTGAAATAAGTCCCCCACTAAAGCGAGATGAATATTATCAGTAGACCAATTGTTATCTTCAATAAAGGTAAATTCATCCAGCAATTCTTGTGTGGGATGTTCGTGTATTCCGTCACCGGCATTAATAAAGGCTGGTATAAAGCCTAATTGATTTCTTTCAGCATATTCTTTCCCCTTCTTCTCCAACCAACGACATACTCCCTCCAATTTACTTCGAACGATAAATACTCTATTAGAGTAACCAACCAAGGTCATAAACCCATCAGAGTAACTCTCACTCTTGTTGAACGATGAGCTTTCCGAATTAAACATTGACAGTTTGATACGATGAAATTCTGATGCATTGCGGAATGACTCCCGAGTGCGTGTGCTATCTTCTAAAAACACTTCATAAATGCCAAACTCTTTATCATTGATGCGGAATTGATCTAATATTTCCTTGTCCCCAGTCTTCCATGCATTCTTTAATAGTTTAGTCTTTTCAAAAATATATTTTTTTTGATCTCTAGTGTAATCAGCCGCTTCACAAAACGACTTTTCTTTGAATACATTTGTTTCCATAAGAAAATCCTCCTTGTCATCCAATAGGCCTGTTCCTGAATAATCATCTATCCTTAAATCTGCTCAAAATGTCGTTGCGAGCCGGTCTTTGGCGAAGCAATCCCCCTCTTAAAATGGGCAGATAGCATCGAGAAATGAACACCTTGTAACCGGAGATTGCTTCAGGCGGGAGAGCACCGCATTCGCAATGACATGATTCGATGAGTGATCGAAAATTTATCTATTCGGGAACAACTCTAATAACTATATGCACCAAGAGACTCAAAATTGACAATCAGCCAAATTACTTAATTCATCGTAGAATAGAAAAATCTATGCAGAGTGAGCAACTGTTCCGCGCCCATGCGATTGAACAATTCGCTATTCATGGAATAAGTATTCCCAACCATTTGCACCGCGGGGGTCTAAGAACAGTGAAAAATGATTTTGGTGCGGTATTTTCCCGGACCGTAATAGAGAATACATGAGTCAACTCGACAATTTTACAAGCCTGCAAAACCTATTATTTCAAAAGACTTCAAAATAAGCCGAATATTTATCCCCGAAAAGGTCGCGCAAAACTCTAAACCTAACATGAAATGCGCGAATTGATTCAACCTTGTTATTACAAAGGCCAAGACTAACTACCATTTATACTTGTTAAAGTTGAAAAGTAGCACTTTTTACGGGCAGAGAATTTGCATTTTCGTGGGTGTATGCGGAATTTAACGGCAGAAAAGGTGTCAAATACCCACTTGTCTCTCCACTTCCTGACAAGCAGAAAATGATAGTTTTCATCCTTGATCAGTATATATGACCTTTTTAATTACCACATCATTTGGGGTACCTTGGCTTAGTGGTGTACAAGCTTTTAGGCGTGATATATCGCCTAGATCATCCTATCTAAGTATTTGTTGTACTATATATTTGCTTCACTTAATTGCAAGGTTCTAAAATATAAAGCCCGTGTAAATTCATCTATATTGTTCATAAATTCATTATCAGTTATGGGTGCTCGGTGTGAAAATAAATATTCTTGTTGTTCTATCTCTACCAAATACAAGCCGTCTTTAAAAAGGCAGGGAACAATAGTTTTTCCACTTATATGTACTTGTATAAGAGGCTCCATACATAAAACATCAACATCCAAAGGTTGCCCCGTAGTAAAATTTATGGAAGTTACATGAGGTAAAAACCCTGGCAAATTAGCCAGCCTTACCACCTCACGTTTAAAGATATCCAAGGCTTGGTTAGTTTTCTGAGGATCTAATAATTGAATTCCTCCATTCAACAATTGTTTGACTTCTGCACGTTTATGAATAAATTCATGGTATTCTTCAATAAAGTCAATGCGTTGTTCAAATTCTATCTTGTGTTCGTCCATAATAAGCCTCCATAATAATAAGCTCGTAACAGTTTCTCCTATTGGAGATTAAGTTTTGATGATGTTCATTCGTCTTTTGGGAAAACCGAATTCTTAAATACTTGAATCTAATGCATATTATAATCGTAGTTTAGAAAATTCTATTCTAGAGAATGTGGGCTCATTGATATTTGCCGTGATACCCGCCATATATGGGGGTAGAATCGAAGGCAAAAAACGCGAGTGATGCTATGTCCAAAGCCCAAATAACAATTCCATTAGATATTCCGGATGTTCGCGTACTGCAAACGAGCCTTGGTGAGCGAGGCGAGTTGATTATCACAGTAGAAAGCACCAAAGGCGGTACTGCCTGTTGCAAATGCGGTAAATGGATTACAAAGCCACATGGGCGTGATGAGTGGGTGACCATTCGACACTTGCCGGTATTTGGGCGACCGAGTTATTTGCGCTATCGACCCAAGCGCTATCAATGCCAACATTGTGAAGGGCGACCCACAACAACAGAAGTGCTGGCTTGGCATGAAACGAAAAGTCCACATAGTTTTGCCTGTGATAACCAAATACTGTTGCAGTTGGTGAACTCGACAATAGAAGATGTCAGCCTGAAGGAAAGTCTTTCGTACGCCAGTGTAGAAGGGGTCTTGGAACGGCGCATTGATCGTCGGGTAGATTGGAGCCAGATAGCAAGCCTGGAAATTCTGGGACTGGATGAAATCGCCCTGAAAAAGGGCATCGGAATTATGTTACCCTGGTGACAGGACGGACAAGAGCAGGAGAGATTGAAATCTTGGCGGTTTTAGCGGGTCATGAAAAAGCTGAGGTAGTGGAGTTTTTACGCTCCATTCCGCCTCGCCTGCTGGCAACGGTGGAGACAGTCTGCTGTGACCTGTGGGAAGGCTACACCGAGGCGGTACGCGAAGAAATCCCAACAGCTCGATTAGTAGCCGATCGCTTTCACGTTGCCAAGCATTATCGTGGCGCGGCAGAACAGGTTCGGAAACAAGAGCAACAGCGTTTGAAGCAGGAATTACCAAAAGCGGAATATCAACAATTGAAAGGCTGTGTGCATGCCTTTCGGAAAAACGCCAAAGACTTGACCAAAGAAGAGCGCAAAACCCTCAATCTCTTTTTTGCACATTCAGACCTTGCCAAACAAGCCTATGCCTTTCGGGAACAACTAACTGCCATCTTTGACATGAACCTGTCCAAGAAGCAAGCCCAGTCCAGCATTCGACGCTGGATCGAGCAGGTTCAAAAGAGTGGCTTGCAGTGCTTCGAAAAGTTCATCAACCTGTTGGAAACCTGGTGGGAAGAGATTACCAACTATTTTGTCCGCCGTGAAAACAGCGGCTTTGTTGAAGGCTTCAATAACAAGGTCAAAGTCATCAAACGTCGCTGTTATGGAATCTTCAATCTCAACCACTTGTTCCAACGCATTTTTCTGGATTTACATGGCTACCGCTTGTTCGCTGCAACCGCCATATATGCCTGAATCACGGCAATTATCAGAGAGCCAGAATGTGTCAAACTGAAAGTACGATCTTCTGTAATTTCGAGAAACCTATGACCCAATCCTTCGACCTATTTGACCAATCTGCAGAAGTATCTTCCGCCCTGCAACAAAAACTCCCTATCGTAGCGCTCGAATCAACCGTTATTACCCATGGATTACCTAGCCCGCAGAACCTGAAATTGGCTCAAGATATGGAAGCAACCGTTCGCGCCACTGGGGCCACACCTGCCACAATAGCGGTGCTGGATGGTAAGGTCCAGATTGGCCTTAGTTCGCCACAATTGGAACAAATTGCCAACGCAAAGGATGCTATAAAGGTCAGTTTGCGCGACTTTGCTAGCGCGGTTGTGCAAAGCAGGCCAGGTGGAACTACCGTTGCTGGGACGATGTTTGTAGCCGCGCAAACAGGCATCCGCGTGTTTGCCACGGGGGGCATCGGCGGCGTTCACAAAGAAGCCCGCCTAGATATCTCCACTGACCTTTATGCGCTTTCAAGCATTCCAATGATTGTGGTTTGCGCGGGTGCCAAATCGATTTTAGATTTACCAGCCACATTAGAATACCTTGAGACTGTGGGGGTTCCAGTGATAGGATATGGCACCGATAAATTCCCCGAATTTTTCTCCCCTGGTAAAAATTTACCTGTAAGTATCACCCTAAATAGCCCCGAAGCGATTGTTCAATTTGCCCGAGGCCATTGGAAATTGGGCTTGAAATCTGCCGTTCTGGTTTGTCAACCCATCCCTGAAAATAATGCTATTCCTTTGCATGAAATCACAGCCATTCTGGAACAGGTTTCAGATGAAGTAAAAAAAATGCAGACGCAACATAAAATTCGGGGTCAGGAAGTGACCCCCTATGAATTGAGCCGGGTTAGCCAACTTACTGGTGGCAAATCTCTGCGTGCGAATCTCGATTTGCTATTGAATAACGCCAAACTAGCGGCGCAGTTGGCCAAAGTTATGAGTAGTTACGAACACCCGGAACAAGTCTAATAAAAGGTGCGGCTGCAGTTTGAGCCGCCCTTTTTATTATTGGCTCACCGGAAATCGGCGAATGTATATCTGTGACTGATGATATAATATTTTAATCACTTGGGTTTAGCGCTAAAATAAAACGGTACGATAAAAGTACTGGGGTAAATCGGAATTTCCTAAAATATTTAGGTTACGCAATAACTTTATTAGCGATTTCAATTTTCAAGGTTCTTTCAATAATTTAATGTATTGGTCAGAAATTGGGTAAGCAGAATCGTTGTTACGATGAGTACTGTTAGTGATTAGACAGTTTGGCTTGAATAGAAAATTGTTTTATTATATAGCGATACTGGACAATGGTATTACCCAACTTTATCGGCTCCAATACATATTTAATAATTCAAACTCCAAAATCAAGCAATTAATAATGCGTTTAGGATAGGTTGGTTTTATCTAAACGCGAAAAACAAAATACAGCTCTTTCTATGTGGATTTTAGCCAACTTTTAATCAAGACAAGTTCGAATCAATATGGCCAATATGTTAAACAAATTGATTTTAGATGAAAGCCAGTTATTAAAATGGATCCAATTCTGTTGGATGTTGCAGTCACTTAAAGAACTCACCCGACAGGGTTCAGCTGCGGCTGGTTTTAACAGAGGTGACTCTGATACAATTGCTGCCCACACCGGCTCAGTTGGCATAATCTCTTTGTTTCTCGCATTAGAGCTCAAAGCCAATGACAAATTATCTATCAACCCATCTCATGTAGCCTCAATAGCGTTATTACATGATTTGAACAGCACAATTCTTGGAGATGTTAATTTCGAGGTAAAGGAACGCTATTTTTTGGGTTATCAAGAAGGGGAAAGACGGGCATTTCAAGATTTGGTAGAAGGGCTACAAGGTGCGGGAAAGTTAATTAATCTATATGATGAATACAAAACTCAACACACTACTGTTGCTAATATTGTTCGTTTTGCGAATGGTCTGGATGGCTGGTTAGAAGTAGTGCCACGCGCTTCACTTGCATGGATGGAGCAACACAAAGACTATCGGGATTGGATATACAATTATCTCAAAGGGGACAAGAAATATGATGATTCGCTCGCTAAAATGTATTGGCAAGTATGTGATGCCTTATATGAAAACAGTATTCCTCCTAAAAGGCCAGGAGCACTGAAACAGCATAATATCCCAGAATACATTACAAAAAAACTCGACGGCTTAATTTTAGAAAAAGGACAATTAGCAGAATGGCTTGAGGTGTGTCAAACGCTTCAAAGATTAAAAAGATTAACCCGGCAGGGTTTCATTACATCAGGCGGATTTAATCGATGGGATACTGACTCAATCGCTGATCATATTGGATTAGTAGCCTTAATTTCTTTTACACTTGCTGTAGAATTGAAAGAATGTAATCAAGTTGATATTGATCCTTACCATGTTACAGCCTTAGCGTTGGTTCATGATCTAGGCGAATCAATCCTCGGAGATGTAAACTCTGAAGGTAAAAAAAGATATTACGAAAATTATAGCGCAAGCGAAAAGAAGGCTTTTTCCGATTTAGTAGGTAATTTGCTATGTGGTGATCAATTAATTGCTTGGTTCGATGAATTTGAAGCTTGCAGTACCACTGAAGCAAAGATTGTGCGCTTCGCGGATAGTTTAGACGCATGGATGCATGTTGTTCCACGTTCTCAACAAACATGGATGCCACAACATATCGAGTATCGCAACCGAACTTTTGAAAAATTAAGAGGAGATAGGCTCTTCAATGATGCTCTTGGAGAATTATTTTTACGGACTTGTCTTTTGGTTCAAGGCCAACCTATTGGGCCTAAAAGACCTATTCAGAAAGAAGAGAAACTCTCTCCTTCACCTAACGTTTCTCGGACAACATTAGATAGTATTGCATATCATTTAGAGCGGCTTCAGATACGCCGGCAAGATTTGAAAGCTGCCCTTAAGAAACAGGCATTAAATAATAGCGATGATAGTGAAGCTATCAAAAAGCAAGTTGATACGATTCAAGCAGAGCTTGCAAATGCTACACAAACATTAGTTTATCTTAAAGAAAGATTGTCTAACGAGAGCGAGAAAGAGGACATTTTATGAAACATGTTAATGAGTGGGTCTTTACTTTCGATGGATCAGAAGCGGAGCAACTTTCTGCAGAAATTTTGGGGAACAAAGGCTATGGGTTAGTTCAAATGACTGGCATGGGATTGCCTGTTCCTCCTGGTTTTATTATCAGCACGCGAGCCTGTATTGCATATTTGAAAGACGGGCAATTTCCGCCTGGTTTATGGGAAGAGTTGCAGGTTGCCCTTAAACATATTGAGCTAAAAACCGGAAAATGTTTTGGCGATGAAACCAATCCGTTGCTTTTTTCAGTACGCTCTGGAGCTCGGGTATCGTTGCCAGGCATGATGTCTACAATTAAGAATATTGGCTTGACCGCTCCCATATTACAAAACTTTTTTAATTCGGGAGCAGCCCTTTTTGCATCCAGCACTTGTCTCACTTTATTACGAGAATACAGTGACGCCGTTGAGTCAATTAATGATACATACACAGGAATCAATACACAATTTGAAAAATATCCTAACCAAGCGATCGAAGCTCTAAATACGCTTATCCCGCAAGATCCTTGGGAACAATTAAAAACAGCAATCGAATCGGTTTTCAAATCTTGGAATAGTCAAAAATTACAAAAGGAACGTGAACAGAGGGGATACGCCTCTGATATGGGGACCGCATGTACTGTACAGATGATGGTCTTCGGCAACCGCGATCAAACTTCGGGTAGCGGTGTGGTTCATACCAGAGACCCACAAACAGGAGCGAAAGTTTTAAATGGAGACTTTGCATTAGAGGCCCAGGGTGATGCTGTCGTTAGCGGGCAAAGAGTTATCAGCCCAGAAAACTGGCGCGAAATCGAAAAACTACCTGGTGTCTTAAATGATTTGGATAAACATTCTCGATTGTTAGAAAAAAAATACGGCTGGGCTCAAGATATTGAATTTACAGTAGAATCAAATCATTTATGGCTACTTCAAACACGCAAAGCTAATCTTGACTCTGAAGCAACCATAAAGACGGCCGTTGATATGGTTAATGAAGGCCTAATTTATTCTAGACGCGAAGCCCTGAAGTTTGCTATACCAGCAATAATAGGTTTGTCGATTTTGCAATTTGATCCGGACATAATTAAAAACACAAAAGTAATTACAAGGGGTTTAGATACTGTATCAGGCGCTGCAAGCGGTATTCTGGTTGTAGCCTGTATGAAATCATTAGCAAAAGATGTGAAAGTTGCCGTAGCAGCGCAAATTGAAGCAACCTGCAGGAATCTACATGAGAATGGGCAGAATGTTGTTTTGGTTACCGATGAAATGGATACTGAATTGGTTCCAGCACTGGAATATGTTAATGGCATTCTATCCAAAAACGGCGGAAAGAATTGTCACCTAGCAATTATCGCGCGTAAAAAACGCATTCCTACCGTTGTAGGTTGTGACAGCTTGGAATTTGAAGAGTTAAAAGCGATAAAGGTGGGGAACTCTCGAATTAATGCCGGGGATTCAATATCGATAGATGGCAGCAGCGGTTTTGTGTATGCTGGCTTGATCAAAATGGCTGCAAGATCGGAGGTAACACCGGAAACGATTACCATTCATAGCTGGATGAATGAGTATGGATATCGTTTCCCGTGGGCAGTTGCTGCCTACACAGAATTGAGCCTGGATCACCAAAACGAAATTCAAAGCTCAATACCTAACAATATTGAAGATCTACCTTGGCAGACAGAAAAAGCAAGAGTGATCGATTTAATTGTAAAGGCTTTTCCACCAGAGAGCCGTCTTGGCATGACAGTAATTGCGGCCACTGATAACAAACAACTTCTCGTCGAATTAAATCGTTCAATCGATGCGGGCTTTGAGCCTGGGGTGCGTTCGTGCTTCATTAAAAGCCCGCCGTTTGGAAAAGCTCCTTGGGAAATGGGCTTGACCAAGGAACTCGCCAAAAAATTTGTCGGTGGGGACCCAGCTTATATTAAGGAACGACGTTGTAAAATTGATGGGGATTGGGGAACGTATCCTGATTGGATCAATTCAAGCCCTTTTATCACCGAACTAGTTGTAATGGATAATCCGCCCGGTTTAGGTTTGAAGGACAGCAATTCTCGCGAGCGTCACTTTGTTTTCAATGTACAATGTAACGATGCCAAGAATGATGTAGTTGTTGAGTTACTATTAAATACTGATCAACTCAGAGATATTGAACGCTTGGAGCAGCCTAATGCGATTTATATCTCCATGCAGCTTGACCAAAATAAAAGTTATTTTAAGCAACCTTTGCGTTTCAAATTTGGCAGTCATCATGGGACAGATCTAACGAATCAGGCTCCGGTTGAATTCTGGGATTATGAAAGTGCCCAGTATAAATCCCAGCTTAATAGTAAGTCATGGAGAATAGCACAATCGGTTAGCCAAACTGTATTTAACAGCTGGTGGGAGCCGCCTTATGCGCTTCCATATCGCATGATGTTTTTAAGCCAGCATGGTTTAGATGTTCTTGAAGTGCAAGGGCGTTGTGATCTAGATGGCAATATTGAATACATTCGTATTTACGATTGTAAAGGAAGAGATGAAGAAAAGCAGGCAATGGCAGCTAGCCAGAACAAGAAGGTATCTGGTTAACTACGGAGAGAAGAGATGGCATTCACTCCTAGTACTCTAACTTGATAAAGATGTAGAGTTACGGGTAAGATAGGGTCATGAAAAAACATGAAGTTACCCCCTTGCCCAACGAGAAAAAGAAACTCAAGGCCATTGTTTCAAGTGTTCAGAATAAAGCAGCCGTCATCCGGCGGGCGCACATCTTGTTGAAAACTGATGAAGGCAAAACTGATTCGGAAATCTGCGCCATGCTATACGTCAGCGAACAAACCATCCGGCGAACGCGGTTACGCTATGTGGCCGAAGGCTTGCAGGTAGCCCTGGAAGACAAACCACATCCCAAGCCTGCGTCAAAGTTGAACGAAGAACAAGAAGCGCATTTGGTAGCAGTTACCTGAGGTTCTGATCATAAAACTGTTCTTATCTCAGTGGGCAAATCGATCTTTGATCGTGGTTCAAACGTTAACGTGGGATAATTATGCAAAATATGGTGATGGAGAACATTCAAATGTCGGGTCAATCCAAATAGATCCGGAAGGGTACATAAAAGTTCGCGAGAATCTTGTTAATCAGCTTGCTGTAGAATTATGATAACAAGTTGTTGACTAACCAATAAAGAATACAAGACATATAGGAGGCTTACATGAAAGCAATACTGGAAACCATCGGTAATACAAAGGTCTTAATTCAGGCTTTCGATCAACAGATTGATACCGTTGGATCATCAGACTCATCACCTCTCGATGAATCTGGCCTTTCGGATGATATCATATCGGCTTATGGGGAGATTAAAACTGCACTACGAGAGATTGCGACAGATATGGGTAAAGAATTTGGAGCAATGGAAAAATCCCTTCGCCCGCATCAACTTGAAATGGAATTTAATGTAGGAATAGCCGTAGAAGGAAAGGCGGGTATTGAAAAAATCGTTGTCATCGGCTTAGGCGGCAAGGGTGAATATTCCTGCAAAGTGAAGATGATTTGGGATCTTAAATGACAGAGCGACCTTCCGGACCTAATCAACTAGTTCTACAAGCTACCTGTGCTGTTAAAGTCAGAGGTGCTACGAAGGGTACCGGTTGGTTGTTTAATGAGAACGGATATTTATTTACGGTTGGACATATCTTTAAGAGTAATCAAACTGATTTAGGTGATGATCTAAAAATTCAGTTTGAGGACGAAGAACCAACCATAGCAAAAATAGAGTACTTTCTGTATGAACCTAATAATGCAGTTGATTTTGCTATACTAAAAATTGCAAACTGGAATTCCACCGAGCGTCATCCTTTGCATATTTCGACTTCTAAAAATTTTGAAGCAGAAGAAGGAATAATTTCATATGGATTTGGGAGAACACTCATAACAAAATCTCCTGCAAGTGGCAAATTTGTCGGTTGGATTGAAAATGAACAAATGGTAATCGAATCTGAGCATTTGCGCGAAGAGGGATATAGCGGGGCACCTATTTATCATATGCGCGAAGATGCTGTCATAGGCCTACAAATAAGAATGATCAAAGATTCAACTGCGCATACCCATAAAAATACAGTATACGCTATGCCCTTATGTAAAATTGCGGGTTTTCTTAACCCGGATATGAAAGCGCTCTTAAAAACTTATGATTCTCCTCAGACATCAGTTCGTCTTGAGGATGATATTATGGAAATTTTGTACACTGAAGCCCAAAAATATCCTGGCAAACCCTACCTCCCCTTCACAGATTTGATGCGTGAAATAGCAAAAATCGATCGTCACAAATATAAACTGATAGACAATAAGGCTTTTATGTACCAAGTTGTCTCAGAGTTGCATGACTTGGAAGATCGTCGTCAATTGATAAAAACTCTTTCAAACGATTCTGGTGGGGTTACAGAGTGCGAAATTAGTGATATAGGTATGTCTCACATGGTGAAGTACAAGCGTAAACCCTCAATCATGTCTGTTGAAACCTTCTCTCAATTTCCTAAAGATCTGGATGATTTGCTTTTGAAAGATAAAACCTGTGAAAACTTTGTGAAGCGCCTCTCGGAAATCCAAGAAATCATGGATTATTTTGTCAAGCAAAATACTAGTCTAAACAGGGCTGTAGTCTCTGTTTACTGCCATAACGACACAAACAAGAGCGACTTCATAGAAATCTTTCGAAAAGCATCTTTGCCGCAATTTATTCCTATTTTTCCTAATGTACATGAGTGTGAGTTGAAAGAACTAGATAGTTTTTTATATGATTTCCTAGACCGGATAGCTGGAGAATATAACGCATTAAGGCCTGTGAATAGCAGGATAGATCATCCATCGGAAAGTCTTTTTACAGATGGGAACGGTTTAGAAGAATTTCATAAATATTGGGCAATGATTCAAGCCAAATTCAATGGTGTTCCTATTATTCTCATAATTGACATTGACGAGATAGACGCTGTCTCGGGCGTGGATTCCAAAATTGTGGAGTTTCTCATAAGATCTATAAATGAACTATCGTCTGCTCATTTTCTCTTGATTGGCAGCGAAGATATCCAGAGAGATGAGAGAATTCGAGAATTATTCGAAACGGGTTTTCTAATTGACATTCGAGTATTGGCTGATGGTACAGCGAAGAAAATCATCGAATTACTAGGCCGATATATTTCTATAACTCAAGATGTGTCAAACGCAATCTTAAGATTTTGTGATGATCAACCCCTCTTTGTAATCAATACTTTCGAAAAGCTAATCCAAGTAATTCGTAAATCGCCCGACAGGGTACTAGATGAAGATATGATTGATGATATCTTAAGAGAATTAGTTGATGAAATGAATTTGCAATTAACAGCAATCTATAGAGGCCTCTCGAAGAATGAAAAAATCGTTCTCTGGGTTTCAGGCCAAACTCCCAAAGAGACAAAACAACTATATTCGATATCTGATTTGCCAGAGTTGGCCCAATTAGCCAATAAAGAATATAATGAATTTCGCTTAATTTGGAAGCAGGCAATGGATGCTTTCTTGGGGCGCCGTTGGATCGAACAAACGTCAGCCGTTCAAGTCAGGTTTAAGCAAGGGATCATGCTTGACTGGATGAGTAAACGTTATTCTGGTTTAGAACAGGATGTGCGGGAATGAATAAAAAAACGAGCCTCAATCCTTTCAGTTTAGGTGGCCCTATTGGAGCCCCTACTAGGTTTATTGGGCGTGAACTCATAGTTGGAAAGCTTGTCAATGCCATGATTAGGCTCCAAAATATTTCTTTACTTGGCGAAAGGCGGACAGGCAAAACATCACTGTTGTTATATCTTTCAAATCCAGACTCTCCCTTTCTTATCGGCTTGCCAACACAACATATCCCAGTTTACGTGGATTTTCAACCTTTCACTCAATCCACCGAGGATGAGGTTATACAGAGTATCAGTGAGGCTATTATTATAGCAGTTCGGGAAAGGCTTAAGGATGAAACAGAAATCCTGAATGATATTACCACTGAGATTTCAGTACTAGATGAACTTCCCAGCCCCACAAACCTTCGTCGATTGCTCCGCAAACTGTTTGTGCATGAATATCGTGTTCACCTCTTATTTGATGAATTTGAGCAGATTTCCGATAACGAATATATACAGAGATCTTTCTATAGTTTTTTGCGCAGCCTGGCTACAGGACAAAATAGTAGTGTTTCTTACATTATTGCGTCAAGGAAACCTCTGTCTGAGATTGAGCCCGCCATGACAGGCTCTGCGTTTTTTAATATATTCGCGACCGAATCTCTCTCACTCTTTGGAGAAAAAGAAGCCTACCAATTAATCCTTGATGCATTTTCCCGATCTAATATAGAAAATAAGAAAGAAAAAATTCGACTACTACGAGAAAACTTGAGAATTCTCTATGATTTGACAGGTTTCCATCCGTTCTTTCTTCAAGCCTTGTGTTATCGGCTTTTTAATCATGTAGATTTACCCGGATGGCCATCTGGAGCAGCACTGGTTAGAGTGATAGATGAATATATTCAAGACGTGGAACCGGTTTTAGGCGATTACTGGAATCTCTCTTCCAAAGCCGAGCAAGAGTTGCTGGAAAAATTGGCCAGACATGAGGCATCTTATTGGGGGGGAGTAGAGTCCGTCACAACGCGCGATACTCTACAGAGGCGTGGGCTAATTTTGCCCACAGATGATATTGAAGATACGTGGATGCCCTTTTCTGCTATATTCACTGAATGGATAAAAGGGCAATATCAACTTAGTTCTGCCTTTGCAGATAAATATGTTTACAAGCGTGCAGGCGGATCAATTAGGTCAGAGAAAATCCTTCATGTTTTCACTGGCAGTAAAGGTGGCGTTGGGAAAACTTTGCTGGCACTGTGTGCTGCTATTAAGAGTTCGGAAAAGGAAAAAGTCCTTTGCATCGATCTAAATTGGGAAAATCCAGATTTGTCACGCATCCTGGAATCAATTCAACAAACCGACCATAAATCACAGAAAATGGATTACCAGCATGCATTCATCGAGAACATATTGCTTCTCAGACCGCCTGTCCGACATATTCTGCCATCGGGAGCTATTGGTTTTTGGCAGTCAGTCAGAAATGCCTTGCGCGAAAGTTTTGACGTTCATGGTTTTGATCCAGCGCATATTATTGTTGACACAAATATGCATTTTGCAAGCTTGTTGCGTCTTAGAAGCTTGGACACCCAAAGCCGTGTTTCGACAAGGATTAATGATTTAGTGAGAGAGGCTCAGATACGGCATCTATATATATGGTATAGTTGGACATTAACATCACTAAATGAACGCTCCGAAGATCCAGCAAATATGCTTAGGGCGCTTAGTTGGTTTGACTCAACATTGGATAACTATTTTTTTACTCACGAAAATCTTATTCATGTATTAAATTTGTTTGCCTTGTTTCCATCGTATTATTCAAGAACTGCTAAAACTGTAGAGATAAAGTCCTTCCAGGCCCTCTCTGATGCAAATACTGGTAAGGGGCTAGATTTAAAGGATCTTGTCGAAACAGCGAATACACTTTTGCGCGATGTGAATAATTTGAGCCATCCTGAAGAACGCCAGAATCTAATCGACGAATTGGGAACGCGGTTGTTCAATCAATCTGATCAAAAACGACCTTGGAACTTATTCCCTATTCCCATTTCTCCCGATCCTAGTGTTGCCGGTTTTACGGATTCAATTATGTTAGAAAAGCCAAATTCAATTGAAGAAATAAGGAAATTGGTTGCTCCTATCTATAAATATGTTTCATCCTATTTAGATGCACTCCAACAGAGATAGAAATACAAAGCAAGAATTTGACAAGTCGGGATGTTGCTTGTTATATATTTGCTCAAAAATGTAATAAGCAACATCTGATTACGTTTCAATATAGTGTTTTGCGAATTTTTAAATTTTTGACAAAACACGCTACCGGGAGAAGTATCTCGAAATTGAGTCTGTTTTGCTGCAAAAAACAGCATAACAATTTTTTACTGATTGCGTTTTTGAATAAAACGAATTTGACTTGTCTGATCATCCAAACTCCTAATAAATAAGTTCAAACATGAGAATGAGAACAATAATGAAACCTCTATGGTTGCTTATTGAATATGAAAGTTCTTCTTTTTTGATTCCACACGGGCAAGATAATGTTTTTTTTAGAGACTTAGGTGACATAAACAAGAGCATCGTGGAAATTTATGTATTAGATGGTCCCATGCGTAAGCAATCTTGGGCAACAATTCGGGCTAATATTGAGGCATCTAGATTTCGAGATGAAGGAATTATTATTTATCCCCAAAAGCGAAAAGATGATATTGTAAATATATTCACAGATGTGTTTGAGGGTACAACTGTGGCGCCCTTAAACGACGATATCGCCGAGAACGTAGTAGTAGAGCAATATTATAATAAGATAAGCAATTTAGTGAAGGTGCTCCCTAACGACAAGCCGGTTTTCAAGGTGTTCCGTCTCAATTCAGATGCTAAAACATCCGATGCGGTGGATGACTCAATTGTTCAGGTAGTAGAGGAGGAGAAAATGTCAAAAGTGAATATCATTAATCAGTACAAGCTGTTGGATGAATTAGAACAGCAGGCCGCCTTTGAAGAAATCTTAGAGTTAACCAAGGAAACGTCTTCTTCGGCAGTCCAAATCCGCATGGCAAAACGATTGTTAAAAAAGATGCAACAGATTTCGGAGCAGCTGATCGCTGGTACTTCGACCGAGACTGTACTGAGAAGCATCCTGGACGGGGTGATCAAAATATTTGGGCAGGACGAAAGGGTAGCAGTGATGATTTGTGGTTTTGACGAATCCCAACCACGCTATTATCAATTCGACCCTACGACTTACTTCTATGGGGGCACCGACAAAGTGCGCATCAAAAATATGGATTCGCATGGTCCCCCGCGACCGGGAAGAAGAGAAGGATCCTCGGTAACAACCATGGAATTGCGCCGCTCTTTTTTCTTCCACGATGTGCGCAAGCCTGTAAGCGATACCCCGATTGAAATGATGCAGGTTTTGCAAAAAATGGATGCAGAATTAAAGTCAGCCGCGTTTTTACCTTTAATGTTGGGGTCAGAACGGGTTGGGATTATTCAAATCCAATGCGCGAATTTACATAATTTTACCGCGGCGGAAAAAGCCGAAATTTTTGTGTATGCTCAGATTGCGGCCATTGCGTTGTATAACTTCCAAATACAAAAACAAATGGCGAATTTGAGGAACAATTACAAGGCATTACAGGAAATCTTGCCTCGAATTATGACCGCCGACGTTTCGCAAACCGAGGTTTTGGAGAGTGTCTCTCAACAGATTGCTTCTTCCAAATTCACAGATTTCTATATTGCCTCTTTCGACTCAAAAACGAAACTAATAAAAAATTTAAAATGGTATGAGGAGGGGAGCTTTTATGATGTTTCTAATGAGCCGTCAAGCCCAAAATTACCCCAGGGTGGTCTGAAAGAATATGTATTGGATGTGGGGACCACCCTTTTTATTTCTGGAAGGCTTAAGGAAACAATCCGTGAAATGCCACAGATAAGCATTAGCCGTGACTATCGCTTACCTAAATGCTACATAGGGGTGCCGATCAAGAAAGCAGGGGAAGTCTGTGGAATTGTTGCCGTTCAGGATTTCAACGAGGAAGAAAGGTTTGATAGTGGAGATAAGGCAATGATTGAAGGTTTTGCCGCGCTTCTCAGTAGAACATTTTAATTTAAGTTTCATTTCATTTTGTTCGAGTTTTTAAGTGGTTCTCGGAATGCGAATGTGGTTTTTTAGAGTAACCATTTAGTAGTTCAATTTGGAAGGTTTCAATCACTTATCGTCACCCAAACCACTCTTTTTGACAGTGTCAAAGAGAGTGGTTTACCATTTGAACGGTTAAACTCGTTAAAAACGTCAATCTGGAGAAAATATGGATATGAAATTTGCTCGAATCAGTGAACTGGCTGTTCCGATAACGCGAAAATACCCTAAAGATGCTGGCGCGGATGTGTATTTATTGGAAAAACAGCTAATTGTTTGGCCATTTAGCTACAAGGTAGCTTCTACCGGTATTACTGTGGAAATTCCAGAAAATTATATGTTGTTGGCCAAACCGAAATCAAGAAACAACCATTTAATTGGGGCGGGGGTATTAGATTGCGGTTACCAAGGTGAAGTGAAAATAAAAATTATAAACTATACTCCGTGGCCAATCATTTTCAGGCATGGTGATGCAATCGCGCAGTTAATTTTAGTGAAAATAGATACGCCAGAACTTACAGAAGTATTGGTAAATAATATACATCAGAAGCTGTCAGATCGCGGAGCGACTGGTGGAATTCTGAAATAGTGCCAAGTGGGTGTCGATAACTCCCGGTCAAACCCATTCAACACTGATAACAACCAAGTGAGATTTGTTTTTCAAAAAACACAAATTCTGGCTGGGTAAAGAAATATGGAAGAAAAGACTTTCTCGGCTCTTATTGAAAGAGCCAAACAAGTAGTTCAGAATCTAGATTGGCAAATATATCATACTCCGGAAAATCTGATTTTGTTTTTAATAGGCGAGGTTGCTGAACTGGGTGAATATTGCCAATGGCTATCAAAAGATGAGATTATACAAGGAGGATTTGATATCGTTGTTGCAGAAGAGATCGCAGATGTTATCAAGAATGTCTTATATTTAGCAAATACCCTCCCGCTTGTTGAGTCTTTGGAATTAATTCTTATAGAGAAAATCAAGCTAGACGAAATCGAATGCCCGGTTGCCGCAAAATTTAGAAGCAAATCCCGGTATGAATTGACAAAAGATGAACCTAAAATAACTCATCCACTTCCAACGGGAAGCTTGGTTGTTATTCCACCCGTTTCAGATATCCAAGCCAAATCCTTAGCTTTTAATAAAGATAGAAAATGGGAAGAATCTTATTGCCCAGCGATTTTAGCATTATCGATTGCTGTAAAGAGTGGATACATTGCAACATACTACCAGCGGCGGTCGAAATCTAAAAAAAAACATTCATATGAGCAGATAGTCTGGTTGTTAGCTGATATTCTTTTGGATGCCCTGCGCTTATATGAACTTCTCGGCATTAATAATGCTTATGAAATTATAAAAATAAAATTTGACAAAGATGAAAAAAGATTCAAAGAATGAAGCGATCTTGGGAATTTGATAAAATTGACTTGGTGTAGATAAAAACGAGGTGATTAATGAATTTGAACTATATTCAAAAAAGAATATCACATGCGCGATGTTCTGTTATGTTTGATATTGATGAAACCATATTGTTATGTTTGGAAAAGTGGCAGCAGTATATAAAATCTGAAATGGGTATAAATATTACTCTACAGGAAATCATCAATGCGGGAAGTGTAGATAATGTTTTTTCATCAACACCCATCTATCCTGAATTTGTAAAAATAGCCGAAAAATTGCGCGCAAGCGATGAATTTAATTCAGGGCAGCCAGTAATTGAGGGGTCTCTTGACGCCTTTAAAAAACTCAAAAATAATTCCGGGCTTGTTATGGGAGCATATATTACAGCAAGACCAACCAATGTTATCAATGCTACTAAAGCTGATTTGGTAAAAAACGGTTTTCCTCCTTTACCAATCTTAGCTCGTCCAAACGGAATTGATCACCAATCTTCTATAGATTGGAAATTGAATATACTGGCTCAACTAAACGTAGCATTTAACGGTGTTTTAATCATGGTGGATGATAACCTTGAACTTGCTAAAGCTCTCAGAGAAAGGAATAGTAAAGATCAAAAGTATATCGTTACCATTCTTTATAAGGGTCCGCTTACTAGTAACCTGATTAAGCGCGACAACATTACCACATGTGAGGCTGAGCATTTCTATATAGCCGATTGGGTTGATATCCCCGTGATTTGCTCACGCTACTGTTAATCTCTCTGTGTTCTGTTACCCCGCAGTTGTTGCTACTCTCGTTTTTTATGATGAGACAGCAGGGCTTAATCATTGGAGCTTCGAGTTTGCAATGAATCTATAATGATTAATAGAACATATGTTTTGTAATATTCAGGGTATGTCACTGGCCTATCGCCTACTTTCTTTTTTGGGATTCGTTCGGAAGCCTGTTGCACGTCAGTACCACCAAGTTGAAAGTTTTCGCACTCTAATTACGGAACTCGCCCAAAAAGAACAACGATCAGAAGAAGAAATTCACGCCGGCCTGCTCGCCACGGCACTCGCCCAGCGCAATATTTCGCAGGATTTATGGAGCCGCTGGCAGTCACTCTCCCCCCGCGAGCAGCATGTTGCTGCCTTAACCTGTCTGGGTTATACCAACGGTGAAATTGCGGTCACGCTGGGAGTTTCAATCCCTACCGTTAAGACCCACATTCGCAATACACTTTCCAAGTTCCAATTGCACGGCAAAGGTGAGTTGCGGATGGCGCTGCAAGATTGGGACTTCAGAGAATGGGATAAGAACCCCCATAATTAGGTTGCCATCCCTGGCTTCCGCCAAATCTGGTTCATCCCTTGGACTAAACCACTTTTAATCCCAACAATCATCCCATGGATGATTGTTTTTGTTCTCAGGGTAGGCTACCCTGCATACCTATGAACGAACTTGTCGAAACCCACCCCGGAAAATGGATCCTGGTCGCCGGCCCACACGCCATTCGCGCCACCATGCTGACCTTCATTGCCCGCCTCGCCGAACGCGGCCCGCTGCAGGTGCTGGATTGCGGCAACCAGTTCAATGCTTACCACGTCGCCAAGCAAGTGCAGGGCCGCCTGGATGCATTGAAACGGATCAATATCTCACGCGCTTTCACTTGCCATCAAGTGACAAGCTCACTGGAAAAAGCAGCCTGCCAGCCTGGGCCGTTTATCGTGCTTGATTTTCTAAGCACCTTCTGTGACGAAAATATCTATTTTGCAGAACGGCGCAGATTGCTTGAACGATGCCTGCCGCATATCGCTCGGCTTTCGGCAAAATCAGGTGGAGCCATTAGCATTCGCCCACCAGCTGTGATAAGTTCGGGAACCGAATTCCTTTGCGCAATCCTCAAAACTGCCGCATCGGAAATCTGGAGCCAGGAAACGCCGGCTCCAGTTCCCCAGCCTTGGAAATTATTCTGACAAGGTGCTGTGCATGGGCCGCACTTTACCAACCAGCTCGATGTTGATCCAGCAGGAGGAGCAATCCTTTGCCCGCTTCCGCCGCGCTTTGCGCCGACCAGACCAGGTCGCCCTGGACGATCTGTTCGCAGCTGCCCACCAGCACCTGGCTGCCGCACAGTACGCTGCGCACGCGCTGCCCTTCGAGGTGTTTCTGCTCTCGATGCTGCTCGAGGAGCATAAGGAAGTCATGCGCCTGCGCCAACAGATGGATGAACTCCTGGGTACTGCGCAAAATGGATAAGATTTTCACGGGCTGGCTGCTGGATCTTTATGCCGAGGGAAAAGATGTCTCACTCTGGCTGCTGGACGATGACGGCCAGCGCCAGCGTCTGATTCACACCTTCCCGGCCACCTTCTACGCTGCCGGCCCCTCCGTTCAGCTGCGCGCCCTGTGGCGCTGGCTATCGGGGCAGGATATCCCGATACGCCTGTCGCGCGCACAACGGCTGGATGTCTTCGAGGGCCCGATCACGGTTCTGGTCGTGGAAGTTCTGCACGCACCCGAGATGGATACGCTCTTTCGGCGGGTCGCCCAAGCCTTTCCCGATCTCGTTTATTACGATGCCGATGTTGCGCTTTCCCTGCGTTACGTCGCCGAATTTGGCGTTTTTCCGCTGGCACGCTTCCGGGTGGAAGCCAGTGAAAACCGCATCAAGAAAATCACAGCGCTCGACACCCGCTGGGAACTTGAGCCCGATCCCGCGCCCCTGCGTATTCTGTCGCTCGAACCGGACCGCGATCCGGCGCACAGCCTGCCCAGACATCTGGTGGTCAGCTATGAAAAAGTCCGCTACATTTTGCCGCTTGAGCCGGCCCGGGCTTTTCTGACCGGCCTGCGCTCGAGCCTCGAGCGTTATGACCCTGACCTGATCCTGACCGATTGGGGCGACACCTGGCTACTACCCTACCTGCTCAAACTATCCAGGGATTACAACATCCCCTTGCCGCTCAACAGCGTTGAAACTCAGGAGGTCATTGAACACAAGGCACGCACTTACTTTTCCTACGGGCAGATCGTCTACAAGGGCAGCCAGATTCAACTGCGCGGACGCCTGCACCTCGACCGCCACAACGCCATGCTGTGGAGCGATTACGGTCTGGAAGGTGTGCTGGAGATGGCGCGCGTCACCGCCCTGCCCATCCAGGGTGCCGCCCGCCTGTCGCCAGGCACGGGCATCTCCTCGATGCAGTTCATTACCGCGCTTCGCCAGGAAATCCTGATCCCCTGGCACAAACATCAGGCCGAACAGCCCAAAACCGCCCTGGATCTGATCCGTGCCGATATGGGCGGACTGGTCTACCAGCCCACCATCGGGCTGCACAAGGATGTCGGCGGGATCGATTTCGTGTCCATGTACCCGGGCATCATGGTGCGCTTTAATATCTCACCCGAAGTGCCGCGCTCCAAAGATGGCGATCTGACGCCCGCTTCCGGTCAGCCGGGTAAAGTCCCCGGCATGGGGATCGTTCCCCTGACCCTTGCGCCGCTGCTCGAAAAGCGGATTGCTTTCAAGACTGCCCTGGCCAACCTGCACCCCAGAGACTGCCGGCGCGAAATTTACAAGGCCCGCGCCTCCGCAGAGAAATGGCTGCTGGTGACCTGCTTCGGTTATCTCGGATACAAGAACGCCCGCTTCGGACGGATCGAGGCCCATGAAGCGGTCACCGCCTATGGACGCGAAGCGCTGCTGCGCGCCAAGGAAGCCGCGGAAGACCTCGACTTCTCGATTCTGCATATGTATGTGGATGGTTTGTGGGTGCAAAAACCGGGCTGCTCGAAGCCCGAAGATTTCCAGACATTGCTGGCGGAGGTCTGTGAGCGCACCAGCCTGCCGATTGCCCTGGATGGCATCTACCGCTGGGTGGTATTCCTGCCCTCGCGCGTCGATCAACGCATCCCGGTTCCAAATCGCTACTTTGGCGTTTTTCAGGATGGCTCAATCAAAATACGCGGCATCGAAGCCCGCCGCCACGACACGCCAACTTTTATCGCTGAAACACAGATGGGCATCTTGAACATCCTGGCCAAAGCCCCCGATGCTGACCATCTGCCTGATTTTCTTCCGCAGGTGAACTCCTATGTCAGCCGGCGCATGGATGACTTGATGAAGGGCCGCGTTCCTTTGCTGGAACTTTTGGTCAGCCAGAGATTGAGTCGAGCATTGAACGAGTACAGTTCGCCATCGCCGGCGGCCAGAGCCGTCTTGCAAATGCAGGCAGATGGCAGGCAGGTCAGCCCCGGTCAACGGGTGAGCTTTCTCTATACGCGCGGAAAACCCGGGGTGCGCGCCTGGTACGCTACCGAATCCACTGATATTTCTATGGTTGATTTAAACCGCTACAAAGCTTTGTTCGTGCGGGCGGTTGATACGATCATTCGGCCCATCCAACAACATTTTGGCATCATGCCCCAGCACTCAAACTATGTTCTATTCCCCAACAAAAAAGCCGAGTCAATGGATGAGGGGGGCATCCACCAACTCGGCAATCCAACTTTAGCATCTTTTTTTGATTTGCGCAACAAGCATGCGGAGATGGATTGATGCATTGCCCCTGACAAATTCAGCCTCAAACAAGTCTGTAGCGTATGTTTCATATGTTTTCTATGCAAAAGAACGCGCTTGACATACGAACATTCGTTCTATATAATGGCTTTAAGCCATAAGTCAATCAATACAGGAGTACACAACATGGAAGAAAGTTTATTAAGAAGTGACGAAGTGGCCGAAATACTAAAAGTTAGCGTGTCCATGGCGTATACGCTCATGCGGCGTGGTGATATCCCAACCGTGCGCATCGGTTCTTCTGTGCGAGTTCGCAAGGAAGATCTGGATCGCTATATCCAAGAAAATGTTTCACAAACTGCACCGCTTTTGCGCGGCAAACACCGCAAGTAGTATTCAGAAAATTTCGCCCCACTCACTTCGCAAATCTTGTTACAATTTGTTTTACAGTAATCTGAACCTTACCAGTCAAATAGCACGGTCAACCAGGCTCGTTTTTCTTTTTGGATTCCCCTCCAGATTAGAAAAGGAGGATGAGCATGGCTAGAAGACGAGGCAATAACGAAGGATCGATCTACCACCGCAAGGATGGTTTGTGGTGCGCGCAGGTCACCTTGGAAGGTCGTCGCTTAACAAAGTATGGCAAGACCCAAAAGGAATGCCGCGACTGGATCAAAGAGACTTTGTCCAAAATTGATAGTGGATTAACCTATGAGGGCACCTTGTTGACGCTCGAGAAGTTTATTGAACTCTGGTTGAGCGGCAAGGAACTGTCACGCAGACCTCGAACGGTTTTCCAATATCGAAAAATCGCCAACACCCACATCCTGCCCTACATGGGCAGCATGAAACTGAAAGATATTGTCCCCGGTCACATCAAGCAGCTTTATTCCATCAAGCGCGATGAGAAAACTGGCGCACGTACCCTGCAAATCATTCACGCCGTTCTGCATTGTGCGCTGAAACAAGCTGTTCGAGAAGGACTCTTGGGACGCAATCCAGTGGATGCTATCGAGCGACCAAAGGTTGAGCAGACCGAGTTCAACATTTTCAACGAGGAACAGTCCCGCCAGTTTTTGATGGCCGCATCCGGCTCAACTTTTGAAGCGGTGTTTTACTTGGCTCTCACAACTGGGATGCGTCAAGGTGAAATGCTCGGTCTCAAGTGGGCGGATCTGGATTGGGAAAAAGGCACACTGCATGTTCAGCGCCAGTTACAACAGGTTGAAGGAAAAGGGTATGCTCTCGTTCCCCCAAAGACCAAAGCTGGCAAGCGCCAAATCAAGCTCGGGCAGGTGATGCTGGAACAACTCAAGGCCCACAGCAAAAGGCAGGAATTGGTGAAGGCCTTCGCTGGAAACCGTTGGCAGGAGAACGGGTTGATTTTCCCCACCACTATCGGTACACCACTCGACCATAAGCGTGTCACCAAGGAGTTCAAAGGACTGCTTCAAAAAGCAGGATTGCCTGATATGCGTTTCCATGACCTGCGGCATACGTCCATCAGTCTTCTGCTGGAGAGTGGGATACCGCTTAACACAGTCCAAAGGCGCGCCGGGCACTCGAAAGCCAGTGTCACTGCGGATATTTATGGTCATGCGATGGCCGGCTCGCAAAATCAGGCTGCTGAAGACATCGAAGCGCTCGTAGTACCAATTGCAGTAAAATTGCAGTAAAATAGTTCAGGCGATCCTTACCTCAACCAAACACCGCCATATATGCCGGTAATCATTCCTCAAGATCGGCATATATGGTGGTTTCGAAAGATATGGAAATGGTGGAAATCATCACTGGTAGCTCTTAATCAGTGGGTTCAGGGTTCAAGTCCCTGGTCGATCACCTGAAAACCGCCAGAATTGGCGGTTTTTTGTTCAAAATGCCTATATCTGGGGGACGTTTGAGACGCTGGAACCCGCTTTGTAATTTGTCGGTGCAAGTCGGTGCAACCCATATAATGCTATTGCGTCCATTCCCCTGGCCTCTTTGGAAGCCAGGGGAATATTTTTACTCCGACGTGATGGCATCCGCCTCGCTCACTGAGGGCAGGGCACTCATGGCGTTGACGATTTCATCGAAGCCGCCCGGGACAAGGTGGGCATAAATCCCCAGGGTAACTTGCGGAGAAGAATGCCCCAGGTAACGCGAGACACCGACAATGGATGTTTTGCCTGCCAACATCATCGAGGCGGCGTTGTGGCGCAAGTCGTGAAAGCGAATTTTTTGAAGCCCGGCGGTCTTGAGCATTTCATCGAAATCACGCATCATGTTACGATGATCCAGCGGGGTACCGACCGATGAAGGAAAAACCAGGTCATGTTCCAGCCAGCGTATTTCCATGAACTGCTTGTAGGCTTTTTGCGCCTGCTGATGCACTTTGAGTTGGGCAACCAAGTCAGAACTCACCTTGATCGTTCGGCGGCTGTACTTTGTTTTGAGCGGGGCAAAGCTAAAGGTGCGCTTTGTCCAACCAATCCAAAAATATTGCAGACTTTGGATAGCAGATTAACCCGCGGGAGAAGCCCCGGCGAAACGACTCGATAACAGTCATAATCGGAGTTAAAGATAACGAAAAACACGCTTAAATCATACTGTCATTGCGATGTGGAGAAAAGCCACATCGCAATGACAGAAAACCGGGTTAATAAATATCATTTACCGTATTATGAACATTGAATTTGCCGGTTGGCGTAATCAGGTTGTCAATGCGGTGCTTTTCTTCGAGCGTGGCGTCGTCGTAGATGACGATTGCGCCAGTTTCGCCGGGTTTATCAGCCGCGCCCCACAGGCTGACCCAGACTTCGCTGCCGTCCTGGTTGTACTCAAAGTGGACGGCGCGCCCGTATGCGCCCACCTCCCAGCACTTGTAGACTTTGGTTGGGTCGGACTTGGCAATCACACAGACGGTGCGCGCCAGAACCGGATCGGAGTTGAGGGTCATATCCACCCAAATCCACTGGCTGTTGGGGTGAGTCTTGATGAATAGGCTGCCAGAGCCGGGCAATTCGGTGCGGCGGACATTCTTCCAGGCGTTGTCCGCGAAGCCCTCGGGGTCGGTCCCAACCGAAATGACGGAAGCCTCGCCCAGGTGCGGCGTGCTCCAGACCGGGCCAAATTCCGGGTCAATCCAATTTGCGCCGCGTCCGGGGTGCGGAACCGCGCCCACATCGGCAATACCGGCCAGTTCACCGGTCTTCAAATCCACCACCGCGATTTTATTCGATTGATTGGCCGCCACCAGGAAGTAGCGATGGCTCGAATCCAGCCCGCCATCGTGCAGGAACAGGGCAGCATTGATCATCTTGATGGTCGGATTGGTTGGGTCGGTATAGTTCACAATCCAAATCTGGCCGGTTTCCTTGACGTTCACAATCCATTCCGGCTTGTATTCCGAAGCCAGAATGGCGGCCACACGCGGTTCGGGGTGATAGGTTCCGGTATCGAAGGTATAACTACGACTGGAGACAACCTTCATTGGTTCAAGCGTCTGCCCGTCGAGAATGGCGAAGTGCGGCGGCCAGTAGCAACCGGTAATCGCGTATTTATCGCGGAAATCGCCTTCAGGGCCTTCGTATTTGCTCACTTCCACCGAGCGGGCATCGTAACAAGTCTGCACGCGCGCCACCACTTCGGGCTTTTCCATCCATAGGTCAATCAACGCCAGGCGGCCATCGCGACCGGTTACATAGGCATAACGACCGCTGGCCGACATGCGCGTGATATGCACCGCGTAACCGCTATCGACTGTGTTGACAATTTCATAGGTGTCGCCATCGATAATCGCTACTTGCCCGGCATCGCGCAGGGTGACGATGAAGTAATTCTCGATATTGCGCGTGGTCTGCGGGCTGGTGGGGCGCTCTGAAACGGGCGTAATCAATTGCCAGGAGTCGCGCATCTCTTCCAGCGAGAGTTCAGGCGGGGCGGGCGGCTCCATTTGTAGGAACTTCGCCATAATCTCGGTTTCAGCCTGGCTCAAAATGCCTTGTTTGCCCCATTCGGGCATGCCGCGCGTGGTGCCGCTAAAAATAATCGCCGCCAGGCCGAGCGTGCCTTTGGGTTGGGTCAGGTCGGGGGTCAGGGCCGGGCCGGTGGCGCCCTTTCTTAAGGTGCCGTGACAACCCGCGCAGCGCTGGAAGAAAGTTTGTTTGGCCCATTCGAATTCCTCGGCGCTCAAGAGCGCATCCCCGCTCGCGGGCGCGGCGGACGCGGACTCCACCGGGCCGGCTTCCGTTATCGGGGCTGCTGCCCCACCCGGAAGTTCCGCCAGATACTTGACCACCGCTTCGAGTTCGCTGCTACTCAAGGCCTGGGCCAGGGAAGCCGGCATCAGGCCCGCGCCGCACGGCCCGCTCGGGCAATTGGGGGAAATGAAAGCGTCCGGGCTTTGGATCGACTCGCTCAGGTACTCTTCGACTGATTTTGCCATCCCGGTATATTCCCCATTCTCGATTCGGGCGGCTACCACCTGGCCGATTTCGCTCAAATCCGGGCCGATTGCCCCTGCTCCTGCCACGCCGGGGATGGTGTGACAAGCGCTACAGCCGCCTTTTTGGAAGGCGGCCAAGGCCAGTTCCTTATCATACAGCCCGGTAGGCTGTTCTACGGGACTCTCAGCCGCTTGCCCTTCGTCGACAGCGCCAACCAGCAGCAGGCCTTTCATCCCCAATTTTTCATGGAACGAATCATAATATGTGATGGCTGCATCGCTCTCTGGCGCGTTGAAGGTGATCGAGGTGGTTTCTCCTTGCTTTTTGATCGGGTCTGTTTGGATTTTCTTGCCACCAGGCAGATCAAAAACGATGTCGTGCGTTCCTTCGCCGCTGTTAATCAGCATGACGGTGATGCGTTCACCGGGTTTGGCGTTCAGCACCGGGTTGACCAGGCCGTTGATTTCGCCATCAACGCCGAGATATACGAAATTCCCATCACGCATAGTGGCAGTCAGGATGTACTCGGTATTGACCACCTCGCCGGCCCCGCTACAGGCAGCCAGCAGTCCGGCTACGACCAGAAAAAGTAAGCCGATCTTGATTAGATTTATTCCCTTCATTATCTATTCTCCTCGTTCAGGTGATAATTGGATTGTCTCGCTCAATTGCGCGAGCAAAAACTCCGTAGATAGTTTGTAAGAAGCGGCGACTTCAGCCAGCGAACAAAAACGCTCCAGATAACAGCCAACACAACCCAGTTTCAGGGAAAGGAAAACAGGAATGGCTTGGGGATAGGTTTTCAGCACCTGGTCGACTGTCCAGCTTGCATCAAGAGTTGTTTCCATAAAGGTAGTTTATTGAAAAACCAATGCTCCTTCTTTGCGCAAGAGCAAAGAAGGAGCATGACTTTCTGATGTTTATTTAGGTTGTTGTTTATGTTTCTCTGTTGCCGCGTTCGCCAAAAATTACTTTATGTCCAAACTTCAGTATATATTGAACTTCGCTTGAAAAGTACGTATCATGAAGGCAAGTTTTTATAAAAGGAGAGAACGATGGTCAAGAAAATCATATTAGGGCTTTTGGCTGGCTTTATCGTTTTCCAATTGCTCGCAGTGAGCGCCTGGAATTTTTGGCTTGAATCGCGGCATAAATTAGTGGACTTTGAGTTGGCCAGCCCCATTTCTTTGGGCGGCGTATGGGTTGACCACGAAAATCGAATTTGGGTTGGGTATCGCGATACATTTGACGTTTACGCAGGTGAAACTTTGCAGTACACCTTTACACAAACTGACCTACTCACAAGTCCTGGTGGCCTGGCAATTGATTCTGCGCGAGGTCAGGTTTGGAATATTGCCGCTTCTCCCGAACCGGGCGTGTCCGTTTTCGATGGCGCAACCTGGAAACTTGTCACAACAGAAATGCCCGGCTCCTACACCCGAGCCAGGGTTGTTGATGGCCAGGGACATCTGTGGGTCGGCAGCAGCGAGGGACTTTTCGTATTGGAAAATGGCGAATGGCGGGAATTGTCCGCGCCCGAGCCTGGCCTGCCCGAGAACTGGGTCACCGTGCTCCTGCCCGGCCAGGATGACCAGACTTGGGTTGGGACAACAAGAGGCCTTTTCCTGACGGACGGTCAAAACTGGACAACCTTTGATGATTCCCCGCTGGATGGGAAAATGGTTTACGCAATGGATGTGGATAAAAACGGGCTGCTCTGGCTGGGGGCGCAGGATGGTTTGTATTCTTTCAACGGCTCAGCCTGGACGATTTACAACGCTCAAAACTCCGGGTTGAGAGGGGATACCGTCGAGAACCTGGTTGTGGACGCCAACAATCGTATCTGGGGTCTGGGCAATGGCTCCAGACGGGCTTTTGTCTTCGACGGCAGGCAATGGCGCTATACACTTGAAGGCAACTCCTGGTCATACCTGGTAGCAGACTCGCAAGGGCGGGTCTGCCTGGGCGGACTTTCGACGATAAACGTATTCGATAGTAATGCCCCCCTGGTGAGCCGGTTAACTTATGAAGCCAAAGACTTGGTGGATACCGGTCTGTTTATCTATATCACCATCTTTTTGGCAGGCGTTTGGCTGATGATAGCACTGAACGCCTGGGGAATTGGGATTGGTTTGTTTTTCGGCGCACTCGCTTATATTGTTGGTATCTTTGCGCCCCTGATAGCCTCAGATGAACTGATATTCAACCTGGGGCTTTATGTTACCCTGGGAGGTATCCTTGGCGGGGTGGTTGGGTACTTTTTCAAGCGAGTTGGCAAAAAGTGGGCTGACCTGTGGGGTGGCGCGATTGGCTGCGGAGGGGCGTTTCTGGCTGCCGGATGTTGTCTCCTGACGTTAGGAGTTTTGTCGGCGATGTCGTAGAAAAAGCCTGTCAAATAGAAAAGGGTTGCCCAGCTTCTATTTCAAAGCGGGCAACCCTTTTTATATCTGCGCCACGGTTAATGGTTGGCAGAGTTATTGTTTTCTTCCAGCCCTTCGGCCAGCTTCATTAACCCATGCGGATTGGTGAGCATCACCCGCTCACGACCGGTGGCAATCAGTTTTTGTTTTTCCCAAGCGCTCAGCACCCGGCTGACGGTGAACAAGGTTGTCCCGGCCATTTCAGCCAAATCCTGGCGGGAAAATGGCAGTTCAATCAAAACGCCTTCATCAACCCGTTTGCCCGATTGTCCCGCCAACCGCAACAAAACCCGCGCAATGCGCTGCTCCACTTTCTCTGTCGCCATCTCGCGATAGCGATTTTGCATCTCCGAAATGTAACCTGTCATCAGCTTCATCAGACCAAAAGACAGGTGCGGGTGTTCCTCCAGCAACCTGCAAAACTCGGCGCTGCGAATGGCAATTGCCGAACTATCCTCCAGGGCCTGGGCGCAGGCCGGGTAGGTTGCCAACGGGTCAACTGCGCCAACCGCACCGAACAATTGTTTCGGATTCAGCGTTCGCAGATTGACCTGCTGACCATCCGGTGCAATCTGGCATAATTTGGCACGCCCTGTCAGCATGATATAAAGATACTCTGCCGAGTCACCTTGCATAAAAAAGAAAGCACCCTCCTCTATCGAGCGTTGGATGCCCATTCGAGCAATCAGTTGCACTTCTTCATCGCTGGCAGCTTTCAGCACACCCACGTGGCGGATGGTAGATTCAAAAAGATCATAACTGCTCATGCCCTTAACTATACTGTAACTTCCCTAAAAAGCGTTGTTTTTTCCTTTCAGATGCTGGCAATCCGTTTGGGTCGACGGCAATCTCTGGTTAAATTGCGCTAATAAGCTGAACAAATTCCAGTCACCAGGAAGGACAACTCCAGGTGAACAAGCGGCAAAAGGATCGGTATCGCTAGCGCCAACAGGTAATTCTTCCTGAGATAGAATACCCAGCCACCAACCAGCGCAGCGATAATTGTCACGCAAAGCCCCAGGTCACATTGTCCCTGCGTTTGATTAGATTCTGAAACCAATGCGCCGATTAGGCTGAAAATCGCCATTAGTGGCAAATTCCTAATACAACGCAGACAATAATTGCGGGGCAAAGAGAAGAAACCCTAGCAATAGTAAAAGTATTGCCCAAGTCGCGCCAAAGGCTACGCGCCGGGTATTGCTTTTCAGCCATAAGAAACCAATAGCGAGAAGATTCAACCCTGGTTGTGCTGCAATGCACGGGCCAAGAATCATCGCATTGGGCCCGTCAAGCCCCAATACTCTAATGAGAACCTCGTAGATTAGGAAGATGAAACCATTCAGCAGGTAAAAAGCCGTAAATCCTAGCAGGAAATGAAGACCGATTGTCATGCGGGCTTGGGCAACGAATAGCCTGATAGAAAGCGCCCACCCCAGCGCAAAGGCAACAACAAGCGCGGCAATTGGGATAAGAATATCCCCCAGTGGGGCAAGCCAGGCAGGGCGAATCCCATCCTGCTGTCCAATCCGGTTTTGCGGGTCAATCATGGTCAGGCCGCTGTCTGTTCCCGCCCAAACCCGCCCCAGATTATCCAGAACCATCACCTCAATCCAGTCGGAAGGCAATCCCGAGTTTTCCTGGTTAAAGACTGTCCAGTTCCCGGCTGAATCAAGCCTGAACAGCCCCTCGGTTGTCCCAAGCCAGATTTGACCCTGGTCGTCCACCGCAATCGCCCTGGCGGAGGGAATACTCGACCAGGGTTCATCAAATTCAGTGATCAGGTTTCCATTTTTATCAAGCCTCGCCAACTCGGCAAAATAGGCAAACCAAACCTGACCCTTGCTGTCCATGACAAAGGGGGCGCCACCTACCCCGTGATAATATAGACTTTCACCATTCAAATCTGGGTTATAAAAACCATTGGCATCAGATAGCCATATTTCGCCCTGGGAATCAATAAACAAGCCGCTGACTTGCCCAACAATCTCATAAGTTGTCTCCTGCTGGCCTGGAACGATAACGGTTAAGCCATTGTACGTTCGCGCCCAGGCCCGGCCCTGCCCATCGACAACCAAATCTTGAATCATGTTGTAACCCTGGTCGCTGCCGGAACTGGGTGCTTTCGGCGTATATACCTTCCACTCACCGCTGCTATTTTGTATCGCGATCTCACCCAGGAAAGTGCCGACCCACTTTTGATTCTGCCGATCAATGGCAACCGCCAGCACACGCCCGCTGACAGGGGCCTTGACGGCCCATCCGTTCACATCGCACAAGGAGCCATTACAGGCAGTCCAAATCTCACCATTCGAATCAATGGCAATATCGTCCACGTTATAACCCCTTACAAAGCCAGACCAGCCGCTTTGTTTTTGGACGATTTCAAGAAATACGAGCGCATATCTACCAGCTATTAGAAATAAGAGCAACAGAACCAGAATTGTTATCGTCAGGGTTGGGGCACTTGAACTTGTTTTGAACTCAGGCGAGGTGGTATTTTCATGAAAAGGCATGTTTTCGGCAGGAGTTTTCATTATAATTTTCTCGAATTTCCAACAACTTTATGAATAACCATAGGCTACGGTTTCGGTGTTGCTCACGATCTGACCCACCCCTACTGGCCAGGCTGACAAAAATAAGAATTGTGATAAAAACATCGATGCTTCGGCTTTTTGAATTCACAGCAATTCATCATTTATCTGTCGCATCAGGTGTATTTGATCCAATTTCGGGAATCGATCTCGTGTTTTCGGACGATGACTCAAGATAGTCGCGCAAAATGTAAACAATGACCACGGATGAAATGACAGAACTTGCCACGCCTGAGATAATTCCTCCAACCAAATCGCCGAGCACATAGGCGCTGGAGGAAAGTGAGGCGATAAGCTGATCCAGCAGCAGGGCCGGGATCCACAAAAAGGCCGCCTGTCCATACTTTCGCAGGAGCAACCACTGCAACAAGCCAATGATCATATGGCTGCCAATAACCATCACGGCTCCAAGAACGCCGTCAGAGGGGAGGAGGATATAAATTAAAGCAACCAGCGCCCAATCTAAAACAGCGATTGGTACCCAGGCTGCCAGAAGCCAACGGTTAGCCGTCCGCAACACAGAAATCAATAGCATAAATTGGAGCAGCCCGGCAACGATTCCGGCTGCCAGGCTTACGCCCAGGCTCGAAGCGGCAAACAGGATTTGGCTCACGCTGGGGTCGATTAATGAGGCAAGCAGAATCCAGGCAAAAAAGGCAAAAACATTTGTCAATATCCAAAGCATAAACAGCCCGAAAGATGAAAGCTTACGAACAGGCGATGTGGCCTCAGGCTGCGATCCGGCTCTGCGATAGAGAAACCAGGCCAGGGCAAACCCGAGGCCAGATGGGACAACCAGGAAAATGAACAACATCAGCGCCGACTCGGGATCCAGCGAGTCGGGCCGGAATAAGTCTTGGTTTTCTTTCAGGGTAAGGGCCAGGTACAGGATTCCCAGTATTGTGGCAGCCATCAGGGCCAGGTTTTCATAAAAATAAACCGCCCTGAACGTTTGTTTTTTTGTCGAAGCAATTGCCCCTGAGATAATAAACAATACCAGCGCGGGCAGAAAAACTATGTAAGTTATCAAGGCCCAGGTACCTGAACCTGAATAGATATCAATTGTCAGGATTAAAAAGATTATGCTCACAACAAAGAATAATTGGCTAAATCCTGCTGAAAAGAGGGTCAAGATGTTGCCAAGAGTGCCTGGATGATTATTCTCCGGTTTCATTTTCCTTTTCCTTTTGCAAGCGCACGTTCGAGAAAAAACAGATTAAAGGTGAAGCATCGGTGTGAAATCGAGTTTGGGCTTGAACAAACGATGGAATTGTGGCAAGGTAGCTCCAGATTGCAGGGTTAGACGGTATCCCATCAATTAAATAATCGAGAGTAGAAGAACCACGCAACAGCCGGCGCCGAAAGTAAAATCAAAAAGGCAACCAAAGTGCGCCCCTTATTGATTAGTATCCTGGAAATGATGATAGCTCCCATTGCCCAAAAGAGAGCAATCACTAGACTCGCACCATTGGTTACCAAATCCCAGAGAATTAGCTGAAAATTAAATAGCGCGATTCCCGCATATAAAACGCTCGTAATCGCATGAATCCTTCTCGGGATCTTGGTATTGGGTTTGGCCGGAGTTTTTATTTCTGCTATCACAAGAATAGCAAAAGATGACGTTAATATTGCCGGTATCAAACAAGCCAAACCAAACACAGCCGCTGCCATTATTAGGTTTCCCAGAGTCTCATCCATATTTTGCCTCCACTGTTGGTCAAACCCTATTTTGTTACAGTCATGGTTGCAACCAGGTTTGCCCAAATATATTCATTTCGAGAAAAATTTTCGGGCGAGGATAAAGTCGAAATATTGATTGCGTTGGTTCCCACCAGGGTTGCGATGTAAACGGCGTTATATTTTATATATCCTGGCAATCCAGTGTTTTCAAGATCGCTTATTTCAATAATCACCACAGGATATTCCCCTATCTTGCTTTGCTCAAACCGCGTAATTTTTCCTCCAACGGCGGCTTCAAAGTCGGCCTTTTCTTGCTCACTATAGGGGACACCGATGAACGTGTCTGTTTCGCCGTCATAACCGACACTGGTGGATGTCAAAACGTTGAAAAACTCCACATCAATGGGAACGGAATCAACAAAACGTTCGAGATGTTCTTCCGGCATCCAGAGAGTGGCATCAGGGACAAATACAAAATTTGTTGGGATTTCAAACTCAATTGGAAAATCAAAGAGAAGACTCCCGTGAAACTGACTCAAGGTAATGGAGCGGAAACTGATTCCTGGGATTGGATCGGGGGGCGTGGGGGTAAGTAGCTGGGATTCCTGCTGCGGTGTGGGAGAGTCCGTGGCAGCCATTGGGGCTGGTGTCAGGCTGGAAGAAGCCGGAATGCTGGAAGCCCCGGCAAAATCGGCAGGGGGACAGCCATAAGAGGCACTTTCAGCCTTGATGGATGGAAATTTGGTAATCTCAGGGTCATTTGGGAAGGCTGCAAACAGGTTTGCCGGAGGGTAAACATAGCCAACATATGCCCCAGAAGCTGTGATGCGAGAATTCTCAGTGATTTTCTCAACCCCTTGACCCTGGTCAGGCAGGTAGATTAGCAAATAATAGCCGTGTAAGCCTGCGGCTTCCATGTCGCCGATGTAAGCGTAAACCAGGGTTCCATCTACACCTTCGCTAGGGCTAAGCAGGCGCTGCGCTTCTACTACGACCGCATCGACAGAAAGGTAGATTTCGCCTGGTTCTGTTGCGGCAAGCTCATATAACTCCTTGCCTTTAACCTGTTTCGCATCATGTGGCAATTCATAACTGGCAATGGTAACAGTGCAATCATCCTCTTCAGCCACTGCTTCGGACTTAGGGGTTGCTGTCGGCACCAAGTCGGGCGAGGTTTTGGGTGCAAACAGCCCGCAACTGAGATTGGCCAGGAATAAGGCTATGGTAGTGAAAACCAAGGTAAGGTTTTTGTTTTTCATTCCGAAGATTCCTTCAACTTTTTGTACAGAATGGCCGTAATCATCTAAATCAAGAGTCCAATGACGACCAGGGATATGATGAATTCACCAGTCGAGAAACGTTTCCTATTTCGGTTGCCAGACGGGAGAGAAATCACCCGACTCTGTCTCCGTGAGTCTGATTAGGTTGCTCCCATCAACCCGCATCACGTAGATGACCGCATTCCAAGTACTGCGATTCGACTCAAACACGATCCATTTCCCGTCTGGAGACCAGGCCGGGGCATCGTCAGTGAAGGGAGAGTTTGTCAGGCGTTTTAGGTTGCTACCGTCAGCATTCATCAGATAAATTTCCATATTGCCATCTCGATTGGAGGCAAAGGCGATCTGTTTCCCGTCTGGTGAGAAGGCGGGGCGGTAATCATCCGCCGGGTTATTGGTCAGGCGAATCAGGGAAGAGCCATCGGTGTTCATTAAGTAGATTTCCCCGTTTCCTTCTTCCCACGAGGCAAAGGCAATCTGCTTTCCATCCGGTGACCAGGCAGGCTCGTCCTCGTCCGCCAGGGTACGAGTCAGGTTGGTCTGGTTGCCACCATCGGCTTGCATCACATAAATCTCTTGGTTCCCGTCCCGCCTCGAGACGAATGCGATCTGCTTTCCATCCGGCGACCAGACAGGACGAAGATTGTCTTGCCCAGTGTCAGTAAGGCGGGTCAGACCGCTACCATCGGCATTGATTACATAAATACAAATAGTGGAACTGTCAACTACAGATGCGAAGGCAATTTTCTTTCCATCGGGAGACCACGACGGATCGCCCCCATTCTGGGTTAGAGGCATTAGACCGCTGCCATCAGCGTTTATGACAACGATAGACCCAACCCCATCAGCTGTGGATGAGAAAGCGATTCGCCCTTGAAGATCGGCTGGTCGAGGGGCGTGGGTTGGTTCAACAATCAGCGTAGCTGTCCCTGCTGCGATCAGCTTGCCTGGGTTTGTTGCATTGTCTGAGTTGAACGCATTGCCCAGGTCTAAGGCAAAAAACAATCCCACCGCCACCAGACAACACCCGATAACCAGTAGCAGCCCACAACCTGCTACCAGCTTTACTTCCTTTTTAGAGATCAGGCGCGGGTTCTTTTGCCGACGCTCCGCGATTTTATTGAGCGCCAGGCCGCTCCAAGTTGTTATGGCAAAAATCGCTAATAGAATGGCTGTAATTACGTGAAGCAAGAATCCAATGATGACCAGAGCAGCGATGAATTCGCCTGCATCTCCGCTCATTCCTATACCCAAAGTAAATATGAAGTTAACAGGTAGCGTGAGCAGGCAAAGCAAGTTGGCAACCAACAGTGCACAGCCGATAAAAGGAAGTTTCTGCTTGGTTGCAGTAAGGGTTGCCGATAAACTGGATTTAAATGCATCGCCGCCTGAAATACCAGGCTGAGTTTGATCGGTTTTGAATCTATTTAAGAAAAGGAACACACCGATTGAAAATGGCAGGCCGCACAGGAAAGTGATAAAAATTAAGATTTGGGTTGGGTCGACAACTAAATCCATAAATTGTGCTCTCCTTTGCTGTTTCTTGTATAAGTGTCTAAGCTGAATCTGGCAAAAACAAGGCAAAACAGGTATCCTGGGCCTGGGCCAGATAATTACGCAGATTCAGTAAAACAACAATACAGCAGAATCTTGCGTATTGCAACCAACAATATCCAGTTTGCGTCGAAAAAATTCTTGCAGCATAAACCCGGTGAGATGGGTTGGCTGTTATATATTTCAATTCAAAATATCAGGCACTTGGAAATAGATGGTTTGAACAAACATATGGTTTAGATTACACACAAAAGAGATGTTGTTCTTTGCGCAAGAGCAAAGAACAACATCTCTCTCCTTCTATAATTTAAAGTTTATTCAGTTTTCAAAACTAAGTTTGGGCAAGTATTGGGAGCTTTTGGCCGTAAATGTGCTCAACTTTTGCAGATAACCTTTCAGACACTCAATGTTATGTTCTTCGCTGCTGGGCCACAACAAGCAAGCTCTCGCTGGAATTACCCTCCAACGTAAAGGAAAATTGTGACAAAGGCCAGCGTCCATGCCAGGCAACTCCCCAGGTTCAGGAGCATGCCAAGGATGGGCAGCACTTTTCGGTAGCCTTTTTGGAAAACTGACCAAATTCCAAGCCCAAGCGATACCAGCGCCAAGAGCGCGCAAAGTGGCGCTGCGATGAAATAAATACTGGTAGGAATTGAATAGTATTCTGTCAGGCTCAGTTTCAAGAATGTCAAGTCGATATAGATAAATGTGGCGTAACAGGCTAAGATTACCCAGGGAAGAAAACTCAGGACGAAAACGGCTATCCCAAGTTTAGAATGCGAGCGATGCGAGGGGGTTAATTCTGTAGAGTCCATCATTATTCCTTTCGTTGTCTGGCGAGGGAACTGAGGCAACCGCGTTTGCGCGATTACAGGCAGATAAGCTGAACCACACGGGAGAGTAAACCTTCAGGCAATATGTTCGGCAACGGTCACAATCCAAACGAGACGTAAACCCAAAACGTGTAGAAGGCCAGTATCCACAGCAGGCAATTGACCAGGGTCAGGATCATGCCAAGTATGGGCAGCACTTTTCGGTAGCCCTTTTGGAAAAAGGACCCAATTCCAAGCCCCAACGACAACAAGGCCAAGAGCGCGCTAAACAGGATTGCAATTACGTAAAACTCAGGAGGCCCGAATTGACCAAATAACCGGGGGATATTATCAGTTGCATCAAGATTATCAGTGAAATCAAAATATAGATACGTCAGGTAACAGCATAAAAACGCCCACGGGAGCAGGGCTAGAAAGAACGTTGCCAGGCCAAGCTTGGAATGTGTTCTGGGCGAAGAAGACTCGGTTATTTTTTCCATTTTTATGGTTCCCATTGATGTTGTCCGCGGCTACTCGGGCAACTGTACCTGTAAAATAACGGGCAGATGGTCTGAAATCTGCAGGGTATCCTGCGTTCGGATAGAATATTCACCGATGGTCAAGCCATTTGAAACAAAAAAATAGTCAAGGGTGCGGTCCGGGTCTGGAATGGCTGGGTCGTTGGGCCAGCGCGTTAGCCACTTTTCATAGTCGCTGCCACTGGTGTCTTCCAGAGAAGGCACAACGGCGTAACGATCCGTCAGGAAAACAATCTCGCTCGAGGGGTTGTAATATTTTTGCTGGGGTGGGGACAGACGCGCATAGGATGCCTGATCAGGAGGCAGCAAGTTGAAATCCCCGCCCAAAACCCAGGGGATGTTGGCCTGATCCAATTCGCGCAGTGCCTGGTCAATTTCAGCCACCTGCAAATCTTTTGCATTAGAACCGGGTACATATAAATCCAAGTGCAGGGTCAGGGCGACAAACTCACCGCCATTGGTTAAGGGCAGGTGGGCCTTAAGGATGGCCGGTTGGATTTTGAACTGGTTTTCGAGAAAACTTTTGTTCGCGCTGGAGAGTTGAATCCGTTCTGCCGAGCTAATCTGGTATTTCGATAGGATGGCTACCTGCCAGCCAACGCTGCCATGAATGCGTGGGTGTGGAACGTAGGCAGATTTCCAATCAAAGGCAGAAGTAACACAGGGATACTCTGGCAGCATGGCACTCAGGCGGGCCAGTTGATCTTCGTAATAGGTGCGTTCAGCGCCCGAATCAATTTCCTGGATGAGCAAAATGTCGGGGGATTCTTCCCTGACCACACGCACCAGCTCATCAAAGGTGGCAGTAATGTCTTCCGGTGACGGCTTTTCATCCGGGCCATCATTGCCAGGCAGGTCGCTCCAAAAAACATAATTCTTGCCCGACATGGTTTGGACATTCCAGGTCAGAATTTTTATGGTTTGCCCCGCGCCCAATTGGGGCACTGAGGCTTCGCAGGTAACCGGCGCAGTTTCAAAGGCCGCCGGGTGGTAATTCCCCAGCCAGAGAAAACCTACCAGAGCCAGTAGAATAACCAGAACTAACGCGCCCAGCCAACGAAAAATAACTTCCAGTACTTTTCTCATGCTTTATACCTCCTGCCAATCCAATCGTAGAAGATGCTCAAATTGCAATCCTTCGACTCTTCTCTGTGAACATTTTTTCGTATTGAGCGGAAATTCGAATTGCTTTATGCAACTTCGAGAGCAAAAAACCCTGGAGATAGCTTGTAAGAAACAACGGCTTCATTCTGGAAGCAAAAACGCTCAAGATAACAGCCGGGGCAAACCAAGTTTGAGGAACAGGAATATCGCGATAATTTGCAGATAAATTTTTAACACCTGGTCAATTGTCCAGCCTCGGTTGATGGTTGACCATGTAAATAGTGTATTGAAAAATTGGCATCCTTCTTTGCGCAAGAACAAAGAAAGATGCCAATTTTAATAATTTTCTCGATATTTTAGAGTTTGCTGTTCAATCCCTGGTGAGCTTCTTCCTATGCAGAGTGGAACGTTGCTTGCACCCTGTTCTGCCCTGGCGCCTTTCTAGAATGAACTTTTGGATAGGCTGGGAAACTTGGGAGGATAAATTCGCTGCCAGTTTCCCAGCGCGAATGTGGCAAAGCCGAGCGTTTGCAGGACGCGAGCCAATAAGGCGAGCCAGGAAATACCTGCCAGCGGAGAAAGCATCGAGACAAGGATTCCCAGGTTGACCAGAACGAAAGCTGACCAACTCCAGCGCTCATCGCCGCGAGGAGCGCTGCTTGCCAGCCTGGGCAAAATCCAAAAGGCGACGCCCAGCGCCAGTTGGGTCATCCAGCCCAGGAACATCAACTCGATGTGGGCGGGGAGCAATGCCCAAACCAGTGGGGCAAAAAGGATGCCCTTGTTGGCCAAGATCAACGCGCCGAAGGTGAATCCCAGGAACAGGTAAACCAGCGAGGCGCGGATAAAAAAGCGACTGAGCCTGGGCATCTATTTGCCCCTCACACGCGTCCAAACGTTGGCAATGAAGCCAACCCCGGCCAGCCATTGCAACAGGGCAGCCAGCACCAGCATCCAGCCGCCGAAAGTAGAGGGGGAGATGCCCTGCAACGGCTCAAAAATGACCCGTAGCAACAGGCCGAGATTCAGACAGGCAAAAATTCCCCAGCCGAGCCACTCCGGGCCGCGCGGGTGCTCTTTGCTGTAGACCGGGAACATCCAGAGGGCGATGCCGAAAATTAACTGGGTCAGCCAGCCGAAGGTCAGCAGGTGCAGGTAAATTGGGAACAGTCCGGTTGTAGCTGCGCCGGGAATCTGCTGCCAGATTCCTGCCACAAGGCCAAGGATGAGGGCGATCAGGGATGCTTTGACAAAACTACGGGTAAGGGTGGGCATATGGGTCTCTCGTTATCGTTGAAATAAAACCTGCCAGCAGTTTGAATTGCCTGCCAGCAGTTCGAGGCCTTGCCGTTCAGGTGGGTTGCAAGGCTGGGCCAGGAATCGGTGGGCAAGCGCCAGGGCGGCAGGCGAAAAATAAGCGGTTACTTCGCAGTGCATTACCCCAGGCTCCTGACGGGTGAAGACAGCCATTTCAGTGGGCTGTCCCTGCGCTTCGAACAATAACGCAAATGCCCGTTCAATTTCGGCCAGGTCAATCGAAGCGGCGACCGCATCACCCAGGGGTTTGGAATGCCAGGTGTTCATTGCGTTTTGCGTCCTTTCCAGATTGAAAAAACGGTCATCGCCAGAAAGAGCAGGATGGCAATTTCGTTAAGCAGGCCGCCCCATTTGCGCAGCTCGTAAAGGTTGGCGAGGTTGCCAGCCAGGCGCAGGGCCAGCGAGAGGTGCAGCAGGCCAAGATGCCCGTAGAAGGCAGGCTGGAAGTGGATTTGCGCTCCCAGGATGGCAGGGAAAATAATGGGGGCGTGCCCGAAAATCATGGCAATGACAAACCCAACGAAAACGGCGTGAAGCGCGGCATCATAGAGCGGCCCGGCGTAAAGCGCGCCCCAATACAGAAACGTGGCCCCTGAAATCCCCAGCCAGATGTATCCGCCAAAGAGGCAGGTGGCGATGTAGCGGGTGAGCGGATTGGGATGGCGCAAGTTGTGGCGGGCGAGGTCGAAGCGCAAGAACCAGATCGCCAGTCCCAGCAGGGCAAAGCCGCCCAGGCGCGAGCCGAGATTCAGCTCAAAGGTGGCAAGCAAGGCCCCGGCCAGGAGTGCGGCGGCGAAAAAGCTGAAGAGACGAATCTGATTGGGCGTGGGGCGCAGCACCCGGCTGAGTTCGAGCCGCTCGCCGCCAATCGTCAGCGTTAGAAACGCTATCCACCAAAACACAATCTGGAAGATGGGCCAGCCCAACATCCACAAAATGTTACCGATTACCCAGGCCAGCGCGCCAAGGGCCATCACAATGGTGTGAACGTGTGGTTCGCGCCGCACCATGACAGCCAGGATAGCGAGTGTTCCGAGGCTGCCCAGGGTGAGTAAAACTGCCCCGAGTACGGGCGCAATTAACAGGGAGACCCAGCCCGCCCCAGCAATCATTGGTACGCCAAACATCCATTTTTGACGGATGGCAACGGCGCGCTCGAGCGGGATCAGGACTCCGAGAAACCCGGAAACCATGAGCGGGCCATGCGCCACTGCCAGGTTGTCGAATGTGGGCAGGTTCCAGCCCAGGCGCAGGAGGCCAGCCCAAAGCGCAAAAAGCAATGCCAGGATGGCAAGTGCGATGAATGGGAGAAAGCGAATCTGGAGTTTCATGCATTGATTGTAGCAAGAATGGGCAGTTTCTCTTTGCGCTGGCGCAAAAATAGGCCAAAACAGCGGAGTATTGACGCACTCCGCTGTTTTATCGGGATTGGAGCAGGTCTATGGGGTTGTTATACCGTGCAGGTCTGTTCAATGTTGAGGCAAGGTTGTGTCACTGTAGCCTGATAATAATAGCCGCCAAAGGCGCACGCCTGACATAAAACGCGCCCACCAATTAAGATTTCGCGTTCATTGATGATTTCCTCACCACAAGCTTCGCAGTTAGCGCGCACACCGGCCCGACCAATGACGTCTGCTACAGCTTTTTTTAGTTGAACTGACTGGATGGTCAACAATTCGACATCTGGCATGACCTGATAGGCCTGTAACTGGGCAAAATAATGTCGCGATTCGCCTGGGGCATAATCATAGGCGGCTTGGCGCACTTCCAGGCACGGGGCGAGCCGTACAGCCTGACCGGTTTGGACATCTACAAACGTGGCAGCGATTTTTCCGTAATCCTCGATGCGCAGGGTACGATGTCCAACGGCGCAGCCGGTAGCAGCTTCGATGCCATCGGCGAAACAGCCATCCGTTTCGATGATGACCAGCAGGCGTTTGTCTTTGCGGGGCACATCCAACCCCAACGCGGCGGCGCCTGCCAGCCCAAGGCGCGCCCCAAGCACCTGGCGCGGGCAAAGATGACTGTGGCGGGCGGATGCGATGGAAAGGATTTCGGCAAGGGGATTCATAGGACAACCTGAGTCTTGATTTTTTGATACAGGTGGAGCACAAGCCCCAGAAAAGTGATCAGCCAGGCAGCAACAGCGATAATTATAAAGTAACCAGGAATGATATAAAGGAAATCGAATTGTAAAGCCTGCGCCAGCCGAAAGGTGCAAACAGTGTACATGCCCATCGGGAAGACCAGCCCCCAGTAAACGGGATGATAGGTCAGCGGGTAGCGTTTGTAGAGATGCCGCCAGGCTCCCACCAGGAACAGGAAAGGAATCCACCAGGTACCGGCGGCCCAAAAGAACAGCGTGAAGCCTTTAATGAATGGGAAAAGGTCGGAGAGAAAAGGTGATTGGCCCTTGAGCAGGATGTTCGCGCCTGCCAGGGTAGTGATGGCAACCGCTCCGGTGTTAATCCAATAAGATGGGTTCATCTCCTGAGCTTCGATTTTGAAGAACATGAAGCGGTAGACAATTAGCGAAATGATCAGTAGATAAAACATACAGCCAAGCAGGTAAAAGCCCAGCATGGCAAAAGTGAACATCTCATCCCAAGCGGTAAAAACAGGCAGGATTAACATGCCCAGCACCGGAATGGATTGGGTGGAAACGACGAACAAAAGCCAGGCACCGTTGATGCCGTTTTCGAGGGTCGGCTTCTCTTCTTTCACCGTCAGCACGGCAAAAATGACATAAATCAGCAACAGCCAAAGCACCAATCCCACCCACCAGAGCACCAAAGCCATTAGCGTATCATTGACCAGAATGGCAAATTGACTGCCGAGTACGTTGGTTGCCGCCACAATAGTCAGGAAACCGGTGGACAGGCGATGATTGGAAAGGTCATGAAACAGGTGATTGGGGTAGCGAAAGATGCGGAGAAGGGTCAACAGCCACAGGGCGGCGTAGAAAAGCTGGTTGAGATAAAAAAGCGGGAAGGCCAGGAAATCCATCTCCAGCAGGTGACAGGCAATCGAAACAATCCCCGTTGCCATGACCAGGGCAAAATAAGCAGGGAACAGCTCGCGCGCGCCATCCTCGAATAGGTGAACGGCTTTGTCCCACATAGGTTATTCCCGGCTGGCCTTGCGGCGTGTCCAGATGACCAGTTGCAGGCGTCGCCAGAGATACGGGAATGGGACAGTGGCAATGTGGACTAGGCGGCTAAAGGGAACAGCGGCCAACAACAAGAATCCGTTCAGGAAATGTAGTTTGGGAATCCAGGGCAGGGCGGCCACATATTCCGGCGAGGGCTGGAAGAACGCCAGCGAGGCAACCCAGGGGGTGACGGTGTGCAGGAACCAGGTCGCGCCCCAGCGGTAGCCAAAAGCCATCGCCAGACCGAGGAAAACCTGGTTGAAGAGCAAGATTAGCACAATCCAGTCTGCTGGGGTGGTGACAGCGCGGATTTTGGACTGCGAGAGTCGCCGGTAGAGCATGAGACCAACTCCCACCAGGGCCATGATGCCCAGAACTTTCCCGGCCAGTTCGGCCAGGTAGAGGGTTTCGGGTGTGCTGTGGAAGGCGGCCATCACTTTTGGAACAGTGAACCCGGCTAAGTGAATCAGCAAGGTCGGGATGATGCCGTAGTGCCAGAGCGTCGAACTCCAGAATTGCAGGTCGCTTTCCAGGAATTGCGAGGACAGGCTGGAGAACGAGAACTGGTTGGTCATGTAGCGGTAGATGGTTCCGCCTACGCCGATGGCAACGGCAAGATACGGGAAAACGACAAAAAGCAATTCCTCAAGCATGGTTCAACTCCTTTTCAACAGCCTGGGCAAGCGCCACCTGCAGGGCCGAGAGCAGACTGGCATACGGATTTTCAGTTTGCTGGTTGAAAGCTTGGCACATTTTCGTCAGGGCTGGAAGGATACCCTCGACAATCAGCGCACTGCCAAAGTCTTCCTCGCGCCGGGCCGCTTCCAGTCCCAAATAGCGCAGGGCGACGGGCAGGTGGTCGGGTAGTTCCTGCTGGGGGCAAAAGTCGTGGGCGTGGTAGGTTTCATTTAGTTGCGCCATGAACGCGCCACGTTTATAGCTTTCGCCAAACAGGTGATAGCCGACGTACGGATAACAGAGCGGCTGCATATCGAAAGTGACGGTGTAAAGTTCTTGCAGGCGTTCGAGTGAGAGATTTGCTATGCCATGCTGGAACACTTCCAGGGACTGGGCGGCTTCGGGAATCGCTTGCAGTTCGGACAGGCAGGCTTCGGCTTGCTGGTGAACCTGCGGGGTGGGGTATTCCAGCAGGTCGGCGAAAGTACGCAAAAGGGAGTCGGTCAATGGGATGCTCATGGCTACAGCCCTCGGCGCGGCCCCTGGCGCTGACCAAACCCGGTTTCGGCTTTGCGCTGTTGGGGGTCGTGAACTTCTTCGATGTCGCCTTCGCGCGGGGTCGGCGGGATGGCGAAGCGCTCCTGGTAGGAGGCCAGCGAAGTCAGGTGGTAGATGGCTTCGGCTTCTTCGGCGCTCATTTTGGCTTTGGCGAGCGCGGCCTGGGCGTCAGATTCTGAAACATCGCCAACGGTTTGGGCGCGTTTGTACAGGCGGACGGCAATCATCTTTTTGTAGGCATTTAGCACCAGTTCATCGTTGCCCGCCGCCAACATGCGTGACATATAGCGTACCGGAATGCGGGCTTGTTCGAGGGTGGTGAACAGTTCCGTATCCACCAGTTGTGAGCCATTTTCCTGTGAGTACGAGATAACCGGCGAGAGCGGCGGGACGTAGAACAACATCGGCAGGGTGCGGTATTCGGGGTGCAGGGGCAAGGCAAGCCGCCATTCTTTTACATAGCGGTAGACCGGCGATTGTTGCGCGGATGTGATGACGCCATCGGGGATGCCATCGCGTTTGGCGGCAGCAATCACTTCCAGGTCGTGCGGGTCGAGGATGATGTCCAGTTGGCGATCCACCAGTTCTTCATCCGGCACATTGACGGCAGCTTCGATTTTGTCGGCATCATAGAGCAGTGCGCCCAGGTAGCGAATACGCCCAACGCAGGAGTGAAAGCAGGCCGGGGCCTGGCCAGTTTCGAGACGGGGATAGCACAGGATACATTTTTCTGATTTGCCGGTGGACCAGTTGTAGAAGGTTTTTTTGTAAGGGCAGGAGGAAACGCACATGCGCCAGCCGCGGCATTTTTCCTGGTTAATCAGCACGATGCCGTCCTCGGCGCGTTTGTAAATTGCGCCGGAAGGGCAGGCCGCCACACAACCCGCGTTGAGACAGTGATTGCAGATGCGTGGCATGTAGAAGTAGAAAATCTGCTCCACCGCGAACAGCCTCCGCTTTTCGTCGTCGCTTAGGTTGTCAAGCATGGGGTCGTTCTTGGCGTAGATGTTCGAACCGCCCAGGTCGTCGTCCCAGTTCGGGCCGGATTCAATCTCCATCGGACGGCCATCCACACGCGAGATGGGGCGGGCTACTGGCTGGTCGTCGCCGAGCGGGGAGTTGAACAGGTCACCATAGTTGTACGTCCAGGGTTCGTAGTAATCATCCATCGTGGGCAGGGCCGGGTTGGAGAACAGGTTGCCAAAGGTCTGGGCGCGGTTTTGCAGTTTGAGTTCAATCTTGCCGTCTTTGCGTTCCCATCCGCCTTTGTATTTTTCCTGGTCTTCCCATTGGGTTGGAAAGCCGACACCAGGCTTGGTCTCGACGTTGTTCCACCACATATATTCCGCACCCTGGCGGTCAGTCCAGATGTTTTTGCAGGCGACACTACAAGTGTGGCAGCCGATGCACTTGTCGAGATGGAATACCATTGAAATTTGTGAACGAATTTTCATAATGAAATCCTTTTCTCAAAACCTGACAGGTTCCCAAAATACCTTTACGGGCCGGTTATCCTGCCATCGCAAATGATTTTGCGGGGAAGATACCTGGTAAAACCTGTCAGGTCTGGGTCTACTACCTAGAACTTCGGCTCGCCAGGCAGTTTGCGGACGAGAATAAACGTATCACGGTTGACGCCGGTCGGCCCCCAGTAGTTGAAGCTGTAGGTGAACTGGCCGTAGCCGCCGACCATCAGCGAAGGCTTCAGGTGGATGCGCGTGGGGCTGTTGTGCCCGCCCGCGCGTTTGTTACCGCGCATGGGCGATTTCGGCACATTGATGGTGCGCTCCGGGGCGTGATAAACGATGCACAACCCATTCGGGATGCGCGCGCTGACAATGGCGCGGGTGACGACCACGCCGTGATCGTTATAGGCTTCCACCCAGTCGTTATCCACAATCCCAATCTGCCTGGCGTCTTCTTCACTGATCCAGAGTGGCTCGATGCCGCGCGAGAGCGTCAACATGCGGTCATTGTCGAAATAGTTCGAGTGGATATGCCACTTGGCGTGCGGGGTCAGGTAGTTCAGGCGGATGGTTTTGCCTTCGCCCTTGCTTTGATCGAGGTCGCCAAAGGCCAGCGGGTGCGGGCGCGGTTTGTAGGTGGCGAGGTTTTCGCCGTGCGCCAAGTAACCTTCGTGATCGAGGTAGAAATGCTGGCGTCCGGTCAGCGTGCGCCAGGGGACGAGACGCTCCACGTTCAGGGTGTAGGCAGAATAGGGGCGGCCATCGCTGGTGATGCCGGTCCAGATGGGGCTGTTGAGCAGGCGGCGCGGCTGTTGGGTCAGGTCGTTGAAGGAAACACGCGAGGAGCGGGTTGGCTCAGCCAGGTCGGTCAGTTTCAGGCCCATGCGTTCTTCTTCGGCCTGGAAGGCGCGGAAAGCCACTTCGCCGTTGGTTTCGGGGGCCAGGTGCAGGATGATATTGGCGGCGTCGCGCGCAATTTCCAGCGACGGGTAGCGCTCCCCATTCCAGGAGACGGTTGGACGACTGTTCAGTAGTTCCTGGTACAGGTCATCCACTTTCCAGTGAATGCCATGCACCGACTGGCCGTTCTTGCGAACTTCCGGCCCGAACGAGACGAAACGTTTGCCCATGTTGGCATAATCGCGCTCGACGACCACAAAATTGGGCATGGTCACGCCGGGGATGGGTTCGCATTCGCCGCGCGCCCAGTCGCGGATATGCGGCTGGGCCATTTCCGCGGGCGTATCGTGCTGGAGCGGCATGGCCACCAGGTCGCGCACTGGTTCGGGCAGGTGTTTCTTCGCCAGGTCACCAACTTTTTCCGACAGGATTTTGAAAATGTCCCAGTCGCTCTTCGATTCCCAGGAGGGCGGTACGGCGGCAGCCAGCGGGTGGATGAAGGAGTGCATGTCGGTGGTGTTCAGGTCGTCTTTTTCGTACCAGCTGGCGGTCGGCAGGACGATGTCTGAATACAGCGCGGTGGTATCCATGCGGAAGTTGACGTTCACAATCAGATCAAGCTTGCCTTCGGGGGCCTGTTCGCGCCAGTTGATCTCCTTAAAATTGCTCTTGTCGGCTTCTTCGGCAATGATTTGGTGGTGCGTGCCCAGGTAATGCTTAAAGAAATATTCCTGACCCTTGGCGCTGGCGTTCAGCGCGCTGCCGCGCCAGATGAACCACAAACGCGGCCAGTTTTCCGGCGCGTCGGGATCTTGTACTGCGAATTTCAGGTCGCCCGATTTCAGGTTGTCCACAATCCACTGTTTGATTTCGGCGTCGGTCCTGGCTCCATCTTTTTCGGCCAGGCTGACAATTTCCAACGAACTGCGGTCAAACTGCGGGTATGAGGGCAACCAGCCCATGCGCACCGCGCGGACTTGCGAGTCAATCGTGTGTTCCTGGGTCATTTCCTGGCCGGGGCGCTCCACGGGCTGTTGCTCAGTATAGGTACGCTCGTAACGCCACTGGTCGGTGTTGACGTAGTGAAAGGAAGGGGTGTTCATCTGGCGCGGGGGTTTGAGCCAGTCGGTGGCAAAGGCAATCGAGGCCCAGGGCGCCGCCGGAGCCAACTTTTCCTGCCCAACATAGTGATTCAGCCCGCCGCCGTTGCGACCCACGCAACCGGTCAGCAGCAGCGCGCCGATGCAGGCGCGGTAAATCAGGTTGTTGTGATACCAATGGTTGACGCCCGCGCCGATGATGATGGTGCATTTGCCTTCAGTCTTGGCGGCGGTCACAGACCACTCGCGGGCAAACTGGATGACCGATTTGCGGTCAATACCGGTGTAGCGCTCCTGCCAGGCAGGGGTGTAGGGCAGGTCGGGGTTGTCGTAATCGGCGGGATAATCGCCTTCCAGCCCGCGCCCGACGCCGTATTGCGCCATTTGTAGGTCATAGACGGTAGCGACGGGGGTTTTCTCTCCGGAAACGGTTTCCAGATACCGCACTGGCACGCTGCGCTGGAGAGATTTACCGGCGGAGAAATCCGACAAGGAAACGGTCAACTGCCCGTCGGCAGAGCCAAGGAAGGTCAGTTGGGATTGGATTTCACTGCCATCCAGGCCGTCCTTTGGCTCCAGATTCCACTGGCCCTTTTGCTTTTGCCAGCGGAAGCCCAGACTGCCCTGTGGCATACGCGGCTCGTTGCTGAGTTCGTCCCAGACCAGGAATTTCCATTCCCCGTTTTCGACATCCTTCGTGCGGGCGACTTGGTTGGCACGCACCATACGGCCCGGCACATAGCTGCCGTCCACTTTGTCCAGCGTAATCAGGAAGGATGCGTCGGTGTAGCGGCGCGAGTAATCCAGGAAGTAGGGGGTCGGGTTTTGGTGGTGGAACTCATTCAGGATGACATGGTTGACCGCCATCCAGAACGCGCCATCCTGCCCGGCGTTGATCGGAACCCACCAATCGGCGTATTTGGCGACCATGCTGTAATCGGGCGCGAAAACCACCAGTTTCGTCCCGTTGTGACGGGCTTCAGCGGCAAAATGCACGTCCGGGGTGCGGGTCATGCTCATGTTCGAGCCGACCGAAGCGATAAATTTGGAATTGAACCAGTCGGCGCTTTCGGCTACATCAGTTTGCTCGCCCCAGGTTTCGGGGCTGGCCGGGGGCAGGTCGCTGTACCAGTCGTAGAAACTCATGCTGACGCCGCCCATCAGTTGCAAGAAGCGGCTGCCGCCCGCATAACTGAGCATGGACATGGCCGGGATGGGCGAAAAACCAATCACCCGGTCTGGCCCGTATTTTTTAACGGTGTACAGCGTGGAGGCGGCGGTGATCTCCAGCACTTCATCCCAAGATGCGCGACGGAAGCCGCCCTTGCCACGCGCCACCTGGAAGGATTTACGCGCCGCGGGGTCTTCCATAATACTCGTCCAGGCTTCGAGCGGGTCGCTGTGTTTGGCTTTAGCCTTGCGCCACAAATCCATCAACACGCCGCGCATGTAGGGGTACTTCACGCGCACCGGGCTGTACTGATACCAGGAGAACGAAATCCCACGCTGGCAGCCGCGCGGCTCGTAAGGAGGCAGGCCACTTTCCAGGGACGGGTAATCGAGTGCCTGCAATTCCCAGGTGACGATACCGTCCTTGACGTAAATCATCCACGAGCAACTACCGGTGCAGTTAACGCCGTGTGTGCTGCGAACAACGCGGTCATGCTGCCAGCGGTTGCGGTAAAACTCTTCCCACTGACGGGCTTGCGGGTTTGCGATTTCTTCAATCCAGCTCATAATGGCTCCTTAATAAAAGCAATGGAACGCGGATTTGACGGATGGAACGGATACACACGGATTTTTCTTTCAAAAAAAATCGGCGAAAATCCGCCAAACCTGCGTTATCCGTGTTCTATTTGTTTTGCGCTTGTGCCTTCTCCACCAGCGACCGGCGCACAGAGCGCAGACGGTTGCGATAAATAAATCCGAGTACGCCTGCGCCAAACACCGCCCCCGCCAAGCTGATGCCAAGTACCCACAACTCGCGGTCGGCTTCGGGCTGCCCAATGGATGTTTCCATAAAAGCCAGCAGGTCGGTCTGTTCCTGGGCGGTCAGGGGCGCATCGGTATAGATAGGCTTCATCACGGGAGAAATCACTGACCCACTATTGGAAAGCGTACCCAAAATCTCCGTCTGGCTACGTTTTTCGGTGATGTCCGTCAGGTTTGGCCCCATCGCCCCGCCGCCCAGAATCCCATTCTCGCCCACGCTGTGACAGCCCATGCAGGGCGGCCCCTCGTGTTCAAAGTGAGCCTTGCCCATAAACAGCGCCTGCCCATTTTCGGCGTCCCCCGGCGGCATGGTTTCGGGTGAGACGACTTCCTGGGCAGGCGGCTCGTTAAAAAACGGGAAATACGGCCCGCCACACCCAGATAGAAAAAGCATTGCCAATACAGCAATGCCCATCAGCCTTACAGTTCTTTCGCTTGGTTTGGTCATGGATTGTGCCACTCCTGGGTCAATTCGGCTAGATGATGTAATTCTAGTCAGGACGGCGGCTTCCGTCTTTGCGCTTAAGCAAATAACAACAATATCCATACATCAAAATACTTAAAGCAAGTAAACTATGAGAATGATTAGCCCAGCCTTTTGATCTGATATGCTCATCAAACGCTTGCAAGCTTTTGACTTCTTACAAGGCTTGGATGCGGCTACGCTTAACCGCCTTGCACAAAATGCAACCTGGAAAGTTTTTTCTCCCGATTCTGTTGTTTTCTGGGAAGGGGATACCGAATCCAACCTGTATTTCCTGCACACCCTGGTCTTACCACGCTGGTAGAATCTGATGCCATCACCCAAGCGCAAGCGGATAACTTCCGCAATATTCACAACAAGTTAGGGCCTGTAAAAGTATAAGTCCGCAGAATGATTTTTTAAGGTTTGCCTGAGAGTAGAATCGTAGTTTAAAAACGATCTTATCGAGGGCAAACTAATGACAGAAATTATCCACAAATGCCAATGTGCAGCCTGCCTAGCAGACCAAGAACGCGAAGAATGGAAAATCCATCATCAAATGAACGTTTTACTCAGTCGTTTGGATGAACAACAACATCGCTGGTATGTTGCGCTAGAGTCCAAGAAAATCGGACACGGTGGTGATGTGGAGCTTTCAACAATTACAGGCATGGACGTTGAGACGATCCGGCGCGGCAGATGCGAACTTGATGATGATTTGGTGTCTCGCCCGACAGAACGTATTCGTGAAGAAGGTGGCGGGCAACCTCCGGTTGAAAAAAAGACTCATCGGTCATGACGGCATTAGAGAGTTTGTTGAAGGATGAAACAGCAGGCGATCCAATGAGTGAACAGAAATGGCATCGCAGCAGTTTACGCTATTTAGCGGAAAAGATGGAACAGCTTGGTTATTGGATTAGCCATACAACGATCGCCCGCCTCTTGGAAAAGCTGGGCTATTCACTGAAAGCCAACGAAAAACGGTTGTCCGGTTCGGAACACCCAGATCGAGATCGTCAATTTCGGTACATTGCTAGCCAAAAAGCCCTTTTTCAGAAAGCAGATTTGCCCAGGATCAGTGTCGATACAAAGAAAAAGGAGTTGATTGGCAACTTCAAGAATCCGGGTCAGGAATGGTGTCTGCATGCCAGGGCAGTGAACGATCATGATTTTGACCAAGATGCGCTTGGCAAGGCTGTCCCTTATGGCATTTATGATTTGAAATACAATCGCGGTTATGTGTATGTCGGTCAGTCGGCTGACACACCTCAGTTCGCAGTTGAAGTGATTGTGCGCTGGTGGCAAGAGATCGGGAAAAGTCTGTATCCTAATGCAGACAAAATCCTGATCCTGGCCGATGCGGGTGGCAGCAATGGTTGCCGCCCACGCTTATGGAAACAACAATTGCAGGAACTGTTGGCAGATCAGCTTGAAATTGAAGTGACTGTCTGTCATTATCCAACCGGTACTTCGAAATGGAATCCAATTGAACATCGTTTGTTTGGGCCAATCAGCATGAATTGGGCAGGCAAACCCTTGGAAACCTTTGAATTTATGCTGGCTTGCATTCGCGCCACAGATACAGATACTGGCTTGCAGGTGGATGCCTTTCTGGTTGAGAAAACTTATCAGAAAGGTATCAAGGTGGCCAAGGAAATTATGGAGACTTTACGCATCGAATGGCATGAGGTCTGCCCTCGCTGGAATTACACCACAAGCACCAATTCTGTCTCTTTAAAGTGCGGAGTTATTCTTTTACAGCGTTGCAGGCGATAGAAAGCTCCTTCATTGGCGGGTTTCGTTCAAATACAACCATCCTTGGCTGGCAATACCAGTTGGAAGGCTCTTGGTTATACAAAACAGGATTATAATAATCCTGTTTTGTATAAAGGAGAATTCCCATGTTCATCAACCGCAAGGCCGAATTCGAACTGTTAACCCGCCTGTATGACTCTGACCAGGCAGAATTGTTTGTGCTCTATGGGCGTCGCCGGGTGGGGAAAACGGAATTGCTGCGCGCTTTTTGCGAGGATAAACCACATCTCTTTTTCATCGCCACCCTCAGCGCAGACGGTGAACAACTGGCTACCTTTTCCCAACAAATCTGGGCAGCAACTCATCCGGAAACCCCTGCCGGGTTCTCATTCCCTTCCTGGGATGCCGCTTTCCGCGCATTGGCAGATTTGCCCGAACGCATGATCGTTGTGCTGGACGAGTTCACATACTTGATCAGCGGGAACAAGGCGATTCCATCCATCCTTCAAAAAGCGTGGGACGAACGGTTGAAAAATACCCAGATCAAGCTGGTTTTGTGCGGCTCCTATATTGGGATGATGGAAACCGAGGTGCTGGGGTATCAGGCTCCCCTTTATGGCCGGCGCACCCATAGCACCCTGCTGGAGCCGTTGGATTTATGCTCGACCGCGCTGTTTTTCCCGGCCTATTCGGCAGAGCAGCAGTTCCTGGCCTGGGCGGTGCTGGGAGGCATGCCTTACTATTTGCGCACCTTTAGCGACCGGCAGGATATTTTCACCAACATCCACCAGCACATTCTGGATGCAAAAAACGGCGCGTTGTTCAATGAGCCGCGCCTGCTCTTGATGGAAGAACTGCGCGAGCCGCGCAATTACTTCTCCATCCTGCGCGCGATTGCCCAGGGAAACACACGGTTAAATGAGATTGCCCAGGCCTCCGGGGTGGGCGCGGTTAATATGGTTGCCCGTTATCTTGATTTGCTCCAACAAATGCGCCTGATTACCAGGCGTGTCCCGGCCACGGAATTCCAGCCGGAAAAGAGCAAACGCGGCGTCTACCAGATCGACGACCATTTCCTGCGTTTCTGGTTCCGTTATGTGCAGCCCAATCAAAGCTCACTCGATTTGGGTCTGACCGATGCAATCCTGGGCCAACGTGTGCAGCCCGACCTCGACCACTTCGTCTCGGCAGCCTTTGAAGAAGCCTGCCGCCAATATATTGCCCGCCTGGCGCGCCAGGGGAAAATCCCGTTTCTACCGGAAAGAATCGGCGCCTGGTGGGATAAAGAATCCGAGATTGACCTGCTGGCCATCAGCCGCACAGAAAAACAGGCCCTGGTTGGGGAATGCAAATGGTCAGTTAATCCCGTTGGGGTCAATGTTCTGGATGACCTGAAACAAAAAGCGCAGGTTCTTCTCCGGGAAGGGGATATTACGCAGTTGCATTATGTGCTGTTTGCCCGCGCAGGGTTCACCCCGGCGCTTGAGTTACGAGCCGGGGAAGAAGGCATTACGCTGGTTACCGTGGACGAGATTGTTCGCGCTGAAGCGTAAACAGAAGAGCCATCTTGCCCCAAGCAGCCGAAAAACTTGCACTTTGCAAAAATAAACAGGCCAGCCCAAGGAAGGGCTGGCCTGTTTTTGATGTGTGTCAGCTACTATTCGTTTACAACAACCGGGGCGACTGTTTCGATGGCTTTCAGCTCGCGGTAGGTCAGGGTCCAGACGTTTGACTGGTAGATGTAGCCCCAGCCGCTGACCAGCAAGATTGGCGAGAAGGCCACAACGAAGAAGAACGGCAGGCCAATGATTGCGGCGAATACCCAGGGCCAGAAATCCGGCGCGGAGAGCAGGCTGGCCAACCCGGCGGTGACAAGGGCGGGCGCAAGGGCAGCCAGGATACCGCCAATCATGGTCACAATTGAGATGACCAGCAAGGGCAGCATCAGCAGGAAGAAAACAAGCGCCCAGGCAATCTTGAGACCCAACACCACCAGCCACATCAAACCAGCATTCTTCCAGTTGCGTTTGAGCAGGGCGAAGGCCGAGCGGAAAGAGTCGCCGACGCCTTTGTCTTCCAGGATGGCCATCCGCCAGGCAAAATCACGCACCAGGTAAAGCACTGTCATCAGGATGACGGTGATGAAGCCGAACAGGAAGACCAGGCCAATTCCGGCAATCAGGCTGGTAATCAGGGTGGCTTCGACGCCGCTCAGGGCCGCCGAGACAATCCACCAGGCAACCAGGATCACCAGCACGAGCATGAAGAAGGACGGCAGGTGAACCAGCAGGTTGATGAAGAACAAGCGCCAGGAAACACGCGACCAGCCATACTTCCAGCCCTGGCGAAAACCGACTTTGACCCCGGTCTCTTCATATTCATTGACCATGCGGATGGTCGATGTTTCGGCGACATAACGCAGCACCGCACCGACAAGGCTCAACACTACAATCATTACGAACAGGGTGATCGCTGCGGCAATGCCCATCTGGAACTCGACCGGGTATTCGGCGCGGAGTTCGGCGATACCGGCGCCAAGTTGGGCGAAGGCATCGTTGAGTTTTTCCTGCGGGGTATCGCCTTGCAGCCCCTGCCAATCCTGCGGGGCGTGAATGCCCGCGGGGCCGTTGTCACGCTCACCATCGTTGGCAGAGTAACGGCTGTTGTTGCCACCGCCGCCGTTGGAAGCGCCAACGGTCAGGGCCAGGATGAAGCCGAAAACCCACAGGGTTCGGTAGTTCCAGAGAATATGCCAGGAACGGCCAAGTATCTTTTTAATATCCAACATGTTACACACTCCTTGTTTGTTTCTTATATTCGAACGGTTACAGAGCTCTTTTGAACCGGTTGCACACTTATGAACGGGAGAAGTTCCCCGGGTTTGCCATGCGTTTTTGCCGACCCAGCCACCAGTAAGCCAGCCAGGCCAGGTAGATGCCGCCCAACAGCGCCTGCCAGATAAGGTTGACGGTCAGGTCGCCAATGAACAGGTTGAAATCGTTCAAAAACCCCAGGAGGCCGAACGGGTTGCCTATAAAATCGGTCAGGATGCCGAACCAGACGGTTTGGCGGCGGCCAGCCCCGGCCAGGGTGGTCAGGCTGTCGCCCAGTAAACCCAGATCGGAAGCGGCCATGACCAGGGAACTGAGCCGGAAGGTCATTTGCATGAAAATCCATGTGCCGGCGACCGCAAAGGGGATCGACCACCAGCCGATTTCGACAGCCTTGCGGGTTGGGGGCGTCATCGTCTGGCGAGGCAGGCTGAGGGTCAGGTTGGCAACGAAGCGTTCCGTTGGCAGGAAATCGCCCGCGGGAGGCGTATCCTGCAACAGCGTGGAGAGTCCCCTCGTCTCATCCAGCGCGGTCTGGCACTGCTGACAGTGAGCAAGATGCTGCTCGACCCGGCGTAATGATGCGCCGCGCAGTTCGCCATCGAGATATGCGCCCAACCATTCACGGATATGTTCAGACATAGTCGATCTCCAAATCGCTCATTTCAGGGGACAGGATCGCCTTTAGCCTGTCCCGGCCATAATTCAAACGCGACATGACCGTGCCCAGCGGGATGTCGAGGGCAGAAGAAATCTCCTGGTACGGCAGGCCGCCATATTCACGCAGCACCAGCACCGCCCGGCTGGCTTCGGGCAGGGATGAAATGGCCCGCTGGACGGCAAGGCTGCGTTCTTTTTGTAAAAGTGCGGCTTCAGGCCCGGCCTGTGAATCTGAGACAAGCAGTTCGTCGAAGTCGGCCAGGGGCATCTGGGGCGCGCGCCGCAGGACATCCAGCGCGGCGTTGACGGCGATGCGGTAGAGCCAGTTGCGTAGGGAGGTGCCGGGGCGAAAGGCAGGCAAGTTTAACCAGGCCTGGATGAAGGCATCCTGGGCTGCGTCTTCCGCCAATTGGGTATCGCCGCACATGCGATAAACGACATTAATCACTTGCGGGTGATGTTGGCGGACCAGCTCTCCGTAGGCATTGCGGTCACCGGTTTGCGCTTTTGCGATCAGCGCAGCTTCGGTTTCCGGCTGGGGAATTGCCACTTGCGGTTCCTTTCTTTCGTACTCTCGATTACTTAACGTAAATGTTGTGCTTTTTATTCGGTTTTCGGCAAAAAAGGCCAAAATTCCCCGTCGATATTTGGCAATTTGTTTTGGATGCGGTTTTTGGGAGGGGATCAGCGACAGGTTTCAGGCAAGCTGAAGTAGAAGGTTGCGCCTTTGCCGATTTCGGACTCGGCCCAGATGCGGCCATCATGGCGCAACAGGATGCGGTGGACGATGGCCAGGCCAATGCCTGTGCCGGGAAATTCTTCGTCGCGGTGCAGGCGCTGGAAAACGCCGAACAATTTATCGGCATAGCGCATGTCGAAGCCGGCGCCGTTGTCGCGCACAAAATATTCGAGACCAGATGGGCCAGCCTGGCTGCCAATTTCAATTTGTGGTTCGGCGCTCTTGGATGAATATTTAACGGCGTTGGTGATGAGATTAATCCAGACCTGGCGGATGAGGGCCGGGTCGGCGCAGGCGGACGGGATTTCCCCCAATACCCAGCGAATTGCAGGCTGGTTCTGTTCGGCGTCGATATCGGCTAGCACCTGCTGGACAATCTGGGCCATATCGACCACCTGCATTTGGATCGGCTGGCGGCCAACGCGCGAAAAAGCGAGCAAATCGTCGATCAGGCGGCCCATGCGGCGGGTATTCTGGATGATGCGGTCGAGCAATTGGCGGGCATCTTCACTCAGATTGGCGCGGTGCTCAGATTCCAAAATCGTGGAAAAGCCCAGGATTGAGCGCAGGGGCGAGCGCAGGTCATGCGACACAGTGTAGGCAAACGATTCCAACTCTTTGTTGGCATATTCCAATTTTTCGACCAGGGCCTGCAATTGCTCTTGCGAGTGGAGCAGTTTCTCTTCGGTGCGGCGGCGCTGTTCGAGCAGCAGCACGCTTTGCAACGCCCCGCTGACCAGGGCGCGCAGGGCGTTGGTCACAGAAATATCCTTTGGCTGCACTTCGAGCAGCATAAATCCGAGCCGGTCTTCCTTCGAGTAGAGCGCTTCGACAACCAGTTCCGGTTGGGCAAGGGTGGGTTTCAACTCGCGCGGCAGTAAATCCTTGGAGGGGAAAAGCGTCCCCTGCGGGTCAAGCGCAATCCGTTCCCCGGCGCGCCAGGCATAAATCAGGCGGGAAAGGTCGGCAGGGTTCTGCGGGTCTTCGAACAGGGAAATGGTGCAGGCGGTCACGTTCAGGCGCGGCAATTCTGCGCTCAAAACATCGAGGATGCCGGCCATATCGAAGGTGGTTACCAGCGACTCACTGATTTCGCGCAAAGCCAGGTCGCGCAGCTCGATCTCGGTCTGGCGCGAATTTTCGAGGGTTTCCATCGTTATGCCTAGGCGCAGATAGGCGCGCTCGGCCAGGTGATCGACGGTCTGCTGAAGGCGCTTGTCTGGCAGACAGGAACGCACCTGGCGCAGGAAGACAGTCACGCTGCGGTTCCAGGCCGCGACTTCAACCCCCAGGTCAAAGCCCTGCTGCTGGGCTTGCTCCAGGCGATGCAGGAATTGGCCGTTCCCGCCTGACTGCAAATCCACGCGGATGGCTTCCAGCCAGTCCAGCGCCCATGCTTCGACAATATCCGCAGGGAGGTAAGCAAGGCTTTCGCGGAGCGAGGCAACGATCTCGGCCTGGCGCTGGCGCAATGTTTCGGGCCAATCCCGCGATTTGGGCAAATCCGTTGCTTCTTCAGGGGTCAGGAAACTGGAGCAGCCGCAAGACTGGCGGACGACCAGTGGGGCAAGCGAGATGTTCTTTTCCGAAACCGGCTGCCCGGCAATCTGGGAGAGCAGGGTGTGCGCCGCCAACCGTCCTTGTGCGCAGATGTCCTGACGGACGGAGGTCAGCGGGACGCCGGCAAAGCGCGCCTCGACATCGTCGAAACCCGTCAGCGCAACCTGTTCGGGGATGCGGATGCCGTGGGCTTGTAAAACGCCCATAGCCCCAACTGCCATCGAATCGTTGGATGAAACAATCGCATCGCAGGTGAGCGGCTCGCGGGCCAGGAACTCCTGCAGGGCTTGCGCGCCGGAATCGATGCTGTAATCGCCTTGCAAAACCAGGCCCGGATTCAGTTCCAGACCGTATTCGGCCAGTGCATCGCAAAAAGCCTGGTAGCGTTCATCGGCTTCCTGCTGGCCGACCGGGCCGCGCAGGAAAGCCAACCGTTTGTAAGCGTGCTTTTTTGCCAGGTGGGTGACAATAGCGTGAATGGCCTGGCCGCTATCGACCATGACATAAGGCGTGCCCGGCATCGAGATGGCAATGCTGACCTTGGGGAGATGGGCGTAGCGTTTGAAGAATAACTGCATCGCCCGTCCGCTGATCGGGTGAGCCAGTGTGCCGGAGATGATGATACCGTCCACGCTGTTTTTATCGACCAAATCAAAGAGTACGTTGCGCTGGAATTCAAATCCGCGATAGGCGCGTAAAGCCCCACTGGTAAAACAAATGACCTGCGCGCCGGCTGAGCGGGCCACTTCGACAACACCGCGATATAACGCAGACTCATATTTGTTTTGCGTCGTGCTGACAAAAAGGCCAATCGTCAGTGGGCCGGGCATATTAACATTGTACTCGAAAGGGGCGAGCAGGGAGCCTGCCAAGAATGTTAGTTCATCCCCTTAAACGGTTGCGCGGGCGCTGGGGGTCTCTTCCCAACAGCCCGCGCTAACGTTCGTCTGCTGGCTTTAGCGCCAGAAAGCCGGGAAGAAAACGCGGATGGCCACATCCAGGAGGAAGGCCAGCATGAACAGCCCGCCAAAGGCGCGGTTATTGGCAAAGGCCAGCGGGGCAAAAAACAACGGCCAGCCGCCCTGTCCGTCAGGGAAACCTTCGGGGCGGGTCGCCGGGCGCGGTTTCAGGAAGTTGGGCAAGGTCCGGCGCAGGGTTGGAATGGCCAATAGCACGAGCAGCAGGATCGGGGTAAAGTAGCGCAGCGCAATCATCCCCAAGACCAGCAAATACGGCAGGATCATCATCGCGATGACCGCGTAACGGGAGGCTTTTTCGCCCAAAATCACCGGCAGGGTGTAAATCTTTTTGTCCTTATCGACCTCGATCTTGTCGATGTGCTTGCCGAAGATGACGGTGGTCACGCCAAAATAATAGGGGACGCTGGCCCAGACGACATTCCAATCCCACAGACCGGAGAGCACGTAATAGCCGCCGCCAATCATCAGCGGGCCCCAGACCAGCAGGACGGCCACCTCGCCCAGGGCGATATATTTGAGCGGCCAGGTGTAAAACAGGACGAAGAACGCTCCCAGCCCGAGCAAAAGCCAGATCAGCGGATCATTGCCGTTGCTGAAAATCAGGTACAGGCCGCAGGCCAGGGCCAGCAGCCCCGTCCAGGCAAAGTAGGTCAGCAGTTGGCGGGTGGTCATCAGCCCATTGGCGACCGGCTGCGGACCATACAGGGTGCGGAAGTAGTTGTCCTTATCGACGCCTTTGACAAAATCGGTATAGTCATTGAATAAATTGTTCGCAGCGTGCGCCAGAACCAACCCGATAACCAGCGCCAGCCAGGCAGGCAAGTCAAACTTGCCGTCACGCGCGGCAAAAAGCCCGGCCAGGGCGGCAGAAATAAAGGTCATCACCAGCACGGCGGCGCGGGTCGAGATCAGCCACTTTGAAACCAAATCGAGCGCATCCCATTCCTGTTTCGAGACGGCAGGGATCACCTGGAGCGCTTTTTTCCACATGGCAAAGTTCATATTCTTCTCCTCTTTAGATATTAGACCAATTATATCTGATTTCAAAAACGCAAAGCCAGGCAGGGTCAGCGGGCGTATAATAGCCGCCTATGAAAAATCGCAACCTTGTCATCCTGTTCTTCACCATGGTGGTGGTCATGATCAGCTTTGGGATCATCATCCCGATCCTGCCGTTCTATATCGAGAGCTTTGGCGGCGGCGGGCTGGCGATGGGCGGGCTGATGGCCATTTTCTCGTTGATGCAGTTCTTCTTCTCCCCGGTTTGGGGCGCTTTTTCAGACCGTTATGGACGCAAACCGATCCTGATCCTGGGCGCATTCGGCAATGCCCTGGCCCTGGTCGTGATGGGATTGGCTACTGACCTGCCGACCCTGTACCTGGCGCGCGCCCTGGGCGGGATTCTCTCCTCGGCCACTCTGCCGACCGCGATGGCCTTCATCAGCGACAGCACCGACGAAAACCAGCGCGGCGGCGGCATGGGCATGATCGGGGCGGCCATGGGATTGGGGATGATCCTTGGGCCGGGCATCGGCGGCTTGACTGCCGGGGATTCGATCCAGACGCCTTTCTTTGTCGGTGCAGGATTATCGTTGCTGGCCACCCTTCTGACCTGGCTTTTCCTGCCCGAATCACTGCCCAGGGAACAACACCAACCCAGCCTGAAACTAAAAGGGCCGCAACTGGCCAGCATGTTCCAGGCCCTATTTGGGCCGCTCGGCTTCCTGCTCATCCTGGCCTTTTTGAACAATTTCGCCATGACCAACTTCGAAGGCATCTTCGGCTTCTATGCCCAGCGCCGTTTCGATTACGACCCTTCCACCATTGGCATGATTCTGACGGTGGTTGGCATCTCCTCGACGGTGGCCCAGGGTCTGCTGACCGGGCCGGCCACACGCCGTTTCGGCGACGAGGCGGTCATCAAAGCCTCGTTAATTGCCAGCGTTGGTGGATTCCTGATCATGCTGGCAGCCTATGACCTGGTGACTGTCATGCTGACCACCAGCATCTTCATTTTCAGCAATTCGATGCTGCGCCCCAGCGTTTCCTCTCTGATTTCGAAACGCGCTACCGGCGGCCAGGGGATGGCGATGGGATTGAACAACGCCTACATGAGCCTTGGGCGCATCGTCGGGCCAATCTGGGCCGGGGCCGTGCTGGATATGAATCTTAACTTTCCGTTCATCACCGGGGCGGTCATCATGCTGGTCAGTTTTATCGCCAGTTTGACCTACCTCGCCAACCGCCAAAGCCAAACCGAACCGGTCAGTGCAGATTAGCCTGCGTTTGCAAAAATCCCCCGGCAGAGTAAAGCCGGGGGATTTTTGAATCCAGTTCAGCGGGAAAATTACAGTTCGCTGGTCATAATGAACTGCGGCCGCATCTCGAAATTCTCGTATTTCGGGCGATAGCGGTTGATATCGTAGAACTGGTTGACATTGACCACTTTCTTGGTGGCGGTGACAACATCCAGGGGCATGTTGTCGTAGCGCCCGTTCTTCAGCACCACCAGGCGGCCATGCACACCCTTCAGGATCAGGTCAAGGGCCAGGTTGCCAAAGGCCATCGGCACAATCGAATCAATCGCATCCGGGTCGCCGCCGCGCACCATATAGCCCAATTTCTGCTCGACCACATCCACCTTGACGCCGTTGTTGAAGCGCGGGGAAATATCCTTGATGGCTGCCCCGACCAGTTCGCCAATCCCGCCCAGTTTGGCGTGACCATAGGCATCGGTTTCCATCTTGGCGTAAACCATTTCGCCGCCTTCGAACATGGCGCCTTCTGAGACCAGCACCACCGAATAGTGGCTGGGATTGCGGCTGCGGTCGTAAATCATCAACTCGGTCAGGTGTTCGATGTTGAACCTGTACTCGGGGATTACGCAGCGGTTGGCTGCGCCCGCCATGGTCGGCAGCATGGCCGTGAACCCGGCGTAACGCCCAAAAACCTCCAGCACCAGCATACGTTCGTGGGAACCGGCAATCGTGCGCAGGCTGTTGGTCAGTGCAATGGTGCGGGTCACGCAGGTGCTGAACCCGATGCAATAATCGGTGCCGGGCACATCGTTGTCCATTGTTTTGGGCAGGGCAACCACTTTCATGCCCTCTTTGTACAGGCGGACGCCATAGCTAAGGGTATCGTCGCCGCCAATCGGGATCAGGTAATCAATTCCCAGGAAATCGATATTCTTGAGCACTTCAGGCGTCAGGTCATTGCGCTCTTCGGCGTATTTATCCTGGTACTGGGCCGGCACATCCACTTTTTTCATTTTGGATGGATTGGTGCGCGAGGTGTGCAGGAAGGTGCCGCCGGTGCGGCCGGCGCGGTTGACCACTTCTTCGGTCAGGTATTGGAAATTGTTGCTATTATCCGCGTCCTTCTGGCGGACAATATCCACCAAGCCGCCCCAGCCACGCCGAATCCCAATCACCTGGTAGCCTTCACGCAGGGCGCGGATCGTGACAGCGCGGATGGCCGGGTTCAAGCCGGGAACATCGCCGCCGCCAGTGAGAATACCAATCACTCCTTGCTTTTTCTTGTTCATTGTGAGCCTCCATTTTGGATATGCGGAATAATGCCTGCGAATATTATATAATGCCCGCGCCTAAAAATTTCATTCTCTTCTGAAAGAAAAGATATTTTTAGGCGCGGGCAAGGCAAATCTCATGGGGCAATCGGCTACATCTCGATTGGGACTTCCGGCAGCGGCGGGCGGCGGGTCTGGTAAAAACTTTCGGCGGCAAAAGTTAACAGGCCGAGCCAGACAATCCCAAAGCCAATCAACTGTTGGAAGGAAAAAGGTTCCTTGTAGATAAAAACGCCCAGCAGGAACTGCATGGTCGGGGCCAGGTACTGCATCAGGCCGATCATCGTCAACGGGATGCGATGGGCCGCCCCCGCAAACATCAACAGCGGAATGGTGGTCACCACCCCGGCGCCAATCATCAGCACGTCGGAAACCGCGCCGGTGTGCAGGAAAGCCGCCGCGCCCGAAACTTCCGCAAAAACGAGATAAAACACAGCCGGGATGAACAAAATACCCGTTTCCAGGGTCAGGCCAAAAACGGAGCTGAACGGGGCCAGCTTTTTGACCAGGCCATAAAAGCCGAACGAAAAGGCCAGGGTCAACGCAATCCAGGGCAAGCGTCCGTAGGAAATGGTCAGGTAAATGACGCCAATCGCCGCCAGCGCAACCGGAATCCACTGCAAGGGCCGCAGGCGCTCACGGAAGAAAATCATGCCCAGGACAACGCTGATCAGGGGATTGATGAAGTATCCCAGGCTGGTTTCGACGATAAATCCGGCATTGACGGACCAAACATACACCAGCCAGTTCACCCCAATCAGAACTGCCGCCAGCGCATAAATGCGCAGGGTTTTCAGGTCATTTAGTTTTTGACGCAGCGCGCCAAACTGCCCGGTTAAAGCTAAAACCACGGCCAGCAAAACAAATGACCAGGCGATGCGGTGTCCGAGCAACTGCAAGGCGGGCACATGTTGCAGGTATTTCCAATAAATAGGAAAAAGCCCCCAGCTAAAGTACGCGCCCAGGGCCAGAAGCAGTCCTTTTCGATCCATCGTGTCTCCTGAAAGATAATTGTCTAAGTATATCACTGCGCCTCGCCACAGTGAACTTCTCCGCTCAAGGCCAAACGCGCCTGCGCAAAATACACGCAACCCGGTATATAATAATAAATATCATCACCCAACCAAAAGGAGCGCAGCATGAGACAAATCATCGGCCCGGACATTAGTTTCTACCAGGATGAACCATCCACCCCGCAAGGGGTCGACTTTGTCAAGATGCGCTCCATCTCCGATTACCTGATTGTGCGCGCCGGACAAAACCTGTGGGTTGATTCGCGCTTTGCCTACCACTGGAGCGAGTCAAAGCGCGTCCGCCTGCCGCGCGGCTCGTACTGGTTCTATGACAGCCGCGCCGATCCCAAGAAGCAGGCGGAACTGTGGGTGCAAACCCTGGGCAGCGATCTCGGCGAATTGCCGCTCTGGGCCGATTTCGAAGAAAAATACGGCGGTCCATACAAAGGCTGGCAAAATTGGTATGTTTTCCTTGAGCGGATCAGAACCCTGGTCGGCAGCAAAGAGATTGGCATTTACACCGCCTATTACTACTGGCGCGACAACGCCCCCAACGCCAATTCCCAGGCCGCCAGCCTGGAATATTTCCATAGGTATCCGCTCTGGATCGCCCATTACAACGCCCAAAAACCGCTGGTTCCCAAGCCCTGGGCCGAGGCCGAATGGCTGCTCTGGCAATACACCGAAAAAGGCGATGGCAAGCTGTATGGCGTCGAAAGCAAACAAATCGACCTGAACTACTTCAACGGCGATGAAGCGGCCTTCAAGAGGCGCTTCAACCTGAGCGACGAGCCTTCGGTTTACAAATTCAGGGTTGATTTGAGCGTGCGCGAAGGGCCTGCCGCCACGTTCAACAGCCTCGGCGTTTTGAAACAGGACGATGTTGTCACCCAACTCAGCATCGCGCCCGATAATAACTGGATCCAGGTCAAGCGCGAAGATGACCTGACCGGCTGGATCAGCAAGAGCCACCTCGTGGAAATCCCGGCGGTTCCCGACCCAGACCCGGATCCAGACCCCGATCCTGATCCTGACCCCGATCCGGACCCGAACCCCAATCCGGGCACCGGACGTCAGTACCGCGTCACAGCCACCTCGCTGCGCGTCCGCAGCGGGCCGGGAACAACCTTTGGCATCATCGGCGGGCTGAGCCTGAACGAAATCGTCGATGAGCTTTCGGTCAGCCCCGACAAGAATTGGGTTGAAATGCGCAACAAGGCCGGCCTGGAAGGCTGGTGCGCCAGCGAATACCTGCTGTTGCTCGACAGCACTCCCCCGCCCGACCCAGACCCGGATCCAGACCCCGATCCGCAACCCAACCAGTTTCCCTGGTATCGGGTGACGACTGCCTCGCTGCTGGTGCGTCAGGGGCCTGGCACCTCCTTCGCCGCGATTGGCAACCTGGTCAAGGATGATACGGTCGCCTCGATCAGCGCCGATAACGGCTCCGGCTGGATCCAGATTGTCCGCCTGGATGGTATGAGCGGCTGGTGTTCGAAAACCTACCTGACCAGCATCGGCCTGGAACAGCCCAAATCCATCCGCCAGCGCTTTTTCCTGGGCGCAACCTACTTCCGGCGCGAATACAGCACCCCGCGCCAGATTGTGGCGCATGTCCTGGCGCTCGACCTGCAAGCCGCCAAATATTCCTTCTTCGTCACCCCTGAGAGCGCAGGCGGCGGGGTTTCCTGCACCCGCACCACCTCGCGTTTCCTGGCCGAGTTCAAACAGCAGATTGCCATCAACGGCGACGGTTTTACCTACCTGCCCGGCGGCGCTGCGCCCATCTGCGCCAGCGGCGACCCGGTCAAGGTCAACGGTTATGCAGCCTCGCAAGGGAAAATCTACAATAGCACCGCCGCCGCAACCATCTACATGAACGCCAACCAGGAAGTTACCCTGGAGAAACCCAAGGGCAACATCTACAACGCTGTATCCGGCGACCGAATCATCCTGCGCGCAGGGAAACGGGTTACAGACCTGGCCGTGGACGTGCCCGCGCCGCGCACTGCCATCGGCCTGACCCAAAATGGGCGCGGATTAATCCTGATGATTATCGATGGCCGCCAGCCCGGTTACAGCCAGGGCGTCAACCTGCACGAACTGGTCGACATGTTGGTCGCTTTTGGCGCTTATGGCGGCATCAACATGGACGGCGGCGGTTCGTCGACCCTGGTGGTTAGCGGTCCCGATAACAACCCGCGTGTGCTGAACAAGCCCATCGACAGCAATGTGCCCGGCAAGGAACGCGCCGTGGCCAATCACCTTGGGATCGTCATCAAATAAAAGATGGATTTCCCGGCGCTTTTCACTTTCTCACAGTCTTCCCTGCAAGATTACGCCGATTGCGCCCGCCGCTTCCAACTGCGCTACCTGGAGCGGCTGGCGTGGCCGGCCATCGAAACCGAACCAACCCTTGAGAACGAGCGCCGCCAGCAGGCCGGGCAACTCTTCCACCGCCTGGCGCAGCAGGCCCTGGTTGGTATCCCGCTCGACAAGCTGGAAAAACTGGCCGGCAGCCCCGAACTGGCGAAGTGGTGGCAAAATTTCAGCGCGGATTATCCAAACATAGCCCGCGCCGCAAAACTTTACCCCGAACTGACGCTTTCAGCCCCGCTGGGCGGCTACCGCCTGACCGCCAAATTCGACCTGGTCGCCGTTAACGAGGGCAAAGCCAGCCTGTACGATTGGAAAACCTACCACAAACGCCCGCGCAACGAGACGCTGGCCCTGCGCTGGCAGACGCGCGCCTATCGCTGGCTGCTGGCCGAGGCCGGAAAGCACCTCAACGACGGGAAAAATTTTGCGCCGGAAGATATCGAAATGATCTACTGGTTCACCGAATTCCCCGACCAGCCCGCCCGCTTCCCGTACAATGCCGGGCAGTTCGAACGCGACCGGGCCGGGCTGGAAAAAATCATCGCGGAAATCAGCCAGGCCGCGGAATTCCCAAAAGTGAACGAGAGCGATACCGAAAAAACCTGCCGCTTCTGCACCTATCGTTCCTACTGTGCGCGCGGCGCTTCAGCCGGCGACTGGCGCGAGGCCGAGATTGAAGCCGAGACCATGCCCGAAATCAGGCTGGATCAAATCGCTGAAATAGAACTTTAGTGGAAAGCTGACGCTACTTTTTGTAAACGACCCTTGACATACGTCAGGGGTCGTTGTATACTCTCTCTTGTAAAGCAGGCTTTACTTAATGTCAACAAATAATTACTTTTCTCAAGGAGATTTTGATGATGAACAAAGCTGCAAAACGTTATCTGCGCGAATTCGGTTTGAGCATGGCCGCCTATGTGATCCTGATTTTTGCATCGGCCCTCACTGTTCCCAAAATGGCAGATTCGCCGTGGCGCACCCTGCTTGCGTTGTCGCCCGTAGTTCCTGCTATTTTCATGGTGTTCGCCTTTGTCCGTTACCTGAACGATATCGACGAGCTTCAACAGCGCATCCAACTCATGGCGATTGGGTTTGCCGCCGGCGCAACAGGCCTGACCACCTTCGCCTATGGCTTTCTTGAAATCATCGGCTTCCCGCACCTGCCCATGATCTGGATTTTCCCCATGCTGGTTTTACTTTGGGGCTTAGGGACAGCTTATTTTTCGAGGAAATACCAATGAAAAACAGGTTAAAAGTGCTGCGCGCCGAAAGGGATTGGTCCCAGGCAGACCTGGCCGAGAAACTGGATGTTTCGCGCCAGACCGTCAACGCCATCGAGACAGGAAAATACGATCCCAGCCTGCCGCTGGCCTTCAAAATTGCGGGGTTGTTTGGCCTGCGCATCGAAGATGTCTTTTTCCCCGCGGCAGAAACCGACTGACAGGCTTTGCCAACCAGAAACATTGGTTTTGGATTATGATTTTTACAATCTGGTAAGCGATTCGTACAAAAGGCAGTAAAATCAAAGTCGTAACGCTACGGCTTTGATTTTTTTATAACCATTGCCCGAAAAGATTGCAGGCCTATGAACCCAGAAATAAAGCCAAAAACAATTGCAGCCTCACGCGTTTCACTGGCCCAGTTGATGCAGCCCGAACACGCCAACAACCTCGGCAATGTGCATGGCGGCTACATCATGAAACTGGCCGATGAGTGCGCCGCGCTGGCTTGCATGCGCCATGCCGGGAAGCGCTGCGTCACCGTGGCCATCGACCGCATGACTTTTCGCCAGCCCATCCGCATTGGCGACCTGGTCACGCTGACCGCCGAAGTAACTTACGCCGGGCGCTCTTCGATGGAAGCCGAAGTACATGTGGTCGCCGAAAACCCGCTGACCGGGGAGCAGACTCATACCAACAATGCTTACCTGGTTTTTGTCGCCCTCAACGAGGATGGCAGCCGCGCCACCGTCCCGGCGCTGGTGGCTGCCGATGAGGAAGAAGCGCAGCGCATGCAGGCCGCCAAACTGCGCCAGCAGGAACGCTTGAAACAGGCAAAATCCGTATGAGTGAGACCGAATCCACCCCCGCCCCCGCCCCCGCCCAGCCACAGGATGGCGAAGTCGTATCCTCCTTTCGCTCGCTGAAAGAGCTGATCAACGTTGCCTCGAACAAAGCCATTTTGCAGGGAATCGCCGAAATGGGCGATTCCGGCGTGGCCGAGGCCCTGCCGTTCCCCTTCCTGGCCCTGGTCGGCCAGAATGAGATGAAACTGGCCCTGTTGCTCGGGCTGATCAACCCCAACATCGGCGGGATTTTGCTGGTCGGCCCGCGCGGCACCGGCAAAACCACTGCGGTGCGTTCGCTGCTCGAACTGCTGCCCAGCGTCGAACGTTCGACCTGCTTCTACGGCTGCACCCCCGAAGATGTTGAAACCGGCGGCATCGACGCCATTTGCCCGGAATGCGCCAAGAAATACGCCGAGGGCAAATCCCTGACTGCGCCCGACCGGGTGCGGCTGGTCGAACTGCCGCTCAATTCGCGTCTCGATGACGTTGTCGGCGGCATCGACGAGCGCGCGGCCATCCACGAGCGTTTGCGGCTGCGGCGCGGCATCCTGGCCCAGGCCGACCGCAACCTGCTCTACATCGACGAAATCAACCTGCTCTCCGACGAAGTCATGGACGCCATCCTGGACGCCGCCGCCCAGGGCATCTACACCGTCCGCCGCGGCCCGGTCTCGGCCACCTATCGCGCCCGCTTCGTGCTGATTGGCTCAATGAACCCGGAAGAGGGCAAGCTGCGCCCGCAAATCCTCGACCGCTTCGGCCTGCGCCTGATCGTGCGCGGATTGGAAGACGCCGCAGAGCGCCTCGAAGCCTACCGCCGGGTGCAGGCCTACCTGTCCAACCCGCGCGCCATGATCGCAGCCTATGCCGAAGAAAGCCTGCAAGCTGCCGCCGACATTCAGGAAGCGCGCCAGCGTCTGCGCTCAGTCAGCCTGCCCGACGAACTGGCCACCCACGCCATCCACCTGATCCAGCAGATGGGCATCGACAGCCTGCGGGCCGAAATCACCTGGTTCGAAGCCGCCCGCGCTTACGCCGCCGCCGACAACCGCAGCGAAGTCAACCCATCCGACCTGGCTGCCATCGCCCCGATGTGCCTGCGCCTGCGCCGCTCGGTGTTCATGGCCGAATATTTCAAAGACCAGGCCAGCGAAGAAGATGAAATGCAGAAATTATTGCAAGGCCTTCAGTAACCAACGATTGAATTTCCCCATGCCCGCCCAGTTCCGCCCCTACCAGCCCACAGACCGGGAAACCTGCCTGGCGCTTTTTGATGGCAATACCCCGCCCTATTTCGACCCATCCGAGCGTGCCGGTTTCGAAAGTTTCCTCGAGCGTCAGCCCTGTCCCTTTTTCGTGCTCGAACAGGACGGCCAGGTGCTTGCCTGCGGCGGCTATGGCCGCCAGGATAACGGCGATATCGTCCTGGCCTGGGGCATGGTGCGCCGCGACCTGCACAAACACGGCCTGGGCAGTTTGCTGCTGGCCAAGCGCATCGAAAAAATCCTGCAGGATGACCCCCAGGCGCATATCGTCATCGACACCAGTCAGCACAGCCAGGCTTTTTTCGAGCGCCAGGGTTTTCGCGTCACCGGCGGACAGGAAAACTACTACGGCCCCGGCCTGCACCGCGTTGATATGGAGTACAGCCTGGCATGAAACTTCGCCTGGCAACGGTTCTCCTGCTGGCCGCCCTGCTCGCCGCTGGTCTATTCACCTTCCGGGATTACGGCCTGTCGTGGGACGAACCGCTCTTCTACGACTACGCCGAAACCATCCCCGCTGCCTACCGGGGCTGGGACCGCCTCGACGAAGGCGTCTACGGCTCGAGCGCCGAAGACCACAAATACTACGGCCCGGCCTACCTGCTGTTGGGCCGCCCGCTCAAAATTGGTATCCAGGCTGTCTTGGGGACGGATTCAGCCGCGGCCTGGCACCTGGTCAACTTCATCTCATTCATCCTGGGCGCTACCTTCATCTACCGGCTCGGGACGCGTTTCACAACCCCCAACCTGGCCGCCGTTAACGCCGCCTTTTTCGCCCTGCAACCGCTGCTGTGGGGGCACGCCTTCATCAACCCCAAAGATATGCCTTTTATGACCGCCTTCCTGGCTGCCGTGACCCTCGGCCTGGGGTGGGTGGATTCCATCCCTGAGCGGAGGACGCAGTCCGTAGTCGAAGGGTGGTTTTTGCGGATTCTTCACACACCAGGATTCCCAAAACTCCTTCTAGCCATCCTCGCCCTCGGCATCGCTTCCGCCATCCGCGTCATCGGCCCATTGGCCGGGGCACTGGTCTTTGTCTATTTCCTGATTCGCTTCGTTCGCATCACCCGCGATTCCCGCACTTTTTCACTCCTCCACTTATCCTCGTATATCCTGCTCTCCATAGCCATTATGTTCTTGTTCTGGCCCTTCCTGTGGGCTGACCCGCTTAATCGCCTGCTCGAAGTCCTGCGCCATATGTCCAACAACCCGACCGAATTGGCCGTGCTGTTCCTCGGGCAAATTTTCCCGGCCAACGAACTACCGGCGCGCTACTTCCCGCAGATGCTGGCCCTGACCTTGAGCGAACCCTTCCTGCCGCTGGCCCTGCTCGGCGGGCTGCGCCTGGGTTGGCAAATCATCAAGAAACAACGCGATTGGGCAGAAGCCATGGTGCTTTTCCTGTGGTTTGCGCCACTGGCCGCCTACAATATCATCAAAGTCCCCTCGATGTATGACGGCATTCGCCACTTCCTGTTCCTGCTGCCGCCGCTGTTCATGCTGGCCGGGATTGGGGTGGATGCTATCAGGTTGCAGGCTTCACGCATCGTGTCAGATGTTCGACGCTTCACGTTTCATGCTTTATTGACCGGCCTGCTTCTGCTTCCCGGCCTGGTCGGCATCATCCGCCTGCACCCCTACCAGTACACCTACTACAACAGCTTTGCCGGGCCAACCTACCGCGTTTACGAAAACGATTACTGGCTGACCTGTTACAAGGAAGCTGTCGAATGGGCGCGCCAAAACGCAGCGAATCAGCCGCTGTACATCCAGCGCGAATTTGCTGTGGCCGGTTATTATGGGGAAGGGTTGGACCTGCGCGATTTACGCTACGAAACCCCTGAAAGCCTGCCCGCCGAGGCCTTGATGCTGTTTTCGACCCGCGCCAACCTGGATATCAAATCGGTCTTTCGCAAGATGCCGGTTGTCCATGCCATTGGGCGCGACGGCGTCGAATTCTGCCTGATCAAGCGCATGGATTAGACCTCTTGCATAAGTCCTGCCTGCGCCAGTGCCGCCGGCACAGGTGAGCGGAGCGCCCTTCGACTACGGGCAACGCAAAATACGCTTTGCCCTCCGCTCAGGACGGTGATACTTTATAAAAAAGCGAAGCGGTGTCCTGAGCCTGTCGAAGGGTCGAAGGACATTTACAAGATGTCTATTAGCTTTCTTCAAGCTCGCGGTAGATGACCCAATGCCCCTTACGATCATCGGCGTTTTTGATCTCGCGGTCGTAGTAAATATCGAAAACCTGTCCCGATTGAACCCGCACCCGAAAAAAGAAACGCCCCACCCCCAGCGAACCCCTGCCAGCCGCTACGGCGGCATGTTCGGGGCGCATGTTGCGGGCGGCGCGTCCGCGGCGGGTAAAATCGCTCCACTCGGCCAGCAAACCAACAATCGGGTAGTCCGCTCCGTTCCAGGAAAACCGCTGCGGACAGGGCGGCGTTTTTTCATACAGAGGGGCAACATCCCAGGCAACCGTAATCGGCTCGTCAAGAAAATGAATGGCTTTGAAATCAGACATATTTAAAGTATACCTGTTCCCACGCGCTGCGCAATCGGCCAAAACAAAATGGCCGCTTCCTGAATCCTGTTCGCCAGATTGACAAAGAGCAGTAAAATCACGCTATGAGCAAAATACGCACTGTTTTCATGGGTTCCCCCGATTTTTCTGTGCCGACCCTGCGCGCGCTGGCTGCGGCTGACTACAAACTGGTCGGCGTTGTCAGCCAGCCAGACCGGCCCGCCGGGCGCGGCAACAAGCTGACTCCGCCGCCCGTCAAAGTGGCAGCGGATGAACTGGGCATTGCCACTATCCAGCCCCAACGTTTGCGCCAGCCCGAGGCGATGGAGCAGCTCAAGGCCTGGGCCCCCGACCTGGTTGTAGTGGCCGCTTTCGGACAAATCCTGCGTCCCGAGGTGCTCGACCTGCCGCGCTTCGGCTGCATCAACGTTCACGCTTCGCTGCTGCCCAGGTGGCGCGGAGCGGCCCCCATCCAGGCCTGCATCCTGGCCGGGGACGCAGAGAGCGGCGTAACCATCATGCAGATGGATCCCGGCATCGACACCGGCCCGATGCTCTCGCAGCGCGCCATCCGCCTGGCGGAGGACGAGACCGGCGGCTCGCTTTTCGAGCGCATCTCGGCGCTGGGCGCGGAATTGCTGCTGGAAACCCTGCCGCGTTACATCAGCGGCGAAATTGTCCCCCAGCCGCAGCCTGCCGAGGGAGCCACCTATGCCCCAATGCTCAAAAAGGAAGATGGCCTGCTCGATTTCAACCAGCCGGCCATCCAGTTGGAACGCCGGGTACGGGCGATGAGTCCCTGGCCGGGCGCGTTTTTCGAATGGCAGGGCGCGCCGCTCAAAATCCACAAGGCGCACGTTGCCAGCGGGAAAGCGGACGCGGGCCAGCGCACCCTCCACAACGGCTTGCCGGCTGTTGGCACGGCAGAAAATCTCCTCGTTTTTGACGAACTCCAGCCCGCCGGGAAGAAATCCATGCCGGGGAAAGCTTTCCTGGCCGGCGCGCGGGATTGGTAAGCAAAATCCAACCAAAAGGAATCGCTTATGAGCAAATACATCGCCTCCATTGACCAGG
>JAEWVF010000077.1 GCA_023459215.1 Chloroflexota bacterium
GCCCTGTGCAACGCCTTTGCGCCGGAGATGAAGCGCCGCGGCTATGGGCGCATCATCAACCTGACTTCGGGCATCAAGGATATTCCGCAGCTTGCGCCGTATAGCGTCTCGAAGGCTGCGGTGGACAAGTACAGCCGCGACCTGGCCGCCGAGTTGCAGGGTACGAATGTGCTCGTCAATTATCTCGACCCGGGTTGGTTGAAAACCGATTTGGGCGGCAAAAATGCCGAAAACGAAGTCGAGACGGTGCTGCCGGGCGCGCTTGTGCCGGCCCTGCTCGACGATTTTGGCCCGAGCGGACGTTTCTACGCCGCCCAGGATTACAAAATGCTGGAAGCCTGATTTGGACAAAGACCTTTCTGAACGCTACAACGATGGGCTGATTCCTGCTCCCCAACTGGGGGCGGAGGCGCGGCGTCTGCGCCCGCCCGCCTGGCGGCCAACCCCGGCCCAGGTGCAGGTGGCGCGCGCCGGTTTGAAGAAGAACCTGCTGATCCTGGCGGCGATTGTGCTCCTGATTGGCTCGCTTGTGGAGTGGCTGGCCGGATGAGCCTGGTATCCTGTAACCTGCCGCACCCGCTTTTTCTCGTCCTGGGCGAGCGCTGCCTGGCCAAAACTGCCGAGGAATATCCCGGCCTGCCTTTTCCGCAGAATGCGGCCGAGGTCGAGGCCGATTTCCTGGCGGCGGAGGCTGGGGTGCTGGTTTGGGTGGATGAAAAGCAGGCGGACAACCCCAAGCTGTCCTTTTGCACTCCGCGCTATGAACTGGTCTGCGGCCTGACCCAGCAACGGGACGCCTGGTACGCGATCCGGCTGACGCCGCTTGGGCTGCGGACGCATCACCAACTGGTGCGCGGCGCGCTGCGGCTGATTCCCCGCGGCTGGAGCATTGTCAGCGACCTGGGCGAATTAAACCAGCAAGTCACCGGCGAGTCGCAGACCGGGCTTTCCGCCATCCTGGCGGCCTGGAAGCAAACCCGCCAGCCTGCGGCGATTCCAGCGCAGGAAGCAGATTCGCCCACATCCGAGATTTCAGCGGCGCAGCGCACGTTTTTGGCCAACATCGACACCCTGATCGACTTGGCCTGTGAAGTCGAACTCGAACAGGCTGCCCGCCAGGACAAGGTGACGGTGCGGGCGGTTGAAGCCGTCACGGCCCAGGTCTGGCAGTTGACCCTGAACGGGCCGGCCAGCTTCCGCGCCGGCGATTGGCTGCAAGCCGGGAACGGCGATTCGGCCAGTATCGCCGATGGGGTTGTGGTGGAGGCGCGGGGGAATATGCTCCGCCTGCGCTTTTACCAGCCGGTCGAGGCCAGTCGCATCCAGAAAATCCAGTGGCTGGCTCCCAAAATATCCACCAAACAATATGCAATCCAGCATGAAGCGGTGCAAGCCTTGCGCAACGGTCAATCGCTCAACCCGCACCTGCTGCCATTGTTGATCGAGAACCGCTACCGCGATTACCAGTCTGCCACGATTTCGACCGGGAAGGAACGTCCGAATCCGGCCCAGCGGACGATGATCGAGCGCGCCCTGAATGTGCCGGATTTGTTGCTGGCGCTCGGCCCGCCCGGCACCGGCAAAACGGATACCATCCGCGAGATTGTCGCCCGCGAAGCCGCCCTGGGCCGCAAGGTGTTGGTCACTTCGAAGAACAACAAAGCGGTCGATAATGTGCTCGAAGGGTTGGAGAATGTCCACGCCCTGCGCATCGGGCGCGAGGAAGTGGTCGACCCGGCGGTGCGGTCTTTGTTGGTTGACCGCCAATCGAGCGAGATCAAGGCGCGCATTTTGAAAAATGTCGCCCCGGTGCAGGCCCAAATGGATGGCCTGGATGAATTCTGGCCGAACATCCAGCGCGCTTTTGCCCATCTTTCGGAATTGACCGGCCAATGGCAGGCGGCCTACACCCGCCTTGATCAGGGCCGCTTCCAGTTGACCAACTGGCAGACCGCTTCGTATATGCGCGTCGAATCGGCCCTGGCGCGTCAGGGGAAGCTGACTGCCCAACTGAACGATGAATTGAACGTTCTGGCCGGGCAGGCCGAGGAGTTGGAGCGTCAATTGGGCGTTTTCCAAGGCTTGAGCCAGATTCCGTTCCTGGGCGGCTTTTTTGTCTTGTGGGCGGAAAGCATTGCCAACCAATGGCAGGAAATCTCACAGGTACACCAGGAAACCTTGCAAAAACTGCGCAAATCGATGCAATCGGCGCGCCAAATATGGGAGTCGTACCGCCAGTTTGCAACCGAGAGCGAGCAGGCCTTGCAGTTTAAGCGCGCGATTGTCCAGGCCGAGACGCAGATCGAGCTGGTTCAGGATGAAATCACCCGCGCGCTGGATGAACTGGCCGAACTGGGCCGCGACCTGCCCGGTGCGCCCTCCCAGCCGGAGCAGGTCTCACCGTCCGCGCTGGAGGCGCTGTTTAAGGCCTGGCAGACCTGGTACGAGCATCAGGCGCGCCGCCGCGAACTGCTCAGCGAATGGCAGGAAATGCTCCAGGCCCGCCCGCAGGCCTTGTACCCAACCCTGATTCGCAGTGCGGATGTGGTCGGGGCGACCTGTATCGGGGTTGCCACCGATGCCCGCTTCGAAGACCTCGATTTTGACCTGGTCATTGCCGACGAAGCCGGGCAGATCCAGGTGATGGATTTGCTCGTTCCGCTGGTGCGGGCGCGCCGGGCGGTGCTGGTCGGCGACCACCTGCAATTGCCGCCGGTGGTTGAGCCGGAAATCGTGCAAAAGATTCGCGAGAACGAGACGGAAAACCAGGAAATCGGCCTATGGCTCGAGAAAAGCCTGTTCGAGCGCCTGATCGAGCGCCCCGACACGCCCGAAAGCCACAAGGTCATGCTCGATACCCAGTATCGCATGCCGCGCCCGATTGCTGATTTCATTTCCCGCCAATTTTATGGCGGCAAATACAAAACCGGCAGCGAGAAGCCTCACGAAGATCCGTTTTTCGAAAGCCCGCTGGTTTTCATCGACACAATGAAGGAAGTGCGTCATTACGAGCAGCGTTCCGAAGACGGCCAGGGTTACTTTAACCAAACCGAGGCGCGCATTATCAGTGACCTGCTGCTGGCCTATCAGAAGGAAGATTTACAGGCCGGGGTGATTGTCCCTTACCGCAAACAGGCCGAGGTGATTCGGCGCGAACTACGCCAGCGACAGGCCGGCTGGAGCGAGGAGGCGCTTGCCACGCGCATCGCAACTGTCGATTCCTTCCAGGGCAAGGAGATGGATGTGATTCTCTTCGGTTTTACGCGCAGCAACCCGGACGGGCGGATCGGCTTCCTGGCTGAACTGCGCCGCCTGAATGTCAGCCTGACGCGCGCCCGACGCCAGTTGGTGCTGGTTGGCGATTCGGTTACGCTCTCGAACACGCCTGACCCCGCGTTTGCCAAATTTTTCACCGCCCTGCTGGTCAGCGTCAAATCGACCCCGAAAGCCTATCTCTCCTCGCATGAACTGGCGCGGATGCTGGGATAACCATGCAAAAGAACGATTACCTGCTTTATCACCATTACAAAGCCCTTGAATACGTTCAGGAACTGGGGCTGATTCCGGTGCGCCTGTTCCGGGTACTGTATCCGCTCTGGCGGGTGCGGGTGGAGGGCCGCCAGCGGGCAACCGCCGAGTTCGACGAGTTGGAGTGGTTCCTCGAGCGCGGAATTGCCGAAGGCGGACTGCGTTCAGCCGCCGCCCTGGCTGCTTTTTTCGGTCTGGAAGCGGATTTTGTCCACAAGTTACTGCGCCAGGCGCGCGAAGTCGGCCACCTGGACGGTGAGGATGGCAGTCTGGCGCTGACCCAGCTTGGCCTGGATTCTGTCCGCGACCGGGTGCGTTACGAGGAGCGCAAGATAGGCTCGGAATTGTATTTCGAGGCCCTCGGCAATATCCCCCTGACCCCGGAGCATTACAAAATCCCGATCCTGGAAAGCCTGCCAGAAAAAAGCCCGTTCCAGGCTTTTTACCATTTTGATCAGGCCTGGAATACGGCAGCGCTCGAGCAGTTGCAGAATAGCCCGGATGCCTCCCAACTCAACCTGCCCGAAGAAGTCAGCACGGCGCAACTGGTCAGCAGTGAGCCGGTCTACCTGCCGGTTTATTTTGTCGAAGCGCGCGAGGACAAGCCTTCCGGCCAGTTCAGTTTGCTGGTTTTCAGCCAGGTGCGTGGTTTGCGTGATACAACCCTTGAATATGCCGTTAATCGCGATCCCAAGGTTTTTCGCGCCTTGAAGGCGCGCACCAACGGCCGGGCCGAGGCGGTCCAGCGCCATTTCGAGCAGAGCGGATTTAAAAAGGATGCCTGGTACTTGAACGAGAATGGCCCACAAGGGGCGCAGGTGATGGTCGATGGGGCGGTTTTCCAGCCCGGCGAAGACGGCGAGGATGAGAATCCGCGCCTGACGCTGCGCAGTGTGGGTCGTTATACCCTGATCTATGATTGGTGCGTCTGGGTCATGTGCGATAATCCGCAAATCCGCGCCCAGGCTACGGCGGAGCAGGTGCTCGAATGGCTGCAAAATGCCAACATCCGCCCGAGCCGTTTCGAGGTGCAGCAAAAGATGGTCAGCGTCAGCAAGCGTTTGAACGTCAGCCAGCCGACTTTCCAGAGCTTGCTGGCCGTGGCGCGCAGCCGCAAGCTGATTCGCGCGCTGGAGCGTCTGGAAGAATTGGATGAGGAAGGATGAGCGCGATTTTGAAAACGATTAAGCATCCGCAGAAATTTTTCATCCTGGGCCTGTTGCTTTTGACGGCCTGCGCTGGCGGTTCCGGGATTGCCGCCCTGCCGGAAGCCTGCAACGAAAGCAGCCGGGTCGAAACGATCCGCCTGGAGGAAACCTCGCGCGGTTATTCCTATCGCTTCCTGGTTTACCTGCCGCCCTGTTACCAGGCCCAATCGGAACAGCCTTATCCGCTTTTGTTGCTGATTCCCGGTCGCAGCAGCAGTCCCGATGACTGGTTGTCTGCCGGGGCGGGGCAGGCCCTGGATGAGGCCATCCTGGCCGGCAGGCTGCCGCCTGCCATCGTGGCTGTTACCCAGAATACCGATAGCGACCCGCACGCTGCCGTGATTTTGCAGGATGTCCTGCCGTATGTGCAGGAACATTTCCCGGTTTCATCGGAACGGCGCTATCGGGCGGTGGCGGGCGGCTCCCTCGGCGGGATTGCCGCCTACCGGATTGTTTTCGCCAACCCGGAGCAGTTTTCGAGCGCGGCCCAGTTTGGCAGCGGGGTGATTTCCGGTGAGGAGCCGCAGGTCAAAACCTGGCTGGCCGCGATGCCCGCGGCCCTGAAACCGCGCGTTTTCCTGAATTGCGGCAGCGAAGATACGCTCATGCTGAAACGGGCCGAGGCGATGGCAAGCCTGCTGTACGAAAACGATATTTCGCATGTTTTGCACATCGGGCCGGGCGACCATTCGTACACCTATTGGGTTTCGATGTTCCCGACCTACCTGGACTGGTTAAGCGAAGACTGGCAGTGAGCCTACCCACTGCCAGTCTTTTTGATTCAAGCCTGCCTTAAGCCGACTTTACAACCGTGCCATGCTCGGGCAGGTTGCGGCGTTCTTCGCCCGCTGCCAGCGAGACATAGGGCAAAGTCCAGCGGAAAATCCACTTGGCATCTTCGGGGCTGACATTGACGCAGCCATGCGAACGCGGCTCGCCGTAGGCGTTGTGCCAGTGCGCGCCGTGGATGGCAACCCCGCCCTGGATGTAGGTACACCAGGGCACTGCCGGGGTCGAGTAGCCGGACGACTCGCTGCCGGCGGTCATGTTTTTGGAGATGATTTTCCAGTGGGTCAGCAAGGTGCCGGCCGGGGTGGCGTAGGTATCGGTGACCAGCCCGGTGGTTGGGTCGTGGATGCGCCCGGTGGCAACCCGGCAGAAATAAACCTCGCGGCTGCCTTCGTAGCAGCCCAGGGTCTGATATTCCAGGTTGAGTTGGATGGTTTTCTCGTTGGGGTCGACGTTGGGGCTGATGGTAGCCACATCCTCGTCGGTCAAGACTTTCAACCCGGCGCCATCGGCCCAGAAGAATTCCCCGTAGGCTCCGTAACCGTATCCGCGCCCGTTGGCGTCCTCGTTCCAGCGATATTCGACAAAACCGTTGCTGGTGCGGATTTTATCGATCCAGACCACCTGACCGTAGTACAGGCGCGGCGGGAATTTGTAGGCGATGTTGTCGAGCAGCCAGGGCGAGACGATATTGCCCTCGTGCGCCAGGTCCACATACGGGACGGTGACCTCCGCCCAGAACCCGTTTTGGCCGGCCGGGATTTCGCTGATCGGCGTATTGGGGCGGTTGTGGGTCGGTTGGACGACCGAGCCGTAGATGTAGCCGTCCGGGGTTTGGATGTAGCGCTGGTTCGACAGGCCGCCAATCACATTGCCGACCACTTCCCGCTCCCAGACCACCAGCGTATCGGCGGCCAGTTCGCTGCTGCTGGTCTCGACGGCGTTGGTCGGTTTGCTGCGTAGCTTGATGCCGGGTTCGACCACTCGCCCGATGATCGGGCTGTCGGGGAACTGCGCCAGGCGTTTCGGGCGGGCCAGTGTTTCGAGATCGGCGAATTTGTAGGGGTTGAACGCCAGGGCGCCCAGGCCCAGCCCGGCCAGCTTAAGAAAATCACGTTTTGAAAGTCTTCTCTTCATCCAAAACCTTTCCAAATATTCTCTACCGGACAAAATAATGTGAACCGTAACTATCGTTGATTCTTGTCATTTCGAGCCGCGTAGCGGGGAGAAATCTTGTGCGCGTTGGGGAAAGATTTCTCGCTATCGCTCGAACACATGCCCCACCTGCACTGCACCAAACGCAGTGCGGTGCAAGTGTGGCGGGCAGTGCCAGGGATGACAAACTATCACGAAATTTGTCCGGTAGAGAATCCAAATAAGGGTCAGCCGATTGTACCGGTAAATGTTGTCAATCGCTTTTAAGCTTTTGTGCCCAGCGCGGCAGCCATGATTTGCTGGATGCGCTCTGCCAGGCTGGACGGATCCGGGTGCAGGCCTTCAACCAGCAGGGCGTTATCGAAGATTTGCTCGATGATGATGTTTTGCAGGGCCTCGTCCGCGCCCGGCTGGAGCAGGTTTTTCAGCAGCGGGTGGGACGGATTCAACTCCAGGATTTTCTTTGGGATTTCATAATCCTTGCCCAGGTATTTGTACACGCGCTGTAACTCGGGATTCAAAACGCCCTCCGGGTCGACCAGGCGGGCCACCGACTGCGACAGGCGCTTGCTGGCGCGGACATCGCTGACGCGTTCTCCCAGGACTTGTTTGCAGCGCTCGATCAGGGCGTTGAAATCCGCTTCGTCGATGCGTTCCTGCTCCTTGTTCTCGGCGGATTTCTCGGCTTCGGGCAGCTCGACCTGGGCGGCGTTCTTCAACTCGAATTCCTTGTACTTGTGCAGGCCCATCAGCAGGAAGGAATCGATCGGTTCGGTCAGCAGCAATACTTCCAGGCCCTGGTCGCGGAAAGCATCCAGGTGCGGGCTGCGCAGCACCGATTTGGGATCGTCGCCGACGAGATAATAAATCTCCTTTTGGCTTTCCTTCATCCGCCCAGCGTACTCGGCCAGCGAAGACCATTTCTGCGGATCGAGGCTGGTGTGGAAGCGTAGCAGGTCGTGCAGTTTTTCGCCCTCGGCCATATCGGAGGCCACGCCATGCTTGAGATAGCCGCCGAATTCCTGCCAGAAGGCTTCGTATTTCTCGCTGTTGTTTTTGGCCAGGTTTTCGAGTTCCTTGAGTACCTGTCCCGTTAGCACTTTTTTCAGGCGCGGCATCAACCCGCTGGCCTGGACGGTTTCGCGCGAAACGTTCAACGGCAAATCTTCCGAATCGACCACACCTTGCACGAAGCGCAGGTGTTCCGGCAGCAAATCCTTGTTGTATTCATCGATCAGGATGTTGCGTGAGTACAACTTCAGGCCGTCGTCCTTGCGCAGGGCCAACACGCCGCGCTCGGACTTTGCCGGGAAGTAGAGCAAGGCGTAGAGTTGCACCGGCGCATCCGTGACAAAGTGGATGCGCGCCAGCGGTTCCTCCCAGTCGAGGGTGGTTTGGCGGTAGAAATCCTGGTATTGTTCCTCGCTGATTTCGGATTTCGAGGTGCGCCAGAGCGAGGCGCGTTTGTTGGCCGGTTCTTTCGCCTCGCCTACGTAGATCGGGAAACCGATGTAGTCGGAGTGGCGGTGGATGATATTTTTGATGCGGAACTCGTCGGCAAACTCCGCCGCGTCCTCTTTCAGTCCGATTTCGATTTTGGTGCCGCGTTCGGCCATTTCCGCCGGGCCGACCTGGTAGGTATCCTCGCCGGTGGCGTACCAACTGACGGCCTGATCTTGCGGGCGGAAGGAGCGCGAAGTGACCCGCACCCAGTCCGCGGCCATGAAAACGGAGTAAAAGCCGACCCCGAACTGGCCGATGATTTGCGAAAAATTGGTGTTCTTCTCTTTGGATGCCTGGACGAATTTGCGCGCTCCCGATTCGGCGATGGTGCCCAGGTGCTCGATGATTTCAGCCTGGTTCATGCCGATGCCGCTGTCCTGGATGGTAACGGTGCGCTTTTCCTTGTCCACTGAAATGCGGATAGCCAATTCAGCGTTCGGGTCGAGTACCTCCGCGCTGGTCAGCATCTCGAAGCGCAGCCGGTTGAGGGCATCGGAAGCGTTCGAGAGCAGTTCGCGCAGGAAAACTTCACGCTCTTTGTAGAGCGAGTGGATGAGGATATTAAGTAGTTGTTTGGTTTCAGCCTTGAAGGAAAAAGATTGAACCGATTCTGGGGTGTTCATAACAACCTCCATGGAGATTTGATTGCCCTGAATTTTATCCCAGCTAAGGCCATTCTTGGCTAGAATTTTGTTAGAAAATTGGCAAACAAAGGCTTCTGTTTGCACAATAAATGTTAATGTGCGCGGATTTGACGTAAAATACTGCCATGCCTGAAACTTCCCGCAAACAAAGTCGCTTGGTTTCCCTGTTATTTGAGATTTCCCTTGTTTCTCTCATTCTGGTTGGCGTTTTCTTTCGCTTTAATTGGGTCAATTGGAGCCAGGGAACCAACCTGCACCCCGACGAATACGGGCTGACCGGCACATTGACCCAACTTGCCGTGCCAAAAAGCCTGGAAGAGTATTTCAATACGCGTATTTCGCCGCTTAGCCCATACCAGAAATATGATCTGCAGGGCCAACCTTCCATCTCTGGGCCAGACAATCGTATGCGCTGGGGGCAGTGGCCGCTGACCATCATCCGTGTCAGCGGCGAGTGGACTGGCCGCACCGGTTACGATGAGATCCGCTTGTGGGGGCGTTCGCTCTCGGCGCTGGCCGATACGATTTCGCTGGTTTGTCTCTTTTTGATCGGTCTCAAGCTCTACGGACGCAAGATCGCCCTGCTCGGCGTGGCGTTTAGCAGCCTGGCGGTGATGCAGATCCAGCAGTCGCATTTTATGACGGTCGATAACTTCGGTGGGATGTTTACCACGATCGCCATGTATGCCTGCGTCCAAATTGCCAAAAGTCTGCCCCTGGCGCGCGGCATTGACGAGAAGTACCGCCCTGTAAAACAAAACCTGGCCTGGTATGCCCTGTTTGGCCTGGCCTTTGGCATGGCGCTGGCCTCCAAGGTCAATTTGCTGCCGGTGGGCGGCATGGTGCTGGCGGCGGCTTTCATCAGCATCGCCGGTTTGAAGCTGAGACGTCAGAGCGACCTGCGCGTTATTTTTAGCTTTCCCGTTTTCGCGCTGGCGCTGGCCTTTGGCGTGGCCTTCCTGACCTTTCGCGTTACCCAGCCGATGACGTTTCGCGCGACGACCGGCGATACGAGCCTCCTGACGCTCACGCCCAACCCCAACTGGGTCGAAAGCATGAAAGTCGCCTCGTCTGAATCGAGCGGCCAGAGTGGCGGACCTCCCGCCGAGCAATGGGCGCATCGTCCGGCTATCCTTTTTCCGCTGGTTAATATGGTTTTGTGGGGTATGGGTTTGCCGCTGGGGGTGGCTGTTTGGACGGGCTGGGGTGCGGCGCTTTGGCAAACCCTGCGCGCCAAAAACTGGCAGAGCCATCTGCTGCCTGTCCTTTGGGCTGGTGGCTATTTCTTCTTCATGGGTACCCGCTGGGTCAAGTCGGTGCGTTACTTTTTGCCGATTTACCCTTTTTTGTGCCTGCTGGCGGCCTGGCTGCTGATCGAAGCCTGGCGCAAGAGCCAGCGGCCGCTGACCCGGTTGGCTTCATTTGGGACGCTGGTTTTTGTTTTGACCTTCACCCTGGCCTGGGCCAGCGCTTTCACCCAGGCAATTTACCAGAATCCGCACACCCGCATCCAGGCTGCGCAGTGGATGTATCAAAATATTTTTGGGCCGTTTCATCTGACGCTGCAAGATGAAAATGGGGAAATTTTCTACGAGCCGCTGAATGCCCCCGATGGATTGAGCATTTCGGCGTCTGCAACCTTTGTCCAGCAGTTCCAACTCACCCGCGCCGGGACTCTGTCCGAGCTGACTTTGCCCAAAGCTCGGGCCGACTTGCCTGCCACTCTGCGCGTGGTCATCGCCCGCGACCCGGCCGGGGAGAATGTTCTCGGCGAGACCTCGCTGTCCATAACGGAATCACTGGGCCAAGTCACGGCAAGTTTCGGGCAGATTCCGCTCTTAGCCGGGGAAACCTATTATTTGCTGGCATCCGTTCCCGGTGAGGGGAATGTCTCGATTTCCCGCAATGTTCTGGCCAATGAAAGCTGGGACGAGGGCCTGCCGATGCCTTTCGAGGGCCGCGACCCGTTTGGCGGCCTGTACCGCGGCCTGACGATGGAAGTGCGCTGGCCTGACGATGAAAACAAGCGCCAGATGTTTCTGCAAACGCTGGCCGAAACCGACTACATTGTCATGCCCAGCCAGCGCGCCATCTGGTCATCCTGCCGCATCCCGCGCACCTACCCGATGACACTGGATTACTACCGGGCCTTGTTCGATGGCCGCCTGGGCTTCGAGTTGGCGGCGCATTTCCAGTCTCCGCTGCGTCTCGGGCCTTTGCGGGTTTCTGATGTGGGCGGGACGCTGGCCTGGGGAACTGCCCCGACCCTGCCGCTTTTTAATGGCAGTTCCCTGGCCGCGGAGGAGGCTTTTAGCGTGTATGATCATCCGCCGGTCTGGATTTTCAAGAAACGCGCCGATTTTGATCTCGAACAGGCTCGCGCTATTTTGAGTCAGGCCGATTTGGGCAGCGTGGTTGTCCAGTCTGCCCGCGATGCCGATGGCGAGTGGTGCCCATCCTATTGATGGTTTTAGCGTGCAAGCAAACACCCCGCCGAAAGTGAGCGGGGTGTTTTTGTCGATGAGCCACCGATGGGATTTGAACCCATGACCTGACGATTACGAATCGTCTGCACTGCCAACTGTGCTACGGTGGCTGGTTTCGCGCGCGGAATTATACAGGATACGGCCCAGATTCGCAAGAATAACCCATCGTTTGCGGCCATTGAGGGTATGATTGGCCCATGTTCAATATCGCCATGATTTCGTATCATACCTGCCCGCTGGCCACCCTGGGCGGCAAGGACACCGGCGGGATGAATGTTTACGTCCGCGACCTGACCACCGAATTGGGCCGCATGGGCATCCATGTGGATGTTTTCACCCGTTCGCAGGATGAGCACGTTCCGCACGTGCTGCACGATCTGGGCTTTGGCAATCGCGTGGTTCACATCCCGGCCGGGCCGGAACAGCCCATGCCCAAGAAGGAACTGGCTTCGCACATCCCCCAGTTTGTCGAGGGCATCAAGCAGTTTGCCGTCGAGCGCGGCATCCGCTACGATGCCATCCACAGCCACTACTGGATGTCGGGCCTGGCGGCGGAACAACTCAAAGCGGAGTGGGACATCCCGATTGTGCACATGTTCCACACCCTGGGCGAGATGAAAAACCGCATCGCGGTCAGCGAAGCCGAAAAGGAGGGTGCTTACCGTTTGAACGGTGAACGCCAGGTGCTGCGCGCGGCAGATGTGATCGTCGCCGCTACCCTGGCCGAACAGGCCCAACTGCAATGGCTGTACAAGGCGGATTTGCGCAAAGTGGTCATTATCCCGCCCGGAGTCGACGCCTGCCACTTTTACCCGATCCCGCCCGACGAGGCCAAGGACTATGTCGGGATTCCGCGCGAGGACCGCATGGTGCTGTTTGTCGGGCGGATCGAGCCGCTCAAGGGTGTCGATACGCTGATCAAGGCCATGTCCTGCCTGCGGGTCAAGGAGTTCGAACGTCCGGCCTACCTGGCCATCGTCGGCGGCGACCCGAACGTCCCGCCCGAGGAGATGAGCGTTGAGATGGCCCGCCTGCAATCCTTGTGCCATGACCTGTGCATGGACAGGATGGTGGTTTTTCTCGGAAAACGCGGCCAGGATACCCTGCCGTACTATTATTCAGCCGCCGAAGTGCTGGTGATGCCTTCCCATTACGAATCGTTTGGCATGGTCGCGCTTGAAGCGATGGCCTGCGGCACGCCGGTGGTCGCCTCGCAGGTCGGCGGCTTGGCCTTCCTGATACAGGATGGGGTTACCGGGTTTCATGTCCCTGACCAGGATGAAGAAGCCCTGTGCGACCGGCTGACGCGCCTGCTGGGTAACTCGTCCCTGCGCAGCCAGATGGGCCAGGCGGCGGCTGATTATGCCCGCAAATATTCCTGGCATCAGATTGCCAGCCAGGTGATCGAAGTTTATGAGCGTTTGCTCGCCAGGGTGGCCTGATTAAACAAAAAGATGGCGCGGATTTCTCCCGCGCCATCTTTTTATCTACAGTTTGCCCAGTCCGCGCAGGACGCGCTCGGGCGTCAGCGGGAACTCATCGAACCAGACCCCGGTCGCGGCCCGCACGGCTGCCGTGACGGCTGCCGCCAGCGGCAGGTAGGGCATTTCACCCATGCCGCGCGCGCCGTAAGGCCCAATCGGGTCGGCGTATTCCAGGATCAGCGACTCGACGTTTTCGGGGATGTCCAGCACGGTCGGAATCAGGTAGGTGGACAGTTTATCGGTCAGTAGGCGGCCTTCGCGCTGGATCATGTTTTCCAGCACGGCGTATCCTGCCGCCTGGACGACTGCGCCCTCAATCTGGCCCTGCACCTGCTGCGGGTTGACCGCCTTGCCGACATCGTCGGCGCAGATGACATTCAGCAGCCGCACCAGGCCGGTTTCCATATCCACTTCGGCTTCGACCGCTTCGGCAACGTATCCGTAAGCGAAGTTTGGATCGCATTTGCCGGTCTCCGGGTCGAGCGGCGTGGTGCGCGGCGGACGGTACTGGTAGGTGACAATGGCCGGACGCTCTTCATTCTTCCATTTTTCCAGGGCCAGTTCGCAGGCGCCTTTGATGGCGTTCCCGGCCATGAAGGTCATCCGTGAGGCCGAAACCGAACCGGAATTCCCGCTGCTGGCCGTGTCTGAGGCAACCAGTTGCACTTTTTCCATCGGCAGGCCAAGGGTTTCGGCGGCAAACTGGACAAAGGCGGTGTGCGCGCCTTGTCCGACTTCGGCCCCGGCATGATACAGGATCGCTTTCTCGATGCTGCCGTTCCCGTGCAGTTCAACAGTGGCCACGCACTGTTCGGGCGCGCCGAACGAAAAACCGACATTTTTGAACCCACAGGCGAATCCCCAGCCGCGCTTGACGGCTTTGGGGGTTGGCCGATCCTGGCCGGCTTTTTGCAGCTCTTCCATCCGCTCGAAGCATTTTTCAACAACTTTGCCCATCGAAACGCCCGGAGGCAGCGGCGTGCCCACCGAAAGGATCGACCCTTCTTTTACCAGGTTGCGGCGGCGCAGTTCGACCGGGTCCAGGCCCAGTTTCTCGGCCAGTTTGTTCATTTGCTGTTCGGCAGCGAACAAACCTTGTGGGCCGCCAAAGCCGCGGAATGCGCCGGTGACCATGTTGTTGGTGTAGATTGAAGCCGAATCAACCTTGACGTTCGGGATTTCATACGGCCCGGTACACATCAGGGTTGCGTTGCCCTGAACTTTGGTCGAGGTGTAAGCGTATCCGCCCGCGTCGGCGTATAGCGCCACCTCAGCGGCGACCAGTTTCCCGTCCCGGGTTGCGCCCCAGCGGGTCTTGATGTGATATGGATGGCGTTTGTGATGCGCCAGCATCGATTCCTCGCGGCTCCAGACGATTTTGACCGGTCGGTGAATGCCGCGCTGGGCCAGCCGCCAGGCCGCCAGCCCCAGCACAATCTGCACCGACATGTCTTCGCGCCCGCCGAAGGCCCCGCCAATGGCCGGATAGATGACGCGCACCTGCTCCAGCGGCAGGCTGAGTGCATGGGCAATCTGCTCCTGGTCTTCATGCGTCCACTGCCCGCCGACGATGACCGTTACCCGGCCTTCCTCGTCGAGGTAGGCGAGTCCGGCTTCGGGTTGCAGGTAGGCGTGTTCCTGCATCGGGGTATCGTAAACGCCCTCGACAATCACATCCGCTGTTTTAAAGGCCGCTTCCACATCGCCTTTGCGGATGCGGTAGCGCAGAATGACGTTCGAGCCTTTGTCGGGGTGCAGCAGGGGCGCGTCCGGTTCCATTGCCGCCAGCATATCGGTCACTACCGGCAAGTCTTCGTACTCAACCTGGATCAGGTCGCGGGCCTGGGCGGCGATGACCTCGCTCTCGGCCACCACCAGGGCTACCTGGTCGCCGACCCAGCGCACCCGCTCGGCGTAGGGCTTGTTCGAGCCAGGCCCGCACAAAACCGGCTGGTCGGGCATGATCAGCCCATATTCGTTGTTCGGAACATCCTTGGCGGTAAAAACGGCAATCACACCCGGCAAGGCCTCGGCCTTGCGTGTGTCGATGGCCTTGATAATCGCGTGCGGCCTGCCCGCGAACAGGATTTTCATATAGGCCTGTTCGGGCAGGTTGATGTCGCCAGGGTAAAGCGCCTGGCCGGTAACTTTACCGGCTGCGTCCAACCTCGTGACAGACTTTCCGACGATCTCGGTCATAGTTTCCTCGCGGCTGGCTAACGTGTATATTTTTTGGCCCTGATTTTGGGGGCAGGTTCATCGAGCGGGCCATATTTCGGAACGGTCATCCGATAGATCATGGCGTAAATAATGGAGAGAACCCCCGAAAAAGCCAGCGTAATCAGGAAGAAAATCAGCAGTTGCAGTTTCAGCATCGGGATCGAGCGGATCCAGCGCGCAAAATCATCCAGGTACGGAATGGCAAACACCCAGTCCGGGAAACTGAACGGCGAAGCCAGCGACCTGACGATGCTTTTGATTTGTGGCACTTCCGAGGCTTGCATGTAGGTTGATATTTCAGAAGCGGCCGCCCAGGCGACAATCGGGATGATAATCATCATTAAAAAGCCGATCCCGCGCCAGATGGGGTGAATCTTATACGGGCGCACAAACTCTTTTTTCTGTACAGTTCGATACTTGGACATAACTTACTCCTTCACTGGATACTTGCTGGCTTCTTCAATGGCTTTGATAATTTTGTAATAGCCTGTACAGCGGCACAGGTTGCCGGTAATTGCCTGTTCGATGGCGTCGCTGTCGGGGTGCGGGCGTTCTTCGAGCAGTTTGGCCGCCGACATCAAAAAGCCGGGGGTGCAATAACCGCACTGCACTGCGCCCTCGTGGATGAACGCTTGCTGAACCGGGTGCAATTGCTCCTGGTTGGCCAGCCCTTCCACGGTGACGATTTCTGCATTATGGGCGCGCGGCGCGGGCACCAAACAGCCCATCACCGCATGGCCGTCCAGGAAGACCGTGCAGGCTCCGCATTCGCCCTCGGCGCAGCCTTCTTTTGAACCAATCAGCCCGGCTTCTTCGCGCAGCAAATGCAGCAGGGTCTTCTCATGCCCGCTCTTAAAGGTGTATTCTTTGCCGTTAATGGTCGTGTGGATGTCTCCGCCTGGGATGTAAGGCGCGCCCATCGGCTTGGTCGCTGGCTGGGGCCGGTCTTTGCCCCACAGCAGGATCGGCTCCACCGGGAAACCGGCCTGGGTCTCGTTATCGCGAATCGCTTCAAGCCCGCGCCGGGCAATTACCCGCGCCATCTCGCGCCGGTAAGCGGCAGACCCGCGAATATCGTCGATGGGCCGGGCCGCCTGACGGGTCAACTCAGCCGCCTGGGCAATCACTTCATCGTTGAGTTGTTTGCCTTGCAGGTAGTTCTCTGCTTCCGCTGCGTGGATGATGGTCGGGGCAACCGCTCCCAGGGTAATGGCTGCATCTCGGACTGTTCCAGAGTCGACGGTCAGCACCATGGCGATGTTAACCACCGAAATGGCCTGGGCGCGGCGCAGCGCCATCTTGATAAAAGTCCCGCTCTGGTTGGCCTGCATCCCTTTAAAGGCAATTTCGACCAGCATTTCATCGGGCTGCATCACATTCTTGCGCACCCCGCTGTAAAACTCATTCAGGGGCACACGCCGTTCCCCGCGCGCCGATTTCAGCACCACCCAGGCGCCGAGCGCCATCAGCGGGGTGATGGTGTCGTTGGCCGGGGAGGCTGTGATCAGATTGCCGGCCACAGTGCCGCGGTTGCGAATCTGCGGCGAACCAACCTCCCAGGCGGCGCGCGCCAGTGGATAGGCGCGCTCGCGCAGCAGTTTCGAGGCGACCACCTGGTTGTGGGTCACGGTCGCGCCAATGTGCAAGACCCCGTCTTCATCCAGGCAGATTTCATCCAGCCCGGCGGTGCGCGAGACATCGATCAGGGTTTTGACGTTCGGGCGAACCTTGCGCTCCAGTTCGAGGATCAGGTCGGTGCCGCCGGCGATAATGCGCGCTTCTGCGCCTTTGCTGGCCAGGATTTGGACAACCTCGTCTGTGGTTTGGGCGGAGATGTACTCATGCCACATGATTTTCTCCTTGGGTAAGTGTGAGCCTGTGCATTGAATTGCCCCTTAATTTTACATCAAAATGAAAAGGCCACGCGTTATGCGTGACCTTTGTCTGACAAGTTGGTGATATTTTGTGATTATGCCCCGGCGGCGCCGCTGATCACTTCGTAGCGGCGATCAAAGGTGGCGGTCGCTTCACGGGCCAGCGATACCACGTTGCGGATGGCCGCGGGCAGGCCCTCGTCCTGGCCGATATTGCTTTCGACCGTATCGAGGCCCTGGCCGATCTGCTCGGCGATATCGAAGAACGCCGAATCGAAAGCGTAGAGCTTGGCCAGTTCTTCTTCGTTGATCTTGACCGCGTCGAAGAACCCGGAGTAGCCATAAGTGGCATTGCGGATTTTATCGGCAAAAGTGCGGATTTGCAGGGATGCCTTTTCGAGATCATCCACATATTCCAGCCCGCCAGCGCCGACAATATCGGCTTGCAGGCGCGAAGAACGCTTGTAAAGTTCTTCGAATCGCTGGGCAACGGTGTCGCGCAGCAGTTTGTCGGCGGCGCGCCGGTTGGTGCGCTCGATGTACCCGCTAAACCCTGGGATGTAGGACAATAGTTTTTTGATGGGATCCTGGTCGCCGGTAACACGTCCAAAGAAATCGCTCATGGTTCCTCCTGGGAAAACGATGAATTTGCGAGAATTATGTTCATTATAGCCTGACTTTGTAGGTATAATCAAGTTGTCTTTCAGGCTACATGCTGATTTACGCGACCTGTGAGCGAAAGTTGCAATTTCTCCGCAGTTTGTTGCGGTGATTTATTTCATCAATTTACCAAAAAGGAAGGGTACTACCATGATTGTCACAACCAAAAAGTTGTTTGAAGCAGCGTATGGCAAGTATGCAATCGGCGCATACAACATCAACAACCTCGAGCAGGCCATGGGGTTGTTCCGCGGGAACCTGGACAGCAAGGCCCCGTTCATTATCCAGATCAGCAAGGGCGCGCGCTCGTATACCCACAAGAAAATGCTCGAAGGCTTGATCACTTCGGCCAATGAGATTTTCCCGGACGCCGTTTTTGCCGTTCATCTCGATCATGGCGATGAGGAAACCTGCTACGACTGCATCGAAAGCGGTTTTTACAGCTCGGTCATGATTGATGCCAGCCACGAACCGTTCGAGAAAAACATTGAGACCACCCGTCGTGTGGTCGAGGCCGCTCATGCCAAGGGCCTGGTGGTCGAAGCCGAACTGGGCATGTTGGGCGGCGTCGAAGAGCATGTGGCTGTCGATGAAGCCAACGCCAAGCTGACCGATCCGCGCCAGGCGCGCGAGTTTGTCGAACGCTCCGGCTGCGATTCGCTGGCGGTTGCGATTGGCACCAGCCACGGCGCGTTCAAATTTACCGGCTCGCAGGGCTTGCGCTTCGATGTCTTGTCCCTGATCCAGAAGGAACTGCCCGGCTTCCCGCTGGTGATGCACGGCTCCAGCTCGGTGCCGCAGGAAGAAGTGGAACGCATCAACAACGCCGGCGGCCAGTTGATGGGCGCGAAGGGCGTCGACGAGAATCAGTTCCGTGAAGCCGCCACCCTGGGTGTGACCAAGGTCAATATCGATACCGACGGCCGCCTGGTTTGGACGCGCGTCCACCGCGAATATTTCCGCGATAAGCCTGCCGAGTTTGACCTGCGCCCGGTCGGCAAGATTTTCATGGGTGAGTATGCCAAGTTCATTGCCCACAAGAACGAAAAGCTGGGCAGCGCCGGTCACCTCGACGAAGTCCGCGCTGTGGTTTCCAAGTAACTTTTGAGTTTAGACTGTGTTTGGGGCGAGATCATCATCTCGCCCTAAATTTTTGGAGTGGGATGCCGGCTGCTGACCAAAACATCAACCCCAAACGCTACCAGATCATTCCGCGCGTGCTGGTTTTTGCCTGGCGAGGCGAGTCGCTTTTGCTATTGAAAATCAAGGGCAAGGGCCGCTGGGATGGCCGCTATAACGGGCTGGGCGGGCACATCGAGCGCGGTGAAACGGCCCTGGCGGCGGCGCGGCGCGAGCTGTTGGAAGAATCCGGCTTGCAGGCCGATTTGCGCTTTGTCGGCAGCCTGCTGATCGACACGGGTGAAAATCCCGGCCTGGGACTGTTCATTTTTAACGGCCAGGCAGGCCCCGGTGAGCTTGTTCCGAGCGAGGAAGGCGACCTGGCCTGGATTCCGTTTCAGGATGTGTCCAGCCTGCCTCTGCTGGAGGATGTCCCGATCCTGCTGCAGCGGATTCGCGCGATGCGGCCTGAAGATGCTCCTTTTGCGGCGCGCTCGTTCTATGATGCGCAGGGACAATTGCGGGTGGTTTTCGAGGTTTGACGAGGCTGCCAGAAAAATTATGACATTTGGCGTGATATTGGCCGGTCTTGCAGGGAGTATAATGGCGATATGGCAGTGATGTCTGACAATAAAATTGTCAGCGCCCTTTGGCGGTGGTCGTACTATGCCTGGTCAGCAGAAGTTTGCTGGCCAGGTTTGCTTTTAACCTAACGGAGGATCAATGAAACTGAGTAAACTTGCTTCTGAAATTGCAGAATCGCCGACCCTGGCGCTCAACGAAGAAGCCCGTCTGCTGCGCGAGCGCGGCGAGCCGGTCATCCACCTGGGGATTGGCGAGCCGAAGAACAAAACTCCGCTCGCGGCTATTTTGACCTCGGCGGCCAAGCTGACCAGCGGCGAGGTCAAATATACGCCCGCCGATGGGACGCTCTCCTTGAAAAAAGCCATCATTCGCTACACGGAGGAGAATTACGACCGTTTGGTTGCTCCTGAAAATGTGATTGTGACCAATGGGGCCAAGCAGTCACTGTTCAATATTTTCTATAGCATTTTGAACCCGCAGGATGAAGTGATTATCCTGGCCCCGTATTGGGTTTCCTACCCTGAAATTGTCAAAATGTGCATGGGCAAGCCGGTGATCGTTACGCCCGAAGATGGCACGTTTACGCCGCGTTTCGAAGACATTGAACGGGCGGTGACCAGTTACACCCGCGCGATTATCGTCAACAGCCCCAATAATCCCTCGGGCGTGGTGTATCCGCCGGCGTTGATCGAAAAATTGGTCGATTTTTGTGAGCGCAAGGGGATTTATCTGATTTGCGATGATATTTACCACAAGCTGGTTTTTGAGCGCAAAGAGGCGGCTCCGGCTTATCGCTTCAGTAAAAAGGATGTGGAGGATTCGCACATCATTGTGGTCAATGGGGTGGCGAAGGTGTATGGCATGACCGGCTTTCGGGTCGGGTGGGTGGTTGCGCCTCGTCAACTGGTGCGGGTGATGACCAACGTCACCGCCCAGACCACATCCGGGGTCTCGCCGGTTTCGCAGGCCGCGGCGGAAGGGGCCTTGAACGGTTTACAGAATGTGGTCGAGGCGCTGCGTCTGCAAATCCAGAACAATCGCGAGGTTTTGTTGCAGGAGATGAAAACGTTCAACGGGGCGCGCCTGATCGTGCCGGATGGCACGTTCTACGCCCTGCCTGATTTGCGCGCATTCAGCAGCAACTCGGTTGAACTCTCGAAATTCCTGCTCAAGAAGGCGCTGGTGGTGACTGTTCCGGGCAAGGAATTCGGCATGGAAGGCCACATCCGCCTGTCGATTTCGGGTTCGGTCAAGGATGTGACCGAGGGCATCGCGCGCATCAAGTGGGCGCTTGATCCGAGTTCGCCAAATGAAATTTATATTGGCGATAAGAAGATGATCAGGGATTGGTTGTAGAATTTTTTGCGTTGAGCGGAGCATGGCGCAGTCGAAGCGCGAATTGCCAGGAAAATATCCTTCGACTACGTTCCTCGTTGTCACTCGTCACTCCGCTCAGGACAAGAGGAGAAGTAAACTATGAATAACTTACTCAACATCAAAACCCCCGCTGAAGGCATTGCCCAGACCCGTAAAGCGGATTACAACCTGTCCAATCATGGCGTCGGCAATTTGCGCCTGGCTTATTGGAATTTGACCACTGAAGCGCTCTACGAAGAAGCTGTTTTTCGGGGCGAAGGCGTGCTGGTGGCGGGCGGTCCGTTTGTGGCCAATACCGGCAAGCACACGGCGCGTTCGGCCAACGACAAGTTTGTGGTGCGCGAAACCGATTCGCAGGGCAATGTCTGGTGGGGCGTTTATAACCGCCCGTTCGAGCCGGGTAAATTCGATGAGCTATATGCCCGCATGTTGGGCTTCCTGCAAGCCCGGGATGTTTTTGTCCAGGATGTATATGCCGGCGCGGACGAAAATTATCGCCTGCCGGTGCGGATTGTCACTGAACTGGCCTGGCACAGCCATTTCGTGCGCAACATGTTCGTCCTGCCCGGGTCGCTCGAAGAGTACAAGCGTTTCGTGCCCGAATTTACCATCCTGGCGATGCCGTCCTTCAAGGCGGCCCCGGCGGTCGATAATACCAACAGCGAAACGTTTATCTGTTTGTCTTTCGAGAAGAAACTGGCCATTATCGGCAACTCGGCTTACGCTGGCGAGATCAAAAAATCGGTCTTCACAATTTTGAACTACCTGCTGCCGCTCGAAGGTGTGCTTTCGATGCACTGCTCGGCGAATGTCAACCCGGATGATCCCGATGATGTGGCCCTGTTCTTCGGCCTGAGCGGAACCGGCAAAACGACCCTTTCCGCCGATCCGACCCGCCGTTTGATCGGCGACGATGAGCATGGCTGGAGCGACGAGGGCGTTTTCAACTTCGAGGGCGGCTGCTACGCCAAGGTAATCGGCCTGTCCGAATCTGCCGAGCCGGAGATTTACGCCACAACCAAGCGCTTCGGCACCATCCTGGAGAATGTGACTTTCGATCCGATTACGCGCCTGATCGACCTGGACGACGATACCCTGACCGAGAATACCCGCGCCTCCTACCCGCTGGAGTTCATCCACAACGCCGTCCCGGAGAAGAAGGCCGGGCACCCCAAAAACGTCATCCTGTTAACCTGCGATGCTAGTGGAGTGATGCCGCCCATCGCGCGCCTGACTCCCAATCAGGCTTTGTACCAGTTTATATCCGGTTACACCTCCAAAATCGCGGGGACCGAGGTCGGTTTGCGCGACGAACCGGAAATCACCTTTTCGGCTTGTTTTGGCGGCCCGTTCATGGTTCACCATCCGTACAAATATGCAGACCTGCTCAAGCGCAAGATCGAACGTTATGGCGTCACCTGCTGGCTGGTCAATACCGGTTGGGTGGGCGGCCCGTATGGGATCGGCAAACGAATCAGTATCCGCTACACGCGCGCGTTGTTGAATGCCGCCCTGAACGGTAAACTGGCCAAGGTCGAATACTATCGCGACCCGATTTTTGGCTTTGAAGTCCCGAAAACCTGCCTGGATGTTCCCGATAGCGTTTTGCAGCCCTGGTCTTCCTGGCCGAGCCGCGAAGATTACGACAAGCGTTATAAGGATTTGGCGGCGCGCTTCAGGGAGAATTTCAAGAAGTTCGAAGACGGCACTCCGCAGGAAATTATCGAGGCCGGGCCGAAATTCTAGCCTTTTCCAGTTCTGGCAATAGAACGCGGATTAACGGATTTGCGCGGATAAACTAAATCTATCCGCGCAAATCTATTGAAATCGCAATATCTGCGTTTTGTTTTTAATCTTTCAAATAGCGGTCAAAAAATTCGATGCTGCGGTTCATGGCCGTGGTGAAATAGTTCGAAATGTTGTGATTATCGTTGGGGTAGGTGTACAACTCGACCGTTCCTCCGGCTGCGGTGATTTCATCGGCCAGTTTGACCGAGAACTCGACCGGCACATCCTCGTCATTGGTGCCGTGGTGTAACTGAACCGGCCCTGAGAGATCGGCCAGGTAGGAATTGGCCGAGACCGAAGCCCAGAATTCAGGGTTGCTCTCGGGCGAGCCGTATAGTTCTGACCAACCTGTGCGCCAGCTTGGGCTGCGCGAACTGGGCGAGGGAGTGAAGCTGCCTGTCCTGCGCCAGCAGCACAACAAATCTGGGTAGGATGCGACCACTCCGGCCCAGATGACCCCGGCCTTGACATCGCCGGAGAGCACCATGGCCCGCAGGGTCAGGTAGCCGCCCATCGAGTGGCCCCACATGCCGATTTTGTCGGGATTGACCTCGCGGTAGTTTTTGAGCGCGGCGACAGCGTTCATGACATCGATCTGGTAGCCGGGATGCCCATAAGCGCCGGTGGCCTCGCCCTCGGACTGGTCGTGTCCGCGGTAGTCGATGCGGAAGATGATATAACCGCTGCTGGCCAGCCGGTCAACGTAAGCGATGTAGCGCTCGGTGGTGCGGTAAACATCCGGGGGAATATAGCCGTGGTTGAACACGATGGCCGGCCAGCCGCCCTCGGGTATTTCACCGTTGGGAATGGTCAACAGGCCGTAAATTTTCAGATCTTCGGAGTAGTAGTAGGCGTAATAGCGCCGATAGTTGACCGAAGCGGTCAGTTCGCGCTCGATGATGATGTCACTGCCCGGATAGGACATTGTCCGCAGGGCCGGGATGCTCATCGGGTGCGGCGTCGGCGTTGGGGTCAGGAAAACGGTTGCTGTTGGCGGGGCGGTCGCAGTCGGTTTGTTGTCGAAAACAATCGTGGCGTTGGCGATTGCGGTAGGCAGCGGGGTGGATGTTGATTCTGTCGTCAAAGGTAGCGCGGCCTCGCTCGGAGCGGGCGCTCCGCAGGCGGAAAGAAACAGGGCCAGCAAGAATACCGATAAAAAGAGTCTGTTCATGCTTGTCTCCAGGTTAATCCGTATCGATAATTTTTACCGCTGAGGCGCGGAGTCCGCCAAGAGCATGGCTCTCGCGTTCCCTGCGCCTTCAGCGGTAATGTTTTGCCTGAGGCTAATTCGGGTGTCTTGTGTTTAGATGGCTTCGTAACGCGCAATCTGGGCTTCGAAGGTTTTGATGCTGTCTTCCCAGAACTTCTTGCTGCGGATGTCGATGCCGAAGCGGGCAGCCAACTCGGCAGCAGGGGCTTCACCGGTGCTGGCGAGCAGGTTCATGTAATCGGGAACAAAAGCGGCCCCGCGCTGGGCGTAGATGGCATACAGGCCGGTGGCGAACAACAGGCCAAAGGCGTAGGGGAAGTTGTAGAAGGACAGTTCGGCGGCATAGTAGTGCGGTTTCCAGGTCCACATCCACTTTTGCAGGCAGCTTTCATCGAGTCCATCGCCGTAGGTGGCTTTCTGGGCGTTTTCCATGATTTCGCACAGTTCATCGACGCTCAATTCGGCTTTTTCACGGCGCTCGAAAACCTCCTTTTCGAACAGGAAGCGAGAATAGATATCGACAATCACCTGGCTGGCGCCGTTGAGCGAGAGCTCCAGCACGGCCAGTTCTTCCTGTGGGTTGGCGGCGCGTTTGAGCAAGGCCTGCGAGGCGATGGTTTCGCACATGATCGATGCGGTTTCGGCCAGGGTCATGGGGGTATCCTGCTGCAGGGCGGTTTTGCCGAAGCGGAAGGCGCATTCATTGTGGAAGGCGTGGCCGAGTTCGTGGGCAACTGTTGAAACCTGGTCGGGGGTGCCGTCGAAGTTGGTCAGGATGCGCGATTCTTTGACCAGTGGGACACCCATGCAGAAGGCGCCGCCACGTTTGCCGGAACGCTGCTCGGCGTCGATCCAGTTCTCATCGAAAGCGCGCCGGGCCAGTTCCTGCATTTCCGGGGCAAAAGTGCCGAATTGTTCGAGGATGAAGGCGCGAGTCTCCGGCCAGGTGTACTGGCTGGCGGTCTGGCCGACCGGGGCGAACAAATCGTACCAGGCCAGCTTTTCCTTGCCCAGGTGCTTGGCTTTTGCCTTGAAATAGCGCCGGAACATGGGGAAGGAATCGCGCATGGCTTCGAGCATGGCTTCCAGGCTGGCGCGATCCATGTGGGCATTGTCGATAGCGCTGTGCAGGGCGTCTTCGCGCCCACGGCGTTGGTTAAGCACATTGACCGCGCCCTTGATTCCGTTCAGGGCGGCGGCCAGCGGTTCCTTGACTGTTTCCCAGGCGGCATTTTCAGCTTCGTAGGCGCGGCGGCGGACTTCACCATCCGGGTGTGAGCGCAGGTTGATCAGGGCCGGCATGGGCAATTTCTTCGTTTCGCCCTCCAACTCGAAATCGACGCTCAGCTGGGATGTCACGGTGCCCTGCAATTTGCTCCAGGCTTGCGCGCCGCTCAGGCTGAGTTCGGCGGCCAGGCCTTCCTCGGCTTCGCTCATCAGGTATTTGCTCTGTTCGGCGGCCAGCTTCAGGAAGTAGGCGTGGGTTGCCGCCTCGCCGCCCAGCGAAAGCACCTTTGGCAGTACCGCGGACAGGGAACCGATCCAGGCTGTGGTCTGGGTCGCCAGCATGGCCAGTTTGACGCCGCGTTGCTGGAACTCTGAGAACAGCCGCATGGCCTGCTTATCGTACGAGTCGGTGGCAATAAAGGAATGCAGGTAGGAGCCAATTGTCCCGGCCAGGTCGGAGAGTTCGTTCGAGTGTTTGATGACCCGGTTGACCAGTTCATTCAACTTCTTTGGGTCAGTGCCGGCGTCTGCTTTGGCGATTTCGGCTTTGTAGAAGGCTTCCATTTCGCCGATCTGGCGGTCAAGCTCGGCAATCGCAGCCTTGAATTGCTCTGAATCCAGGCCGGGGTAAACGTTTGACAGGTCCCAGTGGGGAAGAGTTGCAGCGGTCATTTTTTCTCCTTGAAGTTTTATAGCGCCCAGGCCAGTAGCAGCCCGAACAGGGCAACCACAATGCCGAGGTGCAGGAAGAAGTTACTGATAACAAGAAAAGATGCGGGCGGCAGGATGAGCACGAGTACCAGGTTGACTAACACCAGCCCGATCCCAATTAATGGCAAAAGTCCCTTGCGGTGCGCGAAAAACGGCGAAGCTTGATCGATGAGTTTCGACAGCCATTGAATCATAGTTCATTCTCCTGTTCCTGGGGTTCCTGGTTTTTCTCGAAATCGCGGAATTGGGCCACCAGTCGTCCGGGGATTCTACCTTGAATCTTGACCCCGCCGCGGGTGTGTTCGATCCGTTCAACCTGACCGGCCTCGTGAAATTGCGAGATCAGTTGTCCCTGCTGATAGGGCAGGTATATTTCAACCGGGATGTACGTTTCGTACAGTTCCTTTTGAATCATCTGGCGCAGTTCGACCAGCCCGCTGCCTTTTAACGCCGAAACGGCTACCGAGCTTGGGTACTCGCGGGCAATCAGTTCGGCCAGGTTCGGGTCGTGCAGCCGGTCGGCTTTGTTGAGCACGGTGACGACCGGGATGTGGTTGGCTTCGATATCGTTCAGGGTTTCCTGGACGGCCTGGTATTGGGCCATGGCGTTGGGATGGGAAATATCGACGATGTGCAGCAACAAATCGGCTTCGGCGATTTCTTCCAGTGTGGCGCGGAAGGCCGCCACCAGCGTGGTCGGTAGTTTTTGGATGAAGCCGACCGTATCGGTCAGCAGGACAGCGTAGCCGCCCGGCAGTTCCACCCGGCGGGTGGTTGGGTCGAGGGTGGCGAAAAGCTGGTTGGCGGCGAGCACATCCGCCCTGGCCATGCGGTTGAGCAGGGTCGATTTACCGGCATTGGTGTAGCCGACCAGGGCTACGGTGGGGATGCGGCTGCGTTTGCGCTGGGCGCGGTAGCGCTCGCGGTGAGCGCGGACTTTCTCCAGTTCTTTTTTTAGCTGGCTGATTTTGCGCCCGATTTCGCGCCGGTCGATTTCGAGCTGGGTTTCACCGGGGCCGCGCAGGCCAACCCCGCCGACCGAGCCGGAACGTCCGCCACCGCCGCCGGCTTGGCGGGCGAGGTGAGTCCATTGGCGGGTCAGGCGCGGCAGGTAATATTCCAGCTGGGCCAGTTCGACTTGCAGCATACCTTCGCTGGTATTGGCGTGCTGGGCGAAAATATCGAGAATCAGGGCGGTGCGGTCGAGCACGCGCACGTTGGCGCCCATGATTTTTTCCAGGTTGCGCTGGTGACGCGGATTGAGTTCGCTGTCAAAGACGACCACCTGGGCCAGGGTTTCTTCTGCCAGCGCTTTGAGTTCCTCGACCTTGCCTGAGCCGATGTAGCTTTCGGGGTTGGGCTTGTCGAGTTTTTGGGTCATTTCGCCGACCACGTCCAGCCCGGCGGTGTCAGCCAGCAGGGCCAGCTCGGCGAGCGAGTCTTCGAGCGTGAGCAGACTTTTTTCTTGAAAGAATTCGACACCAACCAAAAACGCCCGCTCACGCGGCGGGGTGGTTGGTTCAGGGATACGTTTAGCCATAAGATTTATAACCTTGGGAACTACACTAACGTTAAAACCTTAACGCCAGCGCTAAGAACGGCGTAAAGATTCAAAATTCACTAGAAATCATCCGGCGGCTGCGCGGTTGAGTTCTCGCCTGCGCCAAACAGCTTGGCCAGCTTGGGGTCGCTGGGCTGGGTGCGCAAAGGCAGTAAAACATGAAAAATGGAGCCGGGGCATCTTACTTCATCGTAACCTTCCGATTCGACCCACACAGAACCCTGGTGGGCTTCGATAATTCCTTTGGTGATGGCCAATCCGAGACCTGGCCCGCCACCTTTAAATTTGGTTTTGCCGCTGGAGTGCAGGGAAACATCACCCAACTGTCCAAATTTTTCAAAAATGATTTCCTGGTTCTCGGGCGCAATCCCGATTCCGGTGTCGGCAATCGTGATTTCGACAAAACCGGGCAGGATGCGTCCGTCGACGGTAATCTTGCCGCCATCGGGGGTGTATTTGATGGCATTGCTGACCAGGTTTTTGAGCGCCTGATAGAGCCGCTCCGGGTCGGCGAATAATAATTCTTCGCTGCCCGCAAAGGAGCGGATCTCAAGGGTATGTTTGCGGCGCATAATGATGTTGGTAAAGTCGGCCTCGAGCATGTTGAAAATGCGGTTCAGCCAGACCGGCTGGAAATTCATCACCAGCAGGTGGTTGTCGATTTGCGAAACATCGATCATATCATCGACAATCTCGCGCATACGCCGGATGCCGTTGTGGGTGCCCTGGATGAGCATGTGCATTTGCTCATTTTCCTGCGTGGCAACGTCGCCAATCATGGCGGCATAGCCTTCGATCAGGGTCAGGGGCGTTTTTAGCTCGTGGGCAGCTACCGCGATGAAATTGGATTTGCTTTTATCCAGTTTCATCAGGCGCGCCTGGGCGCTCTGTAGCTCGTTCGAAACATATTGCAGGCGGCTCTCGTTCTCAAGCGCAGCGGCTTTTTCAACTGCCCGCAGGTAGATTGGCATCAGCCCGGCCATCAATTCCAGCGCATCGGCGGCATCGAGCATTTCGCGTGAAATTTCGAAGGAGTAGGTGATAACCTTGTTGAGCAATCCGCTCAGGTTGCGTTCACCTTCCTCCAGGTCGGTTTGGGTGCGGGCGGTGGCCCACTCTTGTAGGATGGAATCAAGCCAGGTGGCGTCGCCGGACAGCAGGGCCTGGGCCAGCAAATCGAAAAAACGACCAAGCTGGGTTTGGAAATTCTCGCGGACTCCTGTGCCGCGCGCCAGGCTGTTGGCGACGCGCATTTGCAGGACTGGTCGAATTTTTTCCAGGCTGTCTTGAATGCTCATAGATATAGTTTAGCGTAGGACGGGCATTTTGGCAATTTCATCTTCGTGACGCTGTGAAATCTGCGACCCAGGCCTGGACCACTTCGCCAACAATTTGCAGGCTTTGGGCCGAAACTTTATCGGGTGTGTCTTGCCGCGTGTGCCAGTAAGGATAATCGAAATCGATCAGGTCAACGGCGCGAATACCCTTTTCGATAAAGGGGATGTGGTCGTCGAGCATGCTGAATTTGTATTCCGGGATAAAGTACTGCTCGTAGCCGAGGCGTTTGGCCACATCCCATAGCTCGCGGGTCAGGCCGGGATCAGAGTTGCGTTCCTGGTAAATGTTCAGGTCGGCATCGCCGATCATGTCGAGCAGGATGACTGCTTCGGGCTGGTACGCCAGGGATTCGGCGAAAGCGCGTGAACCGAGGATCCAGTCCCAGCCTGGAATGTTGCCCTGGTCTTCCGTATCGACCAGCAGCAGGCCAACCGGGCCATTCGGCGGCAGGACGCGGGCCAACTCAAGCAGCACGGCAACGCCTGATGCGCCATCGTTGGCTCCCGGAACCGGCTGGCTGTGATTGGCTGGATCGGGGTCGTTGTCGGCGTAGAAGCGGCTGTCGTAGTGAGCCATCAGCAGAACCGGCGGGTTGTCTTGGCGCGTAGCCAATATATTGGTAATAGGCTGATTCATCCGTTTGGTCTTTTGCAGGGTAACATCCCAGCCTTGCGCTCGGAATTCGCTTTGGGCGTACTCGATGAATTGGGCGTGGGCCGCGCTTCCGGGTGTGCGCGGCCCGAGGGCGTCCTGCGCCAGGACATGCTGGTAAGCGCGTTCGCCGTCAAAAGTTGTTGGGCGCGCACTGGGCGGTTTCAGGAATAGATAAACCGCGCCCAGCCCCAGCAGGATCGTGATTGAAATGATGAGAATTAACCGTTGGTTTCTTTTCATAAATCAATTGTATAGCAAGAATCGCAGGTGAACTGGGGCTTTCTTAAAGTCAGTGAGCCGCGGCAAAACTCTAAAAATCGAACCGCGAAGCTCGCAAAGAACGCAAAGTTTTAAGCTTTTCTTGGCGTTCTTGGCGCACTTTGCGGTAAAAATCGCAAAATCAACACGTCGGAGAAGTTGTCTGACAGTACCTTAAGAAAGCCCTGGCAGGTGAACAGCAATGGCTTGTATCGCCCCGATTAAGGACTATAATGGAAGCATAGAGTGTGTGATAAAAAGTGCAAACTCCACACTCAAAGGATACTTATGGCAGATTGTGAGAATTTGGCCGGTTGCCCATTTTTCCACAATATCATCCCTAACATGCCAATCACTGCGCAATACTTGAAGAATACCTATTGCCATGGTGATCCGCAGCAGTGTGCGCGTTATATCGTTGGCAAGGCTTTGGGAAAGGATAAAGTTCCGCTGGAACTGTTCCCCGAGGAAAGCGCCCGGGCCGAGAGATTGGTTGCCATGCACAGGTGAAGCCAGGCGAGAAGGTTTTGTTTTGCGGGAAAAGCCGTCAGGAGTAAATTCTGGCGGCTTTTGTTTTAAGATAAAATCAAAACAAGGATGGTAAACATGACCGATTTTCAATCCAAAGACCCGCTGCATGGAGTAACGCTTGAAATGCTCCTGACGCGATTGGTGCAGCAATATGGCTGGCGCAAACTGGCTGAACTGGTTCCGATCCGCTGTTTTTATCATGAGCCGAGTATCAAGTCGAGTCTCAAGTTTTTGCGCCGCACACCCTGGGCGCGCAAGCAGGTTGAGACATTGTACCTGGAATCAATAACCAAACCAGAATCCTAGCATTTTGATGTATCCTGATGCCGTGCCAAAACTTTTTTTGCATACAGCGCCGCGCAAAGAACTCCTCCGCTAATGCCCAGGAATTGATCCTGCATGGTGTTGGCGAGGCTGACCTGAACGTTCGTGTGCAGCAATTGATCCAGGCTGAATTCGGCAAATTCCCAGAACATGGCGGTCAGCGCCGTGAGCGACAGAAGCAAAACCAGGAAGATAAATCCGTTCAGCGGGGCGGTCAAATTTTCCCTTTCCAGGTAAAACAATACCTGGGCTGAGGTATAAGCAATCGATGCTCCTCCTATGAAATGAAAGGGAATATCGATATTCGGGAAGAACGCATAAAGGTTGAGGGCTTTCACGCCCAGCAAGTGGGCGGAAAAGACCAGGGCCGGGAAGGCGAAAAACTGTAGGAGTTGGATTGTTCTTTGCATTGAATTTCCTCGCTCAGGAAGATGGATGTTGGCCACGATTATCCCCGATGAGGCTCTCTGGACAAATCAGGAGTTTTCAGAAACTGTCTGAATGCTTTTCGAGCAGGTCATTGACCCCAAATACCTGTTCGTAAAATGCCAGCAGGGCGGCTGCTTTACCCTGAAATTCGGCTTCGTTCGCTTTTAGTTCGGCAAAATCTTGCGGATGTTCGAGCCGCGCCACAAACCGTTCGCGGAAATTGCTGCTCGGCTGATTGGGCAAAAGCGGTTCCAATTCGCGTAGCATGGTTTTGGCCTGCGCGACGAAAGCCAGCCCGGTCGACAGGGAGATGTTTTCTGAAATCACTTCCTTGAGCAGCTTGCACTTGTAAGCCCGGCAGGCATGCGGATAATGGCTGGATGTGTAGATGGTGCAAACGCCTCGCCAGAGCGGGCAGGGCTGGCTGAACCCGCGCTGGGTCGGATCGGAGCGGAAAACGGTCATGCCGAGCGCTTCCGCCGGATCAAGTTCGGCGGGACGCAATTTGACCCAAATGAAGAGATGCCCGTCGCAACACAATCCGCAAGCCTGGCAGAGCTGGCTGGCCGGGGAAAAGGAATTTTCTGCCGCATTCATGCTCGAAATGATAACCGACCCGCGCTGAACTGACAATTCTCTGTTGCATGGCTGTTCTTCGGGTATGATTGAGGAAACGAAGACGGAGACTGGAAATGGGAAACCAAAAACCATACGAAACAATAGCCATGCGCTTCAAGGTTTCAGATGAAAGCGCCAAATATTTCCTGGGGCGGGTGCAGAAGAGCTTTAAAAAAGTTAAGCCGCCTCAGGCCCTGATTTTGGATTTCATGGCAGGCTTAAAGCTCAAAACACTGCCCAAGCCTTATGAGATTGCCAAATTGATGTCTGAGAATGATATCTGGCAGTATCCGTTACATGCCGAACCGGCTGCGCCCGAAGATGAAAAGGATGCGTACTTTTCATAAAAGAGGAAACCATCATGACTATCTCTTCCCAAACCTCTGCCCGCTTCCTGCTGGCTTCCGATATTGACGGAACCTTGTTGCACGACAATGAAACTGAGCTTTTGTTCAGGCAATTTGTTGCCCGGCAGGATGGGCGCTTTGCCCTGGCCTACGTCACTGGCCGCTACCGCTGGTCGGTACAGGATTTGATCGCCCAAGGCCGCCTGCCGCGCCCGCATTTTATTTGCAGCGATGTCGGCACCGAAATTCTTGACCTGGACGATCCCGAAAATCGCCTGGGCGAAGCGTATGCTGCCCAGGTATCTCCTGGCTGGAATCTGGATGAAATCTATCGCCTGGGCCTCGGCCAGGGAATCACGCGCCAGGAGTTCGATGAAGGCCAGCCGCGCTTCCAGGCTGGTTTTTATTGGGATGCGCGCCCTGAAACGCTGCGCGCGTTTAAGCAGCGCCTTGCCGGTCTGGAGGGGATTTACATCCAGGCCAGCTACGATACCTATATCGATGTTTTACCGTTACCTTTGGGGAAGGGCCAGGCGGTCGGTTTCCTGCAACGCCACCTCGGCCTGGAATCTGACCAGGTGGTGGTCGCCGGGGATGCTGGCAATGACCGTCAGATGTTCGAGGCTGGTTTCAAAGGAATTGTGCCTTGCAACGCGCTGGACGAACTCAAGATTTTGGCCCGCCAGCCCTGGCACTACCATAGTCCTCACCCGGCAGCGCAAGGCGTACTGGATGGGCTGCAACGATTTGGCTTTGTCGAGGCGTTTGCTCCCTGACCGAATTATTGCTTGGCGATGAATTGATCCAGCGCGCGCGCGGCTCGTTCAGCATAACGGGCTGCGCGTTCGCGTTTACCCGCTTTTTCAGCATCTTCGAGCGGCGGCAGGATGCCAAAATTTGACTTCATCGGCTGGAAATCCTTCAGGTTGGCATGAGTCACGTAATAACAGAGTGCGCCGAGCATGGTTTCGCGCGGCAGTTCGAGTTGTTCGTGCCCGTTGAGCAGTCGCGCAGCGTTGATGCCTGCCAGCAGGCCGGTTGCAATGTTGCCCATGTAGCCTTCAACCCCAGTGATTTGCCCGGCCAGGAATAAATCTGTGCGGGCGCGGGTTTGCAGGGTCGGCAGCAGGAGTTTGGGCGAGGCCAGGAAGGTGTTGCGGTGCATTTGCCCATAACGCGCAAACTCGGCTTGTTCCAGGCCAGGAATCATGCGAAAAACGCGGCGCTGTTCGGGAAAAGTCAGGTTGGTTTGGAACCCGACCAGGTTATAAAGATTGCCGGCCAGGTTATCCTGGCGCAACTGGACAACTGCATAGGGGCGGCGCGGCACACGCGGATCGTTCAGCCCGACCGGGCGCATTGGCCCATAGGCCAGGGCTTTTTCGCCGCGCCCGGCGATGATTTCCACCGGCAGGCAGCCCTCGAAGAAAGTTTCGTGTCCGGCGCGCACCCCGCTCTCGAGCGGCTTCTCGAAATCGCGTAGTTCGATCCGTTCGGCGCTGCGCAGGGCTTCGACAAAGGCCAGATAATCGCTTTTTTGGTGGAAGGGGCAGTTGATGTAATCCCCGTCCGGTTCTTCCCCCTCGCTCCAGCGCGAGGCGCGATAAGCCACCTCCATGTTGACTGAAGCGGCCTCGACGATGGGGGCGATGGCGTCGTAGAAGTACAGGTGTTCCTCGCCGCTGAACCGGGCGAGCGCTTGCGAAAGCCTGGCCGAAGTCAGCGGGCCGGAGGCGATAATGGCCGGGCCGGGCGGAATATCGGGCATCTCGGCCCGGATTAATTCGATGTTGGGGTGACTGCCAACGCGCTGGGTGACGATTTCAGCGAAACGCTCACGGTCGACTGCCAGGGCGCTCCCGGCGGGCAGGGCTGTTTCCTCGGCCACCTCCAGCAGGAATGAACCGAGGCGGCGCAGTTCGGATTTCAGCACCCCGCCGGCCCGGTCGGGCAGGTTTGAACCCAGCGAATTCGAACAGACCAGTTCGGCCAGGTTGGCTGTTTGGTGGGCGCCGGTTGCCAGGGAGGGTCTCATCTCATAAAGCTGCACCTGGATGCCGCGTTGGGCTGCCTGCCAGGCGGCTTCGCTTCCAGCCAGTCCGCCGCCGATAATGGTTAATAAATTGGGCATGTTACACCTTTCGATGGTAATTTTATCATTGAGTTTTTCAAGAATCGCGTATCTATACGATGCTTATTGTATAATTCAAGGGATGACCGAAACCAACCTGGTTGAATCCGTGCTTCGGGAGGCCTGTGCGCTCAGCGACGCCTGTTGGGCTGCGCGGATTGCCTATCGCCCGAATGGCTGGGTATTGCGCGAGTCCCACCATCTGCACAAAAAGCAGGAGGCGCTCCTGCTTGGATTTTTGGCGGACAAAGCCAACACTGCCTGGTTGGGCGGCGCGCTTTCTGGCCGGCGTTCGCGCTCGCGGGTTTGTTCGCACGGCCAGGGTTGCAGCAAAATTTATTTGTTCCCCTCCGGCCGGGGTGACGGCTGGCTCTTTGTGGTTGGGGCTGGGGAGATTTTTTCGAAAGAAGCCCAACAGGTTTGGCGGCTGGCGGCCCTGTCCACGCCGGACGAGATGGACGATCATACCCAAACCCAGGAGTTACAGCAAGCGGTTGCCGAACTGGAAGAAATCCAGCAGGAACTCCAGGCGCGGATTGCCGCCCAGCGGGAGGCTGAATCGCGCCTGGTGCAGGCTGCCAAACTGGCGGCTGTTGGCGAAATGGCCGCTGGCGTGGCGCATGAGTTGAACAATCCGCTGACCTCGGTGGTCGGATTTACCGAATTAAGCCTGGATGCCCTGCCGCCCGACTCGCAGGTGCGGGGCGACCTTGAACTGGTGCTGCGTGAGGCCAACCGCGCCCGCAGCGTGGTGCGGCGTCTGCTTGACTTTGCCCGCCAGCGCGAGGTTATTCGCGTGCGCGCCGATATCAATGAAATTGTCGATGATGTCGTCACCCTGACCAAGCACCTGCTTTTGACCAGCGGGGTCGAATTGCGTTTGCAGTTAACTCCCGACCTGCCCTGGGTGTTGATTGACCGCAACCAGATCAAGCAGGTGGTAATTAACCTGGTTAATAATGCCCTGTATGCCATGCCGCAAGGCGGGATTTTGGCCATCCAGACCCTGTTGGCGCAGCGCCACGGGGGTTCCTTCCTGTCTTTGGTAGTGCGTGATAACGGTTTGGGAATTTCGCCAGAAAACCTGGAGCGTATCTTCGAGCCGTTCTTCACCACCCGAGGCGATAAAGGCGGAACTGGTCTGGGCCTGTCTGTGACGTATGGGATTATCACCGAGCATGGCGGCGTGATCGAGGTGGAAAGCCGCCTCAACGCTGGTTCAGCCTTCACTGTTCTATTCCCGCTGGAGCCGAAATATGAGTCTTAGGCGTGTGATGGTGGTGGATGATGAGCCGGGGATCGCCCTGTTATGTGAGCGTTTGTTGAGCGCCCAGGGTTTTTCCGTTTCTGCGTTTACTGACCCGCGCCTGGCGCTGGAGATGTTGCAGCGCAACCGTTTCGAACTTTTACTGGTCGATATCCGCATGCCGGAGGTGAGCGGTTTCGATGTCATCCAGCGCGCGCGCGAATGGCAGCCGGAAATTGCCATTTTGGCGATGACCGGCTTCGGCACGGTCGATACCGCCATCCAGGCTTTGCGGCGCGGAGTCGACGGTTTGTTGTTGAAACCTTTCGAAAAGAACGATTTGCTCCAGTCGGTCGATCAGGCCCTGGAAGACCGTCAGAAAAAAGAAGATGTAGCCCGGATGCAGGCCCTTCGTCCGCTTTTCAGCGTGACCGAAACCCTGCTCTCTGAAACCAATCCCGAAATCTTGCTGACCCTGATCCTGGATACCGTTTCGAGCCAGTTGCGTTGCTCCGATGTGGCTTTTTACCGGGTACAGAGCCGGGAAAACCGGGTGATTCTCCTGGCCGGGCGCGGACAGTTCCCCCAGCCTGGAACGATCGACGCAGACGGGAATCTCGTCCAGCGGGCGTGCGCGCTCGAACAACCGCTCTGGGGTGTTGCCGGTCAGACTGTGGATGCGTTGATTGAGAAGGAATTGCAGGGATTGAATTGTGGCAGCGCCATCGCCGTGCCGACGTTCTCGATGAATATGCGTTCCGTTCTGTTCGCCGCTCGCGATGTGGGCGAACAGCCTTTTCGCGAAGCCGACCTTGAGATGTTCCAGATTTTGGCGCGCCAGGCGGCAATTGCGATGGACAACGCCAATTTGTACGGTGAACTGCGGGCCTATGTGCGCCGGGTCGAAGAATCCCAGCGCGCCCTGGTCCAATCGGAGAAGCTCGCTGCTGCTGGGCGTTTAACCGCTTCGATTGCTCATGAAATCAACAATCCCCTGCAATCGGTGCGCAACTGTCTGCACCTGGCTGTGCGCGAAGACCTGCCCATGGAAAGCCGCAAGAATTATATTGACTTGACTGTGCAGGAAGTGGAACGCCTGATGATTACCGTCGAGCGTATGCTTGATTTTTATCGTCCCAGCGCTGAATTCAAACCGGTCAATGTGCTTGATCTGCTTGAGCATGTGCTCAACCTGCTCGGCGCACAACTGCGCGAGCGAAACATCCTGGTAACGACCGCCTGGCCAGCCAAACTGCCGAGCATCCAGGCCATCAGCAACCAGCTTGAACAGGTTTTTATCAATCTCGTGTTGAATGCGTTTGATGTCATGCCTGAGGGAGGTGAGCTATGGATTAATATTGCCCAAAAACGCAAAATGATACAAATCATTTTCCAGGATAGCGGCCCGGGAGTGCCGGATGAATTGCGCGAGTCGATTTTTGAACCATTTGTCAGCAACAAAAATGGCACAGGGTTGGGGTTGGCGGTCAGCTATGACATTGTCACAGCTCACGGCGGCCGTTTGGATTTGCTTCCGTCCAAACCAGGGCGCGGCGCGGCTTTCCAGGTGATGCTACCGATTAAAGATGGCAAGGATGAATAATCATGAAAACAAATATATTGATCGTTGATGATGAACCAATTGCACGCCAATCGTTGAGCGATATTTTGCGCCTGGAGGGCTATAGCGTTATTTCTGTGCCCAGCGGAGAAGCGGCTGTCGATCATTTACGGAATTACGCTGTAGATTTAATGATTGTTGATTTGAAAATGCCGGGCATGAACGGGCTGGATGTGATCCAGGTTGCCAACCAATTGGTTCCAGACGCCGAAATCATCCTGCTGACGGCTTATGGCTCCATGGAGTCCGCTGTAGAGGCTTTGCGCCAGCGCGTGCATGATTATCTGCTCAAACCGGCCTCGCCGACCCAGATTATCGAAAGCGTCAAGCGCGGATTGGAGCGGCGCGCGGCTCGTTTGGCTCGCCAGGCTGAGGGCCAGGCGGAAAGCGCCTTGATCAAAGCGCTCGATGACATCGAGATTGATTTGATGCGCCGGACGGTTTCCTCGAAAGGCCAGACCGAAAGCCTGACTCCTGCCGAGGGACATTTGCTGAAGGTATTTGTCGAAAACCCCAGCAAGGTTTTTACCCACCGGGAACTGGTTTTGCTGGTGCAAGGCTATGACGTTTCACAACGCGAGGCGCAGGAGATATTGCGGCCCCTGGTCAGCCGCTTGCGGCACAAATTGGAGTGTTTTCCGGCCCTCTACGAGCGGATTGTCAGCGTGCGCGGCACGGGCTATGTTTTTGAAGCAGACCTGGGCAAGAACGATTAATCTTCCAGATTCCACGGGATGGGTTTGATTTGCGGGGGATGGATCCAGGACAGCCATCCTTCTTTGGGGCGCTGCATATTTGGTTTTTCGAAAGCAGCCAACAGCAGGGTGGTTCCTAAAATCCCTGCGCCCACCCATTGGATGAGTGAGAGGCGTTCGCCAAGCAGAAAATAGCTGACGATAATCGTAATAAAAATTTCTGAAAGACCAAGCAAGGCGGTTTGCACACCGCCTATTTTTTTTATCCCCAGGAAGAGGGTAAAGCGCGAAGCAAACGTGACCAGGGTCAGCAAGGCGACCGGCAGCCAGGATGCTTCGCTGCCGGGCGGCCGGCCGTCAAAAATGAGGTAGGAGGGCAGGGTGACCAGTCCCATGGCAACCAGGGTGTAAAGGGTGACGGTCGGGGCTGGGATTTCGTACAGAACGCGCTGGTTGATCGGGATGTGGAGCGCGTATAAGGCTGCGGAACCAATCATCATCAGCACGGCTGAAATCGGCAGCGCGCTGCCGTTGGGGCTGACCAAGAGCAGGACAGCAGCCAGGGCCAGCAACATGCGCAGGATGGTCAGGCGGCTAACCGGCTGCTTGTCGAGGATGGAAAATAAGGCGACAAAAATGGGATAAAGCGCGTACAGCAATTGTCCCACGCTGGCGGGCAGTTCGCTCAAGGACATGTAATAAAACAGGGAACCCAGGCCGTTGATTGCCCCGGCTAAAAAACAGCCCACCAACCCGACCGGAAAAATATACAAGAATTGACGCCTGAAGAGCAGCATGATGATGAAAATCATCACGGCTGCAAGGCTGGTTCGCAGGGCAACCACCAGCAGCGAGCTGAAACCTGAAAGGATGGCCCACCTTCCGAAGACGGGCGCTAATCCCAAGAGGAAAGCCGATGACAGAGCTGCAAATATGCCTGCGCTCTGACTCTTACTGGATGACATGCAAACCCTTTCTGTTGCGGCGGAAACCCATTGTGCGCATATGCTCCCAATTAAAACGGACAACGGGTTAGGGCAGGCTTTCTATTTCATTGCTAAAACATATGATTATCGAATCAGGGATTTCACTTCCTCGAGAAACTCATCGCTCATGAAATCGCCCTTTTGCATCAAAGCCTGGATTTGGCCCTGGAGCAGGTTCTTCTCATCCTTGGTCAATTCCTTGGCGGTCGAAACGATAACGGGGATATGGGCTGTTTCCGGGTTGTTCTTGAGCGCATCCAGCACGGCAAATCCATCCACTTCGGGCATCATCAGATCCAGGATGAGCAGGTCGGGATGTTCGCGGTCGACCAATTCGAGCGCTTCGCGTCCGTTGGTGGCTTCAAAGATCGTGTATTCCCCCTGGGATTGTAAAATGCGGCGGATTAACCGGCGGGCATCGGGCGTATCGTCGACAATTGCCACGCGCGGGAAGCGATCCGGGGCGACCCGGCTGAGGGCTGCCAACAGGCCTTCGCCTTCTTTCGGGGTGGCGGCGCTCGCCTCGTTCTCCTGGGGCAGGACCACGTTGCGCGCCCAACCGGAGCCAAGCACAAGCGGTTCGGCTGGCATGGTATGGCCGGTGCAGTTTACGACGACCGTGTCGGTTGGTTTGATGATTCCGGCGCGAATCAGCTTGAACAGCCCGGCAAAAGCGGCCGCTGAAGCGGGTTCGGCGGAGACGCCCTCCATTTTGGCCAGAACATGCATGGCGCGGAAGGCTTCTTCATCGGTGACGCTTTCAAACAATCCCTGGTTCTGCTTGAATTCCTTGCGCAGCAGGGGATAGGCCCGCCCTGGCGTGCCGGTTGCCAGGGTTTCGATATGGGTTTTCGGATTCAAAACGGCGCTGGCTTCTTCCAGATTTTGTTTCCAGGCATGCACCATCGGCGAGCAGCCATCAGCCTGGATGGCCGCAATCGAGGGGGCGCTGCTGATCAGGCCCATTTCTTGCATCTCGTGGAAGCCCTTGCTGACCCCAAGCGGGCCAAGTCCGCCGCTGATAGCCTGGATGTACCAGGTCGGCGTGCGCCAGCGGCTGCCATCTTCGGGCGGCCCAAGCTGCTCGGTCAGTTGTTCGGCGATTTCGTAGGCGATGGTTTTCATCCCCTCGACCGAGGTGATCGTGCGCGCGCCCATATCGTGATACAGCCCGCGCTGTTCGGCAAACTCGGCGGCAATTTTCTTGACCTGATCGTATGATCCGGTAACTTTGACCACCTGGCTGCCGTACAGGGCGATTTCGCGCATCTTGACGGCCGGAACCAGGCTGGTGACAAAGGCCCACAGTTTGATGCCGGCCCGGGCCGCAAAAGCGGAATAAGCGATAGCCACGTTGCCGGTCGAAGCGGCTACCATTTCGGTGATGCCCGCTTCCTTAAGGGCGGCGATGGTTACGGCAGCCTGGCGGTCTTTGAAGGAGGCGCTTGGCCCCTGGCGTTCATCCTTGATGAAGATGTTCGGGCAACCCAGCATCAAACCCAGGTTGACTGCTTTGATGAGCGGCGTTCCGCCTTCGCCCATGCGCAAATTGGGAACCGGTTTGTGGATGGGCAGCAGTTCCAAATATCGCCACAGGTCGAAAGGCCGGTTGACCAGCAGACCTGGCAGTTGTTCGCGCAAGGCGCCGTAGTTGTAGATGGCCTTGCGCCATTGGCTTTTACAGTTCGGGCACTCAATCTCGGTCGGATGGTAATTTGTTGTGTGCCCGCAATCTACACATTCGATTATGAATGACATGTTTGTTCTCCTGGTATTCTATAATGCCTGCGGATAAGAATTGCGCATTCCCGCTCTAGAAAAAGCGCAATTCTTATCCGTAACGGGTATAAAAAGGCGCACCCTATACGGTACGCCTTTTCGGAGTTATAGCGTTTTTAGCCGTTTTAGTGCTTTTTCTAGGGTGTTGAATAACTCATCCTGTTCCAGCAGGCCTTTTTGCAGCATCTGTTTGCCCAGGTTTGCCAGTTTTTGTTGTTGTTCCTCATTTAAATCTGCGCCGCTGATGACCAGTACCGGGATTTCGCGCAAATCTGGCGCGGTTTTCAGGCGCTCAAGGATTTCAAAACCATCCACCTCGGGCATGAACAGGTCGAGGATAATGGCGTGCGGCTTTTTCTGGGTGATGATGTCCCAGCCGATTTTGCCTCCCTGGGCCAGAATGGGGTGATAGGCCCCCTTTTCCGAGAGAATTCTTTCGACCAGGCGCAGGTCATCGGCAGAGTCGTCGATGATTAAGACATCTTTGATGGTTCCATCGCCGTTCAGCCGGTTGAGGGCGTTGAGTAAATCGTCTTGCAGGATTGGCTTGACCAGGTAATCGGCGGCACCCAGGCTGAAGCCTTTTTCTTCTTCTTCGACGATTGAGCAGACGATGACCGGCACATTGCGGGTTTCTGGATCGTTCTTGATCTCAGACAGCACCTGCCAGCCGTCGATTTGCGGCATCATAATATCCAGGGTGACAGCGTAGGGTTTCAGGCGTTTGATGCTGTCCCTGGCGTTGGCCGGGTTGTTGAGGGCAACCACTTTATAGCCTTGCGGCTTCAGGTAACGCTCGTATAGGCTGATAATTTGCGGGTCATCGTCGATGCACAGGATGATTTTCCCGGACGTTTCATCGGCGGGGTGTTCCTGGTGGAAAACCGGGATGGTGAAGTAGAAGGTGCTTCCTTCCCCGACCACGCTGTGGACGCCGATCCGGCCTCCGTGCAGTTCGATCAGGCGGTGACAGATGGAAAGGCCGAGGCCGGTACCGCCAGACTTGCGCGTTGGTGAAGAATCGACCTGCGAGAAAGCCTGGAACAGCTTGCTCTGGTCTTCGGCAGAAATACCGGGGCCGGTATCCCGCACGCTGACCAGCACTTCCTGTACGCCGGTCGAACTGGTGTGCGTGGTGGCTTCCACGGTGATGGTGCCCTGTTCGGTGAATTTTGCGGCATTGGCCATCAGGTTGAGCAAAACCTGGCGGATGCGCATGGCATCGGCGCGGACGGTGGGGATGTTGGCGGCAATCTCTTTCTCGATGCGAACCGGTTTATCCTTGATCAGGCCAATGGCCGTCGACATGACACTGTTGATTGTATCGGTGATCGCAATCTCTTCGATGGCCAGTTCCATCTTGCCGGCTTCGATCTTGGAAAGATCGAGAACATCATTAATCAGGGTGAGCAAGTGCTGGCCCGAGTTATAGATGGCAGAAAGGTCCTGGTGCTGCTGTTCGTTAACCGGGCCGTCGATTCCCTTCAGGATAACGCGCGAGAAACCGATGATCGAGTTGAGCGGTGTGCGTAACTCGTGCGACATATTGGCCAGGAACTGACTCTTGATGCGGTCAAGTTCGCGCATTTCGTTCACGGCTTGCTGGGCCAGTTCGTAGGAGCGGGCGTTGTCGAGCGCCACAGCGATCTGGTCGGCCAGGGTTTCGAGGATGGCGATGTCGGCGTCCAGGAATGCGCCCACGTTGCGGGCTTGAATATCCAGCGCGCCGATGACGCGCGAACCAATTTTGAGCGGAATGCCGGCTTCTGCGCGAGTCTCCGGCAGGAGCGGGTTGGGGCGGTGGATGGGATCGATGGCGGTGTTGTTTACCACCAGGGTTTTGCCGTTGCCGGTCACATACCCGATGATGGATTTGGAGCCGACCGCGAGCGAGTGCTTGCGGTTTTTCATTTCCTCGCCGGCCTCGCCTGTCGATTCGCGCAAGACAGCCGTAAAACCGGTTTCCTCGACCGTGAAGATGGAAACATGGTAGTAGCCGAAGGAAGAGCGCAGCAGGTTTACCGCGCGGTCGAACAGAGTCGGCAGGTCAAGGGTGGATGTGATCAGACGACCAACTTCGGTGGCGGTTGCCAGGTATTCGTTCTGGCGGCGCAGGGCTTCTTCGGCGACTTTACGCTCGGTAATATCCCGCGCGACCCAGAATACCTGGTTTTGACTCAGCTTCGAAACGCTGGCGTCGAACCAAAATCTCTGTCCGCCAATATTGAGCGGATATTCAACCTGAATGGTTTCGTTGGTCTGCAAGGCGCGCTTAATAGCGTCGATGTAGGTTTTGTGCAAGTCTGCCGGGATAACCTCGTAAATGGTTTTGCCCAGCAATTCCTCGGCGGGGAGTACCAGTCGGGAAGGATTGGTCGGCGCGATGCGCACATAGCGGCCTTCATCATCGAAAACCACGATGACATCGTTCATCGAATTGAAGAGCGCGCGCAATTCGGCTTCAGACTTGCTCAGCGACTCTTCCGCTTGGATTTTCTCGATAACAGTGGCGATTTGCGGAGCGAGACGTTTCAGAATTTCAAAGTGGCTGTTGGCAAAAACTACGCTGCTATCGTATGTTTGGGTTGCAAACATGCCGATAACTTCTTTTGTCTTGAGCGGGATGCCAATCCATTGTTCTGCGGGCGCGCCAACCAGGTCGATTTCACCTTTGGCGTTTAGCTCAGTGGTGCCTTCCCCATCCAGGAAGAGGGATATATCGTTGCGAACAACGTAGTGGGTGAGGTTGTGAATCGGCGGTCCGGAACGCCAAGGCAGCGGGGCTTTTTCATCCACCTTGAATGGGTAGGAAATGATGTTGTTTTCCCGGTCATACAGCGAAAAATAGATGTTCTTGGCCGGAACGATGTGCAGGATACTTTGGTGAATCTGCTCGAGCGCACTTTGCAGGCTTTCTGTCGAAACACCCACGCGGACGATCTCTGCGATAACCTCGTCAACGGCCTCATCGAGACGCTGGGTGGTGATATCTTTGTTCACACCACGGTAGCCAATCATCAGCCCTGCATCGTCGACAATGGGCAAGCCATTGGTAAGCAGGATGATTTCATGGCCGTCGCGGGTCAGGTTGCGGTTTTCAAAGTCCACCAGGCGTTCCTGGTTGTTCAGAGCTTGATTAAAGAGCGGGCCAGCCCGTTCGGCCTCATAGCTGGGCATGAAATCTGACAGGTTTTTGCCATACATTTCTGCCGGCCGATAGCCAAGCACGTCAAACACCTTGTCGGAACAGTAAGTGTAACGGCCTTGCAGGTCGGTTTCCCATACCCAGTCCGCGGAGGCCAGGGCCACATCGCGGAAGCGGGTTTCAGAAACCTGGATATCCTGGTACAGGCGGGCATTTTGGATGGCGACAGTCAGTTGGTTGGCGATGTTTTCGAGCAGCTTTACATCTTTTTCTTCGTAAGCATTAATCTCATAGCTTTGAACGGAAAGCACGCCAATCGTTTTTGCGCCTTGCCGCAAGGGGACATACAGCAAGGATGCGGATGGTTTGCTGGTCCCCATCGGATTGACCGCTGCTTTTGCCCTTAAAACCTCCGCGCTGCGCAGTTCCAGGATGGGTTCGCCGCTTGTAATGACCTGTCCGATGTAGTTGGTGGGATCAAGTGCGCTATCACTGGAGTCGTACTTAACACCCTCGTCAATGCTAAAGGGGTATTTGACGATGTTTGTGGCTTCATCGTAAAGGGCAACGATAAATGCATCCGCTTTGATGAGAGTATGCACTTTCTCGTAAGCAACGCTGAACACTTTTTCCGGGTCGATTTCAGCCGATACCGCCCGCATAATATCGTTCAAAACCGATAATTCGCCGGCGCGCTGTTGGGTCTCGTTGAAAAGGCGCGCATTTTGGATGGCGATTGAAACCTGGCCAGCCATTGCGATTAACAGGTCGCGATGGCGCTCGTTGTACATATTGGGGGTTTTGGCGCTTTGAACGACAATTGCGCCCAGAACCTGTTGGCCTAAGAGGAGCGGAACGCCCAGCCAGCATTCGGGAATGCTATCGTCGCCCAATAGCAGAATTTCCACGCCAATTTCCTGGGCGCGTTCGCGAACGCGATCCTGGAGTAATACGGGTTGCCGGTCGCGCAGCACTTTTGCGGTGAGTCCGTTTCCGATGGTTGTTCTTTCCAGTGGGCTGGCTTGACCATCGAAGTAAATTGCCGGGAAGGACATTTCATCGCTTTCAGGATGATAGATGGAGACAAAGAAGTCGGTGACATCCATCAACTTGCCGGCATATCTATAAACAGCCTGGGCAACTTCCTCGATGGTCAGCAGCGATGAAATCTCGCGCGCCATCTCATTCAGCACGGCCAGGTCTTCCCTTTGGGCTTCGGTTTGTTGGAAGAGTTGCGCGTTTTGCAGGGCGATGGCGGTTTGGCTGGCCACGGCCACGAGCAGGTCCCGCTCTGGTTCAGCGTAAAGATAGGGGGTTTCCGTGCTTTGAACAACAATTGCGCCCAGGGTTGTGCTGCCGATAGCCAGCGGCACGCCCAGCCATGAGACGGCTGGCTTGGAGTTGCCGACCGAGATGAACTCGATGCCCATTTCCTCCATTTGGCGGGTCACATCGCCATTCAGCAGGACTGGCTTGCGAGTTCGCAATACATAATCGGTCAGGCCGCTGCCGAGTTTGCGCTCCGGGTATTCGATGCGTTTGCCGCCAATGGAAACAATCGGGAAACGCAGCGTTTCGGAATCGTTGTTGAGCAGGGCCACAAAGAAACTTTTTGTATCGACCAGTTTGCTGGTGTATTTAAAGGCGTTTTCGATAACTTGCTGGACATCGAGTTGGGTGGCGAGTTCACGCCCCATCTCGTTCAGGATTTCAAGATTGCTATTCTGTTTTTGGGTCTGCTGGAAAAGTTTGGCGTTTTGCAAGGCCAGGGCCAACTGGTCAACCACATCGCGAACCAGGGCCTGCTCTTCCGATTTCCATTTCCGCTCTTTTTCATCGACAATTTCGATGTTGCTCCAGGTGTCGCCAGTCGAGAAGGGCACGGAGAGCGTTGAAACGGTTCCGGTTTCCGCTTCGGTAACGGTGACGGTGCTGGAAATTTGTTCTTCGGGTAACGACAAAATACCGGTTTGACGGTTCTTGAGCTTGATCTCAGAAATCTTCGCCTCGGCCTGGGCCGCCTTCCCAGCGGATTTGCGCGTGGATTGCTCCTTGCCTTTTTTTGCTGTCGGCGGGGCTTCTTCCCCTTGCGGGTCGGCGATATCGCCAAAAATTTGATTAAGCCGACTGCGAATCTTTTTGTTGTTTGACATATTCCATTAACTCCTCGGCAAGGACCCGATATTGTTGCGCGCCGCGACTCTTGGGACGATATTGCGAAATTGGCATACCGATGATTGGACTTTCGCGCAAACGGGTATCGATCTCGATCACGGATGAAAACAAGCCAGCCCCGAATGTTTGTTGTAGCTGCTCACGAATTGCCCGGTGGGTGCGGTTGCGCTGGTCGAGCAGGGTAATCAGGATGCGGTAGGCCAATTCGGAGTTCGTTTCTTTGCGTACCCGGCGAATCATGGTCATCATATCGCGCAGGGCGTAGGCGGAGAAATATTCCGCCTGGGTTGGGATAATGAGCAAATCGGATGCGGTTAGCGCGTTCATCGTGATTGCGCCCATCGACGGTGGGCAGTCCATGATGATGTAATCGATCTCTTCCAGGTTGGCTTGTTGCAAGGCCTCGCGCAGGATAAATTGATAGTTGATGCGAACCGGCAGGAAGTGTTCTGCGTCCGACATCCGCGCCCCGCAGGGAATGATCTGCATATTTTCCTGGTTGGTTGCGCGGGCAGCCTCCAGCGCAGGCATTCCCTCCAGCAGGATTTGGCTGCTGTTCTTGGCCGCGCTGGCAGGTTCGATGCTGTTGGCCAGGGTCAGGTTGGCTTGTGGATCGAGATCGATTAAAAGGACTTTTTTACCTATCTCTGCCAGCGATGCGCCCAGCGAGAAGGTTGTTGTAGTTTTGGCGACGCCGCCTTTTTCGTTGGAAACTGCTATCACATAAGCCATACTGCCTCCGGTTGGAGAAATGCGCTTTGCGCAGATCGATAAGAACTAGTTTTCATCCCTGGCTGTTTCGGTCTTTTTGATGCGGATATCGCGGGCATTCAAGGCGCTCTTGATTTCATTAACGGCAATTGCCAGCATTTCTTCTGGGTCGTTTGTGCTCCGAATCTTGGTCGTGATGCTGGCAACAGTTCTTTCGCGTTCAGCGCGCCGGGTTGTTTCTTCGAATAAGCGCGCATTTTCGGATGAAACCGCTACTCGCTCGGCAACGGCGCGCAAAATGTTGATTTCATTTTGTTTCCAGGTATGACCTTCCGGGGCGCGAACATTTAATATGCCGATGGTTTGACCGCGCAATTTTATCGGGATGGCCAGTTCTGGCTCTTTATTGCCCTGTAGAATTACCAGATCATCTTTTTCCATGGCTTGCTTGACCCCATCGGTTTTTAGTTCATCCCGTAATGGGCGGTGGCCGGTGATGCCAAACTTGTAACCTGAAACTTCCTGGTCTTCGATGGTTTTCGCCCAGGTTTCCTTGATGGTTTGACGATAAACCGTACTAATCTCAGATAAGGATTTTTGGGTTGATTCAAACAGGCGGGAATTTTGAATGGCGATGCTGACCTGATCTGCCAGCGTGCTCAGCACTTCGGTGTCCTGTTCGGTGAATGCGCCGGCTTCTGTGCTTTGTACATCCAGCGCGCCAATAATCCGGTCGCCTATTCTTAGGGGGAGCGCCATTTCTGCCCGCGTATTGGGTAGATCGGGATTATGGGAAAATACCTGGTCTTTTTCGGTATTAAGCACAACGCGAGATTTTCCGGTGGAGACAACATCGCCTACGATGCTTGTTTGCCCTATTTTTAGTTTGTGTTCGCGATCCAGCATTTTCTGACCGCCTTCGCTATTTGCGGCGCTGAGTACAGCGAATTCGTTTGCGCTATCGACCAGGAAGATGCCCGCATGATAGAACCCGAATTGTTCACTAATAACTTTGGTAACAAAAGGCAACAATTCTTGTAGATTTTGAACCGAAGCAATCGATTTCGCCACCCTGGAAATTGCTTCCATTTGAAGAACCCGGCGCTGCACTTGGGCGTTTGCTTCTGCCAATTCGACAGATTGATTTTCCAGATCTTGAGTGCGTTGCTCGAGATCGGTTGTTCTTTCTTTCACGTGCAACTCAAGACTTTCAAGTGTTTGGCGCAATTGGCTGGTCATGTTATTGAAGGCGCTGGCCAGCCTGGCAATCTCGTCAATTTTGCCGACATTGGCTTCCAACTCAAGATGCCCATCTGCAATCCTGGTTGCTGTTTCGGCCAAGTCATTAATTGGCCGTGAGATTGCCCGCGTGACACGCAATGATACGAAAATGGCAATCGAAATTGCGGCAAGCGCTACACCAAAATTGATGAATAGGATCCCGTAAATTGGCGCGGAGGCCTCAGCTTGTTCTTGTTCGGAAATGATGGCAACCCGAATTTCTGGAATCCAATCGTAGACCCCGAATACAGCGTTGCCGCGGAAATCGTCGTAAGAATCAGCTCCGCTTGATTGGCCATCCAGCGCCGTGATAATTCCCGGACTCTCCAACGTATCGCCAATTTTGGCGTCAGGCAGCGTGGTTAACAATACCCGGCCCAGGCTTACCAGATAGGTTTGGCCTGTTTGTCCAAGGCCATCAGGATTTCGCATAATTTTGTCAAGCGTTGCCGTGCTGGCTTTTCCTACCACAAAACCAAGATTATTATTTTCCTGGTCTTTTATGGGAATAGTTACAAAGATCGTTTGCGTAAATGATGATAGCTGGATGAATGGCCCAAACTGACTGCCCTGAAAGAAAAGTTCGTTTTTGTAATCTTTTCCTTCATCTCCTGTTTCTGTGGAGAGCAGGACCTGTCCATCACCATCCATGATGAAAAAGCTGATAAATTGCTGTGACTCTGCCAAAAATAGTCTCAAATGACTCTTGATATATAAGCTCGCTTTTTGTGAGGCATCAGACTGTATCGGTTCGGTCAACAGGACATTTATCTGCTTAACGACTTCCTCGCCTTGTATGCTGTTTTTTAATTGACCTTGTAGCCCGGCCAGTAAATCCTGGATAGCAGTTTTTTTATAGTTGGTTACGGTTTGAAGCTGGGAGGTTAGTTGCGATTGGATGTTCTGGGATGCCGCTATCGCCCAAACTGTACTTACAAGCAGCATGGGGATCAGAATCACCAATACAAATGCTACGATCAGCCGTTCGCGGATGGAACTGAAGCGCTTGGTTTTTGTTGCGATTTTTTGATCAGGCATAGGACATTTTCTCTACTTGGCCTTAGTTGTTATCATTTTTGATCAACTGAATTGCAACTTCAGAACCACGTAAAACCTGGCCCAATTCTTCGACAGCGGTTTGAAGAACGGTGTTGAGATTCACCGACGAACCAAGTTTTGCTGAAATTTCTCCAATTGTTCTTTCCAGACTCGCGCGTTCTTGCGATTCTTCGAACAAGCGCGCATTTTCTGCTGAGATGGCAAAGCGGTCAGCGATAGATTGAACCAGTTCTATCTCATCCTTGCTCCAGGTTTTGTTGCCCGGTTGGCGAATGCTGACCACTCCCAGGGTTTCGCCGCGCAGTTTGATTGGCACAACCAGGGCCGATTCATCTTTTTCGTCCCGGTGGATGGTAATATCGCCGCTGGTGAGCGCCTGGTCGAACTCGGGGCGGGCGAGGCGCGATTCAAGCGGTGTCGCTCCGGTGACTCGATAGCGGAAGCCGGTCAGGGTGGACTCGCCCGAAAGCCGTCCCCACTCTGAGCGCAGGTATTGGCGGTAGATGGTTTCCGATTCGCTGAGAGATTTTTGTGTATTTTCATACAGGCGGACAGACTCAATCGCCACTGCAACCTGATCGGCAAGAGCCGTAAAAACTTCGATATCGATGGTTGAGAAGGCATTGGCATCCTTGCTTTGGATGTCGAGCGCACCAATCACTTGTCCTGAAATTTTCAGCGGAACTGCCATTTCAGACCTGGTTTCAGGCAGGTCGGGATTATTGAAGAACACAGCATCATCGCCGGTATCCAGAGCGACACGGGGCAAGCCTGAACTGGTCACATTCCCAACGATGCCTGTTTCGCCGATTTTTAGGCGGTGGTTGCGCTCCAACATCTTTTGTCCGCCTGCGCTGTTGGATGCCACTAAGATGGTATAGAGATTGGCCTCATCGTTCAGGAAGATGCCAATGTGATAGTAACCGAGTTCATCGTTGATTAACTCGGTTACAGTCTTGAACAAAGTCTCGAGGTCTCGAATGTTGGCGACATAACGGGCAACGTCTGCAATTGCCTGGAATTGCAGGGCGCGTCGTTGATTGGCTTTAACCTGCTCTTCCAGTTGGCTGGTTTTGGCTTCCAATTCCCCGGTGCGCTCTGAAATGATTTGCTCAAGGTTTTGTTGCAAACGCAGGAGTTCGCTGTTGATTTCTTTTTGTTCCGAGGTGCTTCTCTGCGCGAGTTCAAGGCTTTTGTTCAGGCGGCCCAACAGTGTGATCTGCACAATGGCCGTCACCAGCGGGGAGATAATGCCAATCAGGATAATATCGGTCGCATCGGTGAGATAGCTCAGGGAATTGACGATCGTGCCTGAAATTTCAAGCATCCCCATGATGGTTACCGTCACCATGGTGAGCGCAGCAAAAATCAGGGCGCCTTTTGCGCCAAGGGTCAGGCTGGCAAAAATGATTACCACCGCAAAAACTACGATGGATGAATCGTGCAGGCCATTGGCGCGCATGGCAATGACAGCGATAGCAACCAAGATGGCCAGGGGAGAGATAAAACGAGCGGGAAAAGACTGTCCACGCAGCAGGAAGAAACCGCTGATGTTCAGAAAAACCCAGAGTATGCCGATAATCGCTGACTGAACGAACAGCCCTTGCGTGAAAATGTATATTCCCATCAACAAGGTGATGGCGTAGATGGCTATGGTGATATTGCGTAACATGCGCAGGTTGGACGGATTATCGCGTTCAACCTCGGATGTTTCCATAAAGGTTTTTGTAAACCAGTTTTGCACAGCATTCCAGTTTTGCATGGTGTTTACCTTTATTGTGCCCGCTCGTCTTTTTCGCGCAATTGGATCACAATTTCTGAGCCTGGCAAGGCGCGCCCCAATTCTTCGGCAGTGGTCTGCAGGATGTTGCGCATATTGACCGAAGAACTGATCTTGGATGTAATCTGTCCGATGGCTTCCTCTTTGGCGGCCTTACGTTGGGTTTCAGTCACCAAGCGCGCATTTTCGGCTGCAATGGCAACGCGTTCTGCCACCGAACGAATAATGTCGATTTCATCATCTGTCCACTCACGAGCGCTTTGGGATTTCAATCCCAGAACGCCAATGACTTCACCGCGCAGCTTGATCGGCACTGCTACGCGAGATGATTCGTCGGATACTATTTTCATCTCACCTGATTGTTTGGCCTCAACCACCTCGGGAGTGGTCTGTGGGCGATCCATCGACTCAGTTTTCTTCAGGTTGTATTTGTACCCAATGAGTTTTTCTTCTTGCGAAAACTCGGCCCATTGCGATTTCAGGTATTGACGATAGATGTTTTGAGCTTCAACCAGCGATTTGCGGGTTTGTTCAAACGTGCGCGCATTTTCGATGGCTACCGATACCTGGTCTGCCAGAACGGCAAGCAATTCGGCATCTGACTCGCTGAAGGCGGCAGCTTTTTCACTCTGGACATCCAGTGCGCCGATAATCTTCTTACCCAGTCGGAGCGGCACTGCCATTTCTGAGCGGGTATCAGGCAGGTCCGGGTTGTCAAAGAAGTAGGCGTCATCGCCAACGTCCAGGGCGATTCTGGGGACGCCGGTGCTGGTGACAAAGCCGACGATGCCTGCGCCACCCACCCTCAGGCGGTGATTGCGGGCCAGCATTTTTTGACCGCCCTCGCTGTTGGTTGCGCTGAGTATGGCCTGGCGGCCATCTTCGCTGAGCAGGAAGATGCCAACATGGTAATAGCCAAACTGATCGCTAATAATGCGGGCGATGCGCGGCAGCAAATCTTCGGTGCCCTGTACGGTATTGATGATGGTGCTTACCTGGGCAATGGCCTGGAGTTGGCTTGCGCGGCGCTCTTCCTGTGATGCCAGTTTCTCCAGGTCCTGGGTTCGGCTTGTGAGCGCAATCGTGCGTTCAGCAACCCGCCCTTCCAGGTCGGCAATCAGGTTGCGCAACTGCCCGCTCATTTTGTTGAAGGTGATGGCGAGCTGTCCAACCTCGTCGCGCAGGTTGAACTCGACTTCTTGCGAGAAATCGCCTGCCATGATGCGCTCTGCGCTTTGCGAAATACCCTCGATGGGCCGCGCAATCGTTGTTCCTACCACCAGGCCGACCACAATCAAAACAGGGAATATGGCCAGGATCACGATAAAGCCGATGTTGCGAATTTCTTCCTCGGCAGTGGTAATGGCCTGCGCTGAAATATCAACACCAACAATGCCTTCGAGCTGACCGTCTGACCGGTAAAACGGACTATATGCAGACAGGGAACTTCCCCAGCTATCTGAGTAAACATCGTCTTCCACGATGGCTTCGGCAATTGTTGGCGCATTTTCCGCCAGTAACGCCGAGGCATCTGTATAAAACTCGCCGAGCCTGGCCGGACCGCGTTGCAAAGCCAGAGCATCGCTCACGACATCGACGACAAAATAAAGGTTGCCATTTTCATCCAGCCTCATCGTGTAAATTGAAGTAATGCCGGGATCACTTGCCAGGATTTGTTGATTCCGATTCTGGATGGATGTGTAAACAGCGGTGTTTTCGTCTTCGGGGTTGATCAGTGTTGAGTGCAGGTCTCCGTTTTGCTGCAGGGCGGCGAGTTTGACAGCCAGCAGTGCGCGCTGCTGGATTTGTGAAATGATTTGAGCGCGGGTGGCATAAAACAAGCTGACGGTTATGGCGGTTGTAATCAGCAAGCCAATGGCCATGAAACTGAGAACAACCCTTGTCCTCAGCCTGGGAGTGCCGTATTGTGTCAAGAAGAAATTTTTCACTCTTGCTCCTCGTTATGCTTCCAGGCTCTCTTGTTCGCCAATTTCGATAGTGATTTCCGAATCTGAGATGATGTGACCAAGTTCCTCAACCGCGGTCTGCAAGATGTTATCAAGGTTTACAGATCGGCTGATTTTGTCGGCAATATCACCGATGAGTTGTTCTTTTGAAACCAGACGCTGGGCGTTTCGGAATAGACGTGCATTTTCAAGCGCGAATCCGACGCGGTCGACGATGGACTGGAAAATGCGGATTTGCTGTTCGTCCCACTGCTGTTGCGCCTGGGTTTTTATTTTTAATTTACCCAGTTTTTCGCCGCGAATCGCGATCGGCAGGTTTAGCACGTTCTCTTCGGCATTTGTATTGTCTTCAGCAAGACCCGTAACTTCTGATACCTTCCCATCCGCGAACCGGAAGGCATTTTTTTCTTCCTTGAGAATTTCGTTCCAACTGCTTTGAACATTTTTCCTGAAAATCAGTTGGGCCTCGCCCAAGGCAGCCCTGGTCTCGTCGAACAGCCGGGCATTTTGGATGGCGATGCTGATCTGGTCCGCGAGCAGCGACAGCACTTCGATATCTTCTTTAACGAATGCCGCTGCCTTTTCGCTTTGAATATCGAGTGCGCCGATAATCGTGTTCCCCGATTTCAGCGGGAGCGCCATCTCGGAGCGGGTTTGGGGCAAATCCGGGTTGTTGAAGAAGGTTGCATCGTCACCGACATCCAGGGCGATGCGGGCTTTACCAACCCCGGTTACATAGCCGACGATACCGACCTGGCCGACCCTCAAGCGGTGACCTCGCATCAACATCTTTTTCCCGCCTTCGCTGCTGGCGGCCTGGAGCAAGGCGTATTGACCGCTTGGGTCAATCAGGAAAATGCCTACGTGGAAGTAGCCGAAAGATTTGCCGATTTCATCCGCAATCTGGGGCAGGAGAACTTGCAGGTTTTGTAGGCTGTTGATGGCGCGGGCAATATTGGATACGGTTTTTAGTTGTTCTGCGCGTTGGGTGATCAGGCTGTTTGCCCTTCCCAGTTCTTCGGTTCTTTCTGCAACGCGCGTTTCCATGTTCTGTAGAATGTTCCTGAGCTGCCTTGTTGTTTCGTCAAAAGCTTGCGCCAGGGTGCCGATTTCATCGTTCCTGCTGATCCCGGAAGATAAGTGAAGATTTCCTTTGCCAACCTCTTTGGCAATTAAGGCCAGGTTGTTAATCGGGCTTGTGATGACTTCAGATGTGATTGATGCGGCGATCAGCACTGCTGCCATGATCAAAACTGAAATCACCGCTGCTGGAATGTTGTTTAAGAATACCTCAGACAGGGTAATGGATTCGATTTGCCCTACGATAATTTTCCAGCCTTTGCTCTGGAGAGGCGTGGTGACAAAATTTTCTCTCTCTGTGCTGCTTGTTGAAAGGAGCGCCGAAAAACTATTCGCCGATTCGCTGGCGGTCAGGTTTTGGGCAAGTTCTGACAGGTTGGCCGATATGGAACTGGCTGTTCCTGACGGGAGTTGTTTGCTTGTCTGTAGCTCGGCGATCTTTTCTTCACGTAGCTGCGAAAGGGTTTTGAGATGTAAATCCGGTTGGAGCGTGTGAGCCAGGATGATATTGTTTGGGTCAATCATCATGACTGTCAGGCTGCGGTCAAACCGGCTGATACGGTTCAGGATGGTATCTCTTAAGAGTTCCGCATCGTACTGAACGCGTATCACACCGATGATTTCCTGGGCATCGCTGAGCACAGGCGTGCTCACATAGAAAACGGGCCGCACCAGGTTCTCATCGTACAAAACATCGGAAACATAGCTGGTTCGCAGGCGGATGGTTTCTTTAAACCAGTTTTCATCGGCCTGGCTTTGGCCGACACGGAAGGAGCGGATATCGACCAGGGTGTTTCCCTGCGTATCGAGCAAACCATAAGACAGGATAAACTGGTTTTGCGCGCTGAGCGCGGTAAAAGTCTCCAGCAAGCTCGTTTGTTCGTTGTTCAGGAACCTTTTTACTTCCGGCAGGCTGGCCTGGACAGCCGCTTCCTGTGAAAGTGTTTCAAGGCGCACGCCAATGTCGTCGGCCAGTTGAACGGCGGTTTGGCGTAGTTCCTGCCTTTGAAGAGTTTGCAAATCCTCGTATTGTGTGAAGAAAGATGTTGCCAAAATAACAATAATTGGCACGAGCGCAATCACCAGGAACGACAAGGACAATTGTGTGCGAACTGAGGGTAATTCCAGCGCCTGGAGAACATTGATTGTTACAAATAAAACAACCGCGCCACCCAGTACCAGCACAATTTGCTGTAGCCAGAAAGGCGCATCAATTCGTCCCGGAGCCAGTGAGAAAACGTCGATGACAATACAGGCCAGCGCCGCAATAATCGCTGTTCCTGCCATGGCCAGGGCGGGCTTCTCGGAAAGTCCCTGTATAGCAATATTAATGACGATTGCCAGCATGATAACGGCCAGGATAATCCCAAGTCCGGCCACGTAAATATTGACGATTGTAAAGGTGACTTCCACCAGTATTGCAGTCAGCCAGAAAGGCACAAGCCTTACCTTGAGACGGGCCAGAGCATAAGAAATGCTCAATCCTATGGCCAGGGCCAGATTGTTGTAAGCCAACGCTTGAAATTGGGCCGCGCCAGTAATATAGCCGGCAATCAAGTAAACCGGTAAAGCAAGCCAGGCGGCAATGGTGCCGATCAGGGCGATGGCGGCAATGCTCTTGTACTTCTTTTCCAGGTTTTCAGATGATTCCTGCAAGAAGGTTTTGACGAATGAATCCATTAGTCATCCTTGTTTTTGGTAAGCTCTACCATGATTTCGGCCCCAGGCGCGAAGCGGCTTAATTCCTGGACGGTTGTTCTTAAAATGGTTTCCACGTTGATGGATGAGCCGATCCTGTTCGAGATTTCGCCGGCCAAGCGCTCGCTCTCGGCTAGTCGCTGTGTTTCGGAATACAGGCGCGCATTTTCCAGCGACATGGCCAGGCGATTTGAAATATCCTCAACCAATTTGACTGTATCTTGGGGTAACTCATCGGATGAAAAACTGAGGTTGATCGCGCCGATTACCTGCTCGCGCACCTTGACCGGAATGGCCAGAATGGTTTTCTTGGCGTTATTATCCAGGTTTTCTTTTCTGATGATCGTTTGTTTTTGGCGGATGGCCAGCAAACTTTCTTTGTTGGGTTCTTTGACCGGTGCAATCTGTACGCCATCGTAGTGATACCCGGCGCGTTTTTCGTTTTCCTCGGCAAGTTCCCGCCAACTGGAAAGCGTAAATCTTTGGTAAGCAAATTCCAACTCTTGCAGGTTGCGTTGTAATTCGTCCGCAAATTGCGCTTTTTGAATGGCCAGGGCTAGCTGATCTGCCATGATTTGCAGGGTAGCGATATCCTCCTGGGTGAACGCCTCCGGCTGTTCGCTCTGAACGTCCAGAACGCCGATAATCTGGTTATTTACTACCAGCGGGAGCGCAAGCTCTGAGCGTGTATTCGGCAGGAGCGGGTTATTGAAGTAAACCACATCTTGGCCTGTATCCAGGGCCACTCTTGGCTCGCCGGTTGCGGCCACGTAACCCACAATACCAACTTGACCAATTTTCAAGCGATGCTCCCGGCGCAGCATTTCTTGACCTGCTGCGGTCGGCGACGCTCTTAGAACCGCATATTCTCGCTGCGGGTCAACCAGGAAAACGCCGGTATGATAGAAACCAAACCGATCCATCACCAACTGTGCTGAACGGGTCAGAAGTTCATCCAGGTCTTGCGATGTTGTTGAGTCGCGCGCCACCTCAGCTGCGAGGCGAAGGCGATTTGCCTGTTTTTGAAGATCTTCGGTGCGGTCGACGACTTTTTGTTCCAGCGTTTGCACCAGGGTCTGCAACTCTACCCCGAGTGAATTGAAGGTGTTCGCCAGGGTACCAATCTCATCATTCTGTTGTGTGATAACCCGCGCCGAAAGGTCTCCCTGGGCCAGGAGAACTGCCTTCTTGGCCAGGTTGACAATTGGGTTGCTGATCGAGCGTGAGATGACCAGAACGATGGCCAGGGTCATCAGCGCGGTGAAGATACCGACAGAGATATTGGTCAGGAGCAGTTCGACGATTTTTTGAATCACTTCGCCCTGCTCGATTTCCGAAACAGCCACAACATCCAGGTCAGGGAGGTAGCGATAGTAACCCAGCACTGACTGGTCGGCGTAGTTGGGATAAATCTCGGCTCCGCTTGGACTCTTGTTGACAAAAGCACTGGTAGTAGCCAGGGTTTCTACAAGTGTGTTCTGCCCGGCGCGTGTCAGGGTGAAGGCCGCGAAATCCCGGTCAACCAGATAGGTTTCGAGACTTTGCCCAAGAGTGGACTGTTTTTCAAAGATTGGGCGAATACTGCCCAGGCCGATGCGTGTGCCGATTGCGCCCTTGAATGTCCCATTGCGCTCGATACGGGTCAGGATAACGATGGATTGCTGGCTGGCGAATGAGCTGTTGAGAACGGTGTATTTTTGTCCCTTTGCTGCCGCTGCAAATTCTTTCTGGCCGGATATAACCGAGCCTTCATTCTGCTTTTGACTGGACAGAATAATTTTGCCGCTATCATCAAAGATGAAAATTTCTTGAAAATCGTTAGTTTGTGAGACAGTTTTTTGGATGGTGTCATCTACCAGTTCAAAATTCAACTGGTAGATAAGCGTGTCCGGGCTGCCTTCCAGCAGGTAAAAGACTCTTTGCAAGAGCAGAGAGTCGCCAATAATGGATTGGGTGGCGCTCATTTCAAGGTCTTGCAGGCTGGCAAACATCTGGTCCGTTTTGAGATCGGATATGACTTTTAGCTGTTCAAAGGTCTGCGTTCTATCGCGGAAGAGGTTTACCAATGCCGAAACAACCAGCGTGGATGCTGCCGATACCAGGCTGATGAAGGCAAAGGTGGTGATCAGCCTGGCCGCGATGGTTCGAAACGGGATCGCGCTGGTAACGACCAGCGTAACCATCACAACCATGACTGTTGCATAAATAGCCAGGCCGGCCATCCCGGAGAGGTTGGCTGTTCTGAGCCGGTCATAAGTCAAGGTATTATTCAGGAAAATGATACTAAACCCTAATGCGAGTGCGATGCCAAACACAAACAGTTTTGTGCGCGCCTGCATGCCAGGGGTGGGCAGGAAAACGATTGCCGGGCTGATGGCAATCAAGAAGAAAAAGATGAGCGCTGCATTGCCTTGCCAGAGGAATAATTGAATTACGCTGGCTGTTCCATCCAGCACGATCAGGCTCAGGATGGTTGCATTGATACGCTGCCTTCTTAGTAAATTGGCAATCGGAATATGTAGCAATGCGGTAAGAAAGGAGACTCCAGCAACGCCCAGAAGTTTTGCGTCCGGCGCATCCAGCAGGCCGAAATAGGCCAGGGCATAAATGATGATAAAGCCAAATGCGTTAAAGAATAGCATCAGCGGAATGTAATTAACCGCTGCGATCAGGATATTGTATAAGGCGCGTTGATTGGCAGGAACGCGTTCAAAATCGAGTTCCGTAAAAGACAAGTTGAAAGGAGATGTGGCGTTATTCATCATTTGGCTTGTCTCATCCTTGTTTGCGCTGTTCTTGTGGGGCAATTACAACAGAAGCATCTGTTACTTGAGGTAATTTATGTAGTTCAAGAACGGCGTTTTGTAACAAGTTTTCCAGGTCCAGCGAACGGCTCAGGCGGGTTGTCAGTTCGTTAAGGGTTTGCTCCCTGATGGCGCGGCGCTGTGAGTCTTCGAGCAAGCGGGCGTTTTCGATGGCGAGCGCTATTTGGGCCGCGATTTTTTCAGTGAACTCTTGCTCTTTTTCTGTCCACTCTGATTCGGCTCCACTTCGTTTTAGGGAAATGGTTCCGATTTTCTGGCCGCGCAAATTGATTTCTGTTTGCATGTTCTTGTCATCGGCGCTCTTCTCTTTGGAAATACCCTTTTCCAGCGGGGAAACGTTCCCGGCGCTGTACACATATCCCTTTGCCTGGTTCCCGGTGTAGTTTTGCCAGGCTTCCTGAATTGATTTGGAGGTCGTTGCCTGTAACTGCTCAATCGCCGTCTGACTCTCCTCGAGCAGACGAGCGTTTTGGATGGCAAGCGCGATTTGGTCAGCCATCGTTTGTAAAATAAAGAGGTCTTCAGGCCCAAAGGGGTTTTGCTCTTTCGATTGGATATCGAGTACCCCGATTGCCTGGTTTTTAATCAGCAGGGGCAGGGCGGCCTCCGACCTGGTGTCTGGTAAATCCGGGTTGTGGAAATAGATATTTTCGTGCTCGATATCCTGGGCGACCCGCGGCTTTTTCTCGTAAACCGAGTAACCAACAACGCCCTGCCGGCCAATATCCAGGCTGTGACCGCGCTCCAGCATCCTTTTTCCGCCCTCGGAGGAGGCCGCCGCCAGGTAAACTTTTTGGCGGGTTTTGTCGCTCAAAAATACGCCGACATGATAAAAACCAAAACGGGTCGAAATTTGTTCGACCACATTATCCAGAAGGTTTTTGATATTTGTTGTTTCTGCTGCCGAGCGCGCAACCAGGGAGGCGGCCTCCAATTGGGATGATTTACGATCCAGTTGGGTGGTGCGCTCGGTAATGCGTTCCTCCAGGAATTGGCTCATTTGGGATAGTTCCTGGTTTGCCTTTTGCAACTCGCCCAGGCGGGCTTTTTCTACCCCATCTCTGAACCATTCCAGATACACCAATAGAAGACCAATGGTGGTGATGATGCCTGTCGCCTGGGTAATTTCATTACTCTGATCTGGATAGAAAATGGCCAGGGATAATATCCCGCCGACTGAAATGCCGGTGAAGAGGAACAAAGCCCATTTGTTCAGGATTGCGCTGGCAATAATTAAGGCCAGGGGAATCCAGGCATAGATTCGACCTTCAATATCTGGAGTTGTGCCGCCCAGAATGGTGATGTAGGGGCTGGCGCTCAAGGCGAGCAGGAACAAGAAGGAGCCAAACGAAAAATATTGGGTGCGGCTAATGATGTAAGCAGCCAAACCCACCAGGCTGATAATCAATAAGTAGAGCAGGTTATCCGATCGGCCAGCAATCGCGCCAACGATGTTCAATAAGGAAATAACGAATATTAATCCTGATGATAACTGGGCGCGGCGTTGTTGGCCGATCTCTGTGATTTGGCTGCTGGGGCGAGTCAGCGCATTCCAGGCTGCTGCCAGGAAGGAAACTGCCGCTTTTGTAGGTTGGTTATCTGGTAGGTTTTGATTCATAAAAAGTTCTTTCAGCGCGTCAGTCTGTTTTTAATTCAATCTTTACTTCGGATGCGTCCAGCGAGCGGGCCAGTTCGCGGACGGCTGTTTGAATAATCGTATCGACGCTGTTGGCTGCCCATACTTTCTGGATGATTGAAGCCGACAATCGCTCTCGCATGGCCGCTTGTTGACTTTCTTCGAGTAAGCGCGAGTTTTCGAGCGAGATGGCAACCTGGGTGGCCAGGGCTTCGACCCAGGCCTGGTCTTCGGCATCCCATTCCTGGTTGATTTCGAGCGCAATTTGGCCGATTTTTTGCTCGCGCAAATTAAGCGGCACTTCAATCTCGTGAACATTCTCATCATCGGATTTGAAGGACAGGTTGGGTCGGGTGGTATGCTCAAGTTTGCCGGACTTCAACCGATCGCGCCAGGTTGTTACCACAAATTCCTGGTTGGCCTGGCGCAGTTCTTCCAGGGATTCATTCATTTCACGAAACAGCCTTGCGTTTTCGAGGGCAATTGCAACCTGGCTGGCCATACTTTGCAGGGTGCTGATTTCCTCTGCCTTGAAGTCAGCCTCGCGGATTGACTGCACGTTGAGGGCGCCAATCACGCGATCGCCAATCAGCAGGGGCAGCGCTATTTCCGAGCGGGTATTGGGCAGCAATGGATTGTTAAAACGAACAGGCGTATCGCCTACGTCCAGGGCGATGCGCGCTTCTTTGGCGCTGATGGCTGTCCCGACCATGCTGTTGCCGCCGATGGGCAGCCGGTGGCGACGAGCTTTGAGCGCCTCGCCCGCGCTGCCGGTAGCCTCCTTGAGTTCTGCCCAGCGACCATCATCGCTTAGCAGGAAGATGCCCGAGTAATAATAGCCAAAGGTATCCGTGATAAGCTTTACCACGGAACTGATCAATTGGTCTGGGTCCAGAATGGAATTCGCCACCCTGGCCACTTCGTTGGACGCCCTCAATTGGGCTGTGCGTTGAACGACCTGCTTTTGTAGGTCTTCACGCTTTTCCTGGATCGATTGTCCCATTTGATTCAGGGCGCCTGAAACCTGTTCGAACTCGTCGCCAGTTTTTAAGCTGATTTCTGTTGCGGCAGCGCCTGAAGTAATGTCATTTGCAAAACGGGAAATCTTTTGCAGCGGGCTGACAACCAGGTAGTTAATCGCAAAACCGATCCCAGCCAGGCCCAACAGGGTAACTCCGATGCGCCCAAGTTGATCCAGAATGTTCGCTTGAATCTCCTGCGCCAGCCTTTGGGTGTAATCTATGCTGATCTCGGTCACACCGAAAAAGGTTGCATCCGGGCCGAGAACGGGGATCAACAGGCTTGCCTGGGTCTGGCTGCTTTCAAGATCGATGGTGAAGATATTATCAAAGGTTGAAAACGCTTTTTCCAGGTTGGCGCTTTCTGTGGTCAAGTTGTCGGTTTTTGTGCCTGCGTAATAAATGAAATCCTGGTTTGGCGATGCTACGCTCTGACCGCTGATTTCAACGCCAAAACGGGATGTGGATGGTTTGTAGAACCAGATCACAAAATCGGCTTTGGTGTTTTGCTTCATGATGTTTGTGAAATCTTGGGAATAATCGATCCCGATTTCAACCAGGCCGACAAAATTACCTTCGTAAAAAAGCGGCGCAGCCCCGCGCATGCTGAGGCCAGTGATGTCAACTTCCAGGCCGCCGGTAGGCCGGCGTGAGTTGATCGTGTTGGTGACGACAGCGTTGTAGAAAACATAATCGTCATATGTGTCTGGGTCGCTCAGGCGGACAAGGACAACTCCTCGCTCATCGACAATATTGAAGTGTACAATTTTGTGCTGGTCTTTCAGTTGTCCAAACAGGGGGGTGAGCAAATTAATAAGACTCTCGCGGTTTTTCTCCGCGACCAGTCTTTGAACATCCGGGCGGCTGGCAATGCTGTTGGACAGCAGCAGGGCGGCATCCTTGTCGCCTGTGACTTTTTCGTTCATCACTGCTGCCGCAGAATTGAGTTCGTTTTCAGCGATGCCGCGCAGGTTGGCGGTGATTGCCTGGTTGCTTTGGTAGATAGAAATTCCAAAAATTAATACAAAGATGAACAGAGAAATAGCGATTAATTTAATGCCCAAACTGGCGCGCACTCTGGGCAAATTTCTTGGGAATATCCGGCTTCGCATGGAAAATTTTCTCCGTTAGGAATTTCTGTTTTTCTTACAGGTTTTCTGTGTCAGGCAGGTCTACCTGAATCGCCACGCGTTTGGCGGTCAGTGCTTTGCCAATTTCATCAGCCGTGATGGACAGGATTTTTTCTGCGCTCGAGGTGCGCCTGATTTTATTGATGATTTCGTAAAGCATACGCTCGCGCTCAACCTGCGTGCGGAACTGCTCCAACAGCCTTGAATGGGCGATAATCGCTGCCAAACTGCCGGCCAGGGTTCCGAGCATTTCCTCGTCGTTTTCGCTGTAGGCTGCCACGCGCGGGCTTTCCACGTTCAAAATGCCCAGCACCTCGTTGCGGTAAATCAGGGGAATGGCCAGTTCTGAGCGGACTTTTGAGTTCACTGAAATGTATCGCGAGTCTTTGGTCACATCCGCGATGCGCTGTGGCTGTCTGTGTAGGGCCACCCAGCCGGTAACGCCAACCCCAAAGGGGATTTTTAACTTAGCCGATTCTTCATTCGGATAGCCGATGGATGCGCGCACATCCAGGTTTTTCTGTTCTCTATCCGAAAGCAGGATGGCAATTTGGTCGCCGCCCAGGGTGACTTGCAGGCCTTGTACGGCGCTGTTGAGCGCTTCATCAATGGTTGTGCTGGAAGCTGCTGCCGTGGTGACGTGATGCAGTAAGCGATGCTGGGATAGCCGCTCCTGAGCTTCGGCAAATAGTTCCGAGTTGACCACTGCCACGGCCATTTGGTCAGCCAGAATCTGCATGATTTTGATGTTTTCATCCGTGAAAACGTAGGGCTGGGCGCTTTGCACATCCAGCACCCCGATGACCTGGTTGCCCACACGCAACGGCAGCGCTGCCTCGGCTTTTGTTTCTGGCATCAGCGGATTGGCATAATAGTTGGGGTCTTTGCTGGTATCGTTGACCACCAGCGGTTCGTTATTTTGGGAAACAAAGCCAACGATTGACTTCGAGCCGACCGCCAGTTTATGCCCGGCGCGTTTCATCTGCGCCCCGGCTTCGCCGGTCGCCTCGCGGATGATGGCAAACTCTTTGGCGTTATCCAGCAGGAAAACGGCGGCATGATAGAAGTTGAAGCGTTCGACTGCCAACTGGACGGCTTGGCGCAGCAGGTTGTCGACAATCAGTGAACTGGAGACTTCGCGCGAGATTTCAGCTACGGTCTGGAGTTGCAGGGCGCGGCGGCGGGTATTTTCCAGCAGGCGGGTGTTGTTGATTGCGCCGCCGACCTGGGCCGAGAGGGAGGTCAGGAAGCGCAAATCATCCTGCGTGAAGCGGTTTTCTTTTTCAAGGTCCTGAACGATGATTGCACCGACTGGTTCGCCGCCGATGACCAGCGGGCAACCCAGCCAGGATTTTGCCGACTTGCCAACGAATTTTGCGCCGAGGGCGCGGGCGCGCCGCTCCGTATCGTCCACCAGCATCAGGGGCTGACGGGTTCGAATCAAGATCGAAATCAACCCCTCACCAAGGGGGAAAGGCTCAATCTGTCTGACTGAATCGGTGTCGTACAGATAAGGCACGGAAATGGTCTGGCTTTCAGCATCGTACAGCCCGATTGCGAAACTTACTTCGCCAATCGTTTCTTTGATTTGTTTATGCAAAACTTCATACAGGTCTTGCAGGTTATTCGATGCTGAGATTAATTGACTGGTATCTGAAATGGCTTCCAGTTCTCGCAAACGTTGTTGTGTTGCCCGAACGGCTTTGATATTCTCGAGCGTGTGCGGGATTGTTTCGGCCAGGCTGACGATTGGTGCGGTCAGGTATTTTTCGAACTTCTGGCCTTCGCTGGCGCCGAGGATGATTACCCCCACCGAGATGACCTCTTCAATGGCTGAGATTACGGCAATCGAATTGCATCCGGTTTCTTTAAAAATGGAAATAATGGTTGGGTTGTAATCGGCTTCATCAAGGCTGGATATTTTGAGATTGTCAGAGAAACAGCGCGCCATTTCTGTGGGGGAGATTTCAATAATCCGTTTGATCCCCTGGATTGCCTTCTTGCTGCGCGGATCGTGGGAAAAGACAAGCTCCAAACCGGTTTCGGTGACCGAGTAGTAGGCCGAAGGATAAGGCAAGATTTTCAATGAATTCTGAATAACCGCATGAATCTCCCTCTCACTTCGTGCTCTGAATAATTCGTAATTTTTTTCGTGAAGTTTGATGGTGATCTCTGGGGTGGCGCTGATTGGAGCAGTTTGGCTCATGGGGTTTCTCGTTGTGTGAATATACAAAAAGCGAGGCAGGCTCTCGTCACTTGCTAAGAAACCTCCTCGCCTTTGTTATCTTTCCTCGTAAGGGATTTCCCAGACAGGGTCACCGGTAAGAATTCGTTTGATTTGTTCGGGAAATTTATCGGGATCCAGTGGCTTGCCCAGGAAACCGTCAAACCCCGAAGCGCGCGCTTTGTTCATCTGCTCCTGGCTCGCTTCGGCGGTGACGGCAACGATTGGAACATTTTTAAGCCGCTCAGACGCGCGAATTTTTTTTAGCGCCCCATAGCCATCTTCGTAGGGCAGGCGAATATCCATCAGGATCAAATCCAGCCGGGGAAGTGTGTCTGCGTATTCGACCACTTCATAGCCGGAAGTTTTCCATTCGCAGTGAATACCCATAAAACCGAGCAGGCGGGCAATCAACACAAAATTGGAAACATTATCCTCGACCACCAGGACAGTAGCGTCTTTCGGCAGGCTGGGCTTGCGCACGCCGTCGTTGTTGGGTGATGTGGGTCGGGCGGTATCTTTTTCGCTCATATTACCTCTTTAGGTAACGTTGAATTTGGGAGATGATGGTATCGATATCAATAGGCTTTTGAATGTAACCATCACAGCCCGCCTCTAAAGATTTTTCCCTGTCACCCTTCATTACGTTTGCGGTGAGCGCGATAATCGGAATTCCGCCCATGTTTGGTAACTGACGAATTTTCGCGGTTAGCGTATAGCCGTCCATTTCCGGCATATTGATGTCCATCAGGATCAGGTTGGGCCGCAGTGTCTTCAGTTTTTCAAGCGCCTCAGTAGCGCTGGGAGCCTCTTCGACAATATAATCTTCAGCCATCAAGACGCGACGGATTAACATGCGATTATCAGGGTTGTCTTCTACATATAGGATGGTAATCGAGCCTTCGTCCATAGTCCTAAATTACTCCACGCGTTTATTTTACTTGCAGGGGGATGTTTCCCGACATAACAGCTACCTTACAAACCTATTTTAGTACAGATTTTAGAAAAGCGCATTAATTTAGAATCATGAATATGATATTGCCATCATCCGCGTCAGCGCCTCTTCCAGGGTTATGCGCGGACAGCCGAGGTTCAAACGCACAAATCCCTGGCCGCCCTCGCCGAAGTCTGCCCCGTTGGTCAGGGCTACCCGCGCTTTTTCGAGGAAGAACTCGTAGGGGCTGGGTTGCAGTCCTAACGAGCGGCAGTCCAGCCAGGATAGATAGGTTGCTTCGGGAACGGTCGTGCGGATTCCGGGTAGGTTTTTGCCAATAAAGCCGACGGCAAAATCGCGGTTGGCGCTCAGGTAGGCGCGCAGGTCGGTCAGCCATTCGTCGCAAGCTCCGGAAAAGGCCGCTTCAGCGGCAACCAGCCCCAGGCTGGCAACGTGCATGCACAATTTTTCTGTGGTGTGGCGGAATTTTTGTCGCAGGGCCGGGTCGGCGATGATGGCAAACCCGGTAAACAGGCCGGGAACATTGAAGGTTTTGCTGGGGGCAATCAGGGTGATGGTTCTGGCCTCGATCTCTGGGGAAAGGCTGGCAATCGGGATGTGCTGGGCGGGCGGCAGGGTCAGTTCGCTGTGAATTTCATCGGAGACGATGATTGTGTTATGGGCCAGGCAGATTTCGGCCATTTTTTGCAGTTCGTCGCGGCCAAAGGCTCGTCCGGTGGGGTTGTGCGGATTGCAGAACAGGAACATGCGGGTGGGCGCATCGGTGTCGAACATGACTTCAAAGTGGTCAAAGTCGATTTCATAGCGCAGGATACTTTCGGATACAGAGACTTCGCGCAGCGGGGCATTTTGATGAACCAGCCCGACATTGGCGTGCAGCGTCAGGAAGGGCGGGTACACTGGCGGCTGGGTCAAAATCCCCTGGCCGGGTTCGCAGACCGCCCAGGCGGCGGCATTGAAGGCGGCGATAATGCCGGGGGTGGCGATAACCCATTCTGGCTCGACTTTCCAGCCGTAAAGTTTTAACATGCGCGCCGCGACAGTTTCGCGTAGTTTTTTGCCTGGCATTTCATAGCCGTGAATGCCATGCTCCACTGCTTTTGAGAGGGCTTCGTTGATGGCGGACGGGGCCGGGAAGTCCATGTCCGCCACCCATAGCGGGAGCACGTCGCGGGGGTAGGCGGTCCATTTGATGCTGTTGGTCTGTGAGCGGTCTGGGGCGTGGGAAAAGTCGAATGGCATGTTAAATCTCCAGGAGAATATCCGAATTCTAACCGATTGTGGCGTAGAACGCCGGCCCGCTTGCGGTTATAATCAAATTAGGATAACTTTACTCTGATTCGGGGCCTGGATGACAAAATCTTTGCTGGAAAAAATAGCCGAACTTGACATGGCCATTGCTGCGCAAGAGACGATGCGCGGCAAGTTGGATGAAGCTGTGCTGGAAACCATTCTTTCCACCCTGCAAGCCCAGCGCGCGACCCTCGAACAGCAGATGGCCGCGCACCAGCAGCGCCGCATGGTAACGGTTTTGTTTGCGGATGTTTCCGGGTATACGGCCATGTCTGAGCGGATGGATGCGGAGGAAGTCACCCACCTGATGAATCGCATCTGGGAGCGCCTGGATCGCGTCATCCTGACGGGCGGCGGGGAGATTGACAAGCACCTGGGCGATGGGGTCATGGCCCTGTGGGGCGCGGACGAGGCCCGCGAGGATAACCCGGAGCGGGCGGTGCAGGCTGCCCTGGCCATCCAGCGCGAGTTGGGTGAGTTTTGCCGTGAAAACGGTATTTTCCTCTCGATGCGGATCGGAATCAATACCGGCACGGCGATTGTCGGCGAGATTGGCAGCCTGGCGGAGCGCACGGTGATGGGCGATGCCGTTAACGTTGCCAGCCGCCTGGAAAAGGCGGCCCCGCTCAACGGAATTTTGATCTCGCACGATACCTTCCGGCATGTGCGCGGCATTTTCGATGTCGAGGTGCGCCCGCCGCTGGATGTTAAGGGCAAGATGGAGCCGCTGCAAACCTACCTGGTGCTGGGCGCGCGCGAACATATCTTCCGCCTGCCCTCGCGTGGGATTGAGGGCATCGAGACCCGCATGATCGGACGCGACCAGGAACTGCGCCGTCTGATCGGGATGCTCGAAGCCTTGCTTCGCGAACCTGCCGTAACGTTTATCACGGTGGTTGGCGATGCGGGCATTGGCAAAAGCCGCCTGTTGTATGAGTTCGAGAAATGGTTTGACCTTTCGCCTATCGAGGCCTTTTACTTCAAGGGCCGCGCCACGTTGCAAACTCGCGCAGCGCCGTATGGTTTGCTGCGCGACCTGTTTGCTTACCGTTTTGGCATCCTTGAAAGCGATTCGGCCCAGGCTGTCCGTCGCAAATTCGAATCGGAGATGGCGGCTGTTCTGCGCGAGGATGGGCCGTTCAAGGCCCAGGTTGTTGGCACTCTGTTGGGTTATGATTTTTCTGAGAGTGCCTTGATCCGCGATGTGTGCGGCGATGTCGAACTGCTGCGCCGGCGCGCCTTGCAATATATCGGCGAGTTTTTTGCCAGCCTGGCTGCGGATGGTCCGATCCTGGTGGTTTTGGAGGATATTCATTGGGCCGACCGCCAATCCCTGGCGGCTTTGCGCAGCCTGGCGGCGGAGCATCCGACCCTTGGCCTGCTCGCCGTTTGCCTGACTCGCCCGACCCTGTATGAGCGTGAACCCGGCTGGGATTCCGCTTTTGCGCATGCCTTGCGCCTCGACCTGAAACCGTTAAACCCGGCCCAGAGCGATGCCCTGGTGGCCGAGATTTTGCAGCGGGTCGAAAACTTGCCTGAAGTGTTGCGCGAACTGATCGCCCGCAATGCCGAGGGCAATCCCTTTTATGTCGAAGAGTTGATCAAAGTTTTGCTGGACGATGGCATTATCCTGCGCGGCAGCGAGCGCTGGCAGGTTGATCTGTCCCGCCTGGGCAGCTTGCGCATCCCGCCGACCCTCACGGCTGTTTTGCAGGCCCGCCTCGACAGCTTGCAGCCAGCTGAGCGCGTGATTTTGCAACGCGCCTCGGTCGTTGGGCGCATGTTTTGGGATGAGCCGGTGGTGGTCATGTCGGATGACCTGGCGCCGGTCATGGTTGCGGATCGCCTGGGAGCGCTCAGCCAGCGGGAACTGATTTACCAGCATCACAAATCCGCTTTTGATGGGGCGGACGAATTCGCTTTCAAGCACGCCATCTTGCGCGATGTTACTTACGAAAGTATGCTCAAGAAAGATCGCCGTGCTTATCACCTGCGCGTGGCGCGCTGGCTCGAAGCGGCCACTGGGCGCAGCGGGCGCACGGCTGAGTATTACTCGGTTATTGCCGCCCATTATGAACAGGCCGGCGAGGTTGTCAAGGCGGTCGAGTATCTGGCCTATTCGGCGGAGCGTTCTTTCCAACTGGCGGAGTTTGGCGATGCGATTGAGATTGTCGATCACGCCCTGGCCCTGGTTGCGGATGATGCTTCCCTGGACGGTCTGCGGGCGCGATTGCTCGTCCAAAAGGGGAATATCCACAGCGAAAAAGGGGCCTATGTTGAGGCGCGCAGCTATCTCGAGCCGGGCCTGGACCTGGCCCGCCGCGCTGGCGACCCCAAGACGGTTGCCAAGGCCCTCGGCCATCTTGGGCGTATCCTTAACTGGTTGGGGGAATATGGTTTTGCGCGTGTTTACCTGCGCGAGGCCTACGCGATTGTTCAAGCCCAGCAGGATTTGGCCGGTCAGGTGTTCATTTCTCGCCAACTGGGGAATGTCGCCATCGTTACCGGGGAACATGCCGAGGCGGTTCGTTATCTCAACGACAGCCTGGCCCTGGCAAACAGTGTCGACGACCTTGATTCTGCCGCTGCTGCGCTCAACAGCCTGGGCGAAAATGCCTATGCCGAGAATCAGCCCGCTGAAGCCCTGGGTTTTTATGAGCAGGCTTTTGCGCTGGCCTGCAAGGTTGGCAATCGCAGTGATATGGCCATGATCCAGGCCAATATGGGCATTGTTTACTTGCAGCGCGGCGACTATGCCGCCTGTCGCACGCACACCCTGGAAGCCTTGTCGTTGGCGCGCGCCATCGAGAGCGCCTGGATGACCGCTTCCGCTTTGCATGTGCTGGGCACGGCTGCCATCCATGCCGGACAGGAAACGCTTGCGCTGGAATACCTGGCCGAATCGACCCGCCTGATGCGTCAGATTGGCAGCGAGGCTTTCCTGACCTCGCTGCTCCCCGATTACGCCCTGATTCTCCATCGCCGCGGTCAGGTGGAATGGGCTTTCTCCCTGCTCGACCTGGCGCGCTCACACCCGGCCTGCGAAGCCGATACCCGCCTCGAGATTGAGCGCATCCTGTTGGGCTGGGGCCGCCCGGCAGATGCGCAGGAGCGGCCTCCCGTTGGGGATTTGTGGGCGGAAATTGACAAACTGCAAGCGTTGTTCCAGCACTAGTTTGCCGCCTTAATCGGTCGATGTGGATGCCACCAGGTTCAGGAAGGCGTCCACAACCGCCGGCTCGAAATGTTTGCCGCGCTGTTCGCGGATATACGCGAGCGCTTTTTCCTGCGGCCAGGCTTTGCGATATGGCCGGTCGCTGGTAAGCGCGTCCCAAACATCGATAATGGCAAAAATACGCGCGGCCTGCGGAATTTGCTGTTCGCGTAACCCTTCCGGGTATCCGCTGCCATCCCATTTTTCATGATGATAATAGGGAATAATCAGCGCCTGTCTCAAGTAATCGATTTTTGAGAGCATTTCGCGCGCGATGATGGGATGTTGCTCGATTACCTTGCGCTCGGCGGGCGTCAGCGCACCTTTTTTGAGTAGGATTCTTTCCGGAATGCCCATTTTGCCGACATCGTGCAGCAGAACGCCGTGGCGGATTGCCGTCAGCGCGCTTTGGCCCAGCCCCAGGCTTTGGGCCAGTTTGACGGTCATCTCGGTCGTGCGTTGGCTGTGTCCGTGCGATTCGCCTTCGTGCAGTTCCAGGGCGTGCGCCCAACCCGCGATGGTAGCATCGTAGGCAAAGGCGAGTTCGAGGTTCTTGTGCTGCAAGATATCGAACATCTGGGAAGTGTCCACCGCGATTGCGGTCTGGTCGGCCAGGGTCTCCAGGAAGTTTGACCAGGCGCTATCGAAGTTGGCGTTGGCGCGCAGGAAGATTTCAAGAATCCCTTTCATCTGGCCTCGGGCGATGAGTGGGATGCCATAATAAGCCTGGAATCCTTCGTTGTGGGCGAAGGATTTGTCTTTTTCAAGGATTTGCGCATCGTTGATTTGCAGGATTCTCCGTTCCAGCATCACGGTTCCTGCCAGACCCTGTCCGGGCCGGATTTCAGTTGATTCGATGTTGTTCTGGCGGAATCCCTCACAAGCCACATATTTCAATAGTTGCAAATCGGGGTCCAGCACCAGGATGGCGGCTGCATCCACATCGAGTTTGTGGATTGCCTGCTTGAGCAGGATATCCAGGGTAATCTGGATGTTGAAGCTGGAGGTGATGGCCCGGTCGATGGTGCGCAGGGCTTCCAGTTCGGAGATGCGCTTGTAAAGCGCCTGCTCGGCCTTTTTCTTCTCGGTGATATCGCGGCCAAAAACAATCAGACCCTTGCGGCTTCCATCCGGGTTGAAGATTGGCGCTTTAATCACATCGTAAACTTTGTGATCGCCGTCCGGGGTTGGTATGGCTTCTTCGCCCCGGCTGATTGTTTTCGCCCGCCAGGCATTTTCATCGGATTGCTCGCAGGTCAGGAAGGCCTCCCGGTAGAGTGGATCAGTATAGTCGGCCAGTTCGGCGTCGGTTTTGCCGCGATAATCCACACCGGTTAGCCGGAAAAGATGCAGGTCGGCGGTGTTTACTTCGAGCCACCTGTTTTTTTCATCCTTGAAGCAGATAATATCCGGCGTGGAATTGATCAGGACGTTCAGGCGGGTATTGACCTCGCGCAGTTTTTCTTCGTTCTCTTTTTGTTCGCTGATGTCGGTGATAAACCCCTCCAACGATAGCAGCTTGTCATTTTCATCGAAAATGCCGCGGCCCTGTTCCCAAACCCATTTTTCGATATTGGATGCATCAATGATGCGGTAAACCAGCGTAAAGGGCCGGTAATGCTTGACCGCTTCCTGAATTTCATCCCAGACCCGCTGCCGGTCTTCGGGGTGGATGATTTTCCCGTAGGTAATATTGTTGTTGCCAAGCAAATCTTCGCGGCGATATCCGGTTAGCGCGAAAACACCTTCACTGATGTATTCCATGGTTCTCCAGTCCGGATCATTCTTGCAGCGGTAAACCATTCCGGGCAGGTTGCTCACCAGGGTGGAGAGCATACGCTGGTTTTCCTTTAAGCTGGTTTCGATTTCTTTACGGTCGTTGATGTTGCGCACAGAGACAACATAGCGTTCCTCGCAGCCGATGGTGATAAAGCGCATGTTGACCTCGACCCAGAATAAGCGTCCGTCTTTTTGCCTGACCTGCCATTCAAAGACTTGCGGCCCCTCTGATTTTGATTTGGCGGCAAATTCGATAATGGTTTTGTCTGGGTATTGCATTAAAACACTGCTCAGTTGATGAACTGGCTTGTTGACAGCTTCTTCGCGGGTATAGCCAAAGATTTCGAACAAGCGTTGATTGGTATCGATGATTTTGCCGCTGCCGGCAGCGATGACCAGGATGGCGTCGTTGGTTGAATCCAGGACAGCTTTCAGGTAATCATTGCTGAAAGCCAGGGCTTGTTGGGTTTCCTGGCGTTGGGCGGCTTCCCGTCTCCAACTGGAAAGTTGGGCGCGCAGCAGGACATACAGCAGCGCGGTGGTGACGGTAACGAAGAACAGGCCTTTGTAGGTTTGCATTTGGGTCAGGATGAACGCATCTTTGGCGATAAAAGAGATAACCCGGTCTGAGAGCAGAATCCACAAACCGGCCAGCAAGGCGTAGATCAGACTTGTGCGCAAGGCTATGTTTCTCAGGTGTTGGGCCATGATACTCTCGTTGAATATATCGAACGGATAAGTGTGTTTATATTTTACAACTTTTAGCAAGGAATAAAAAAAGCCGCCCTGCGTGCAGGACGGCTTGCGACTTGTCGGTTTATAACGCGACAGGTTTGCTGAGCAGTTCACCGATCAATTTGACCGCGTTCTGGACATCGTTGATGTCCACCATTTCGCTCGGGCTGTGAACATAGCGGCAGGGAATTGAGATGCAACCGACCGGCACGCCGCTGCGCACCAGTTGCATGGCGCGCGCATCGGTGGTTCCGCCCAGCAACACTTCGCGCTGATAGGGGATTTTGGCTTTCTCGGCGGCCTGGATCATCCAATCGACGATGCGCGGATCGGAGAGCATCCCGCCATCCTTGATTTTGATTGCCGGCCCTTTGCCGAGCGCCATCTCGAAGTTTTTTCGGCCAGGCGTGTCGCCCCAGCCGGTAACGTCAATGGAAAAGCCCAGGTCGGGGTCAATCCCGAAGGCCGAGGTTTCTGCGCCGCGGGTGCCGACTTCCTCCTGGGTGGTGAAAACAAAATAAACCTCGTGCGGCGTGCTCTTGAGCGCGCGCAAGGCCTCAATCGCCACCGCGCAGCCAATGCGGTCATCCATGCTCTTGGCCACGATTTTGTCGCCCAGGTCGAGGAAGGGGCGCTCAAAGGCGGCGACTTCGCCCACTTTGACGGGGCATTCCTTGCGGTTTTTTGCGCCGACATCAATGAACATCTTCTCGATGCTGGGCGTATCGGTTGGCTTTTCAAGCGGCTCGGTGTGGACGATGCCTGGCGTTCCGCTATAGAAGCGCACGCGTGAGCCCATCAGCATTTGCGGATACACCCCGCCGATGGTGGTAAAGCGCACAAAACCGTTTTCGTCGATGTGCGAGGCGACCAGGCCGATCTCGTCCATGTGGGCGGCGATCATGATCCGCTTGGCTTTCCCGGCGCCCTTGGATGGGCCTTTGCGCACGATCAGGTTGCCGAGCGCGTCCACGCGGATTTCATCGCCCAAGCCTTGCACCTCGTCCCGAATCACGTCGCGGATGGCCGATTCGTAACCGGAAGGCGAGAAGGTTTCTGTGAGTTTCTGAATGAGAGACTTCATTGCATCTCCTTGAAAAGGTTTTGACTATTGAGGTAAATCCATTTGTGCGCCGCTTGAAAACGAGACGGCTTCATGTTTGCTGATCAGATGAACTTGCCGACGGCCCATAACCGTCCATGTCTGTCCCAGTTTGCCGACCAGGGCGGTATCTTCATCTAGCCCGAGGATATATTCGTTTTCGGACAAGAGCAGCGATTGCAACAGCGGGATGGACAATCCGCGCCAGGCGCTTAAGCGGTCAAAATGCGGGATGATGTGGCTCTTTGGCAAAAGGCCAAAGGCGCGCTGCTGTCGCAGCCCAAAGGTTCGCAGGTCGGGCAGGAATTCGCCGATGAACATGGCCCCGGCTGAGCAGCCTGCAAAAGCCGCGCCGCGCGCTGTTGCTTTTTGTACTGCGCCCCAGGCTTTTGTGCCGTTTAACGTTTCGTACAGGTAGTGCGGTTTGCCGCCGGAGAAATAGATTAAATCAGCCTGTTCGATTTGCTCGGCAAAGTCGACTTGTTCCGCCTCGTTTCGATTGGTAAGTTTCAGTGCTGTAACTTCTGCGCCCAGGCTCTTGAAATGTTCCTCGCCCATACGCATCCAACGAGAAACCGAGATTTCACCTTCTGTTCCAGCGGCGGTCGGCAGGCAGACCACCTGCGGCTTGCGTCCGTTTGCGCCGCTGTTTTCGAGCAGGAATCGGTCGATTTCATTCATCACCGGCAGGTATTCGCCGGAGCCGAGCAGGGCCAGGGTGCCGTTTATACTAAGGCCTGTTTTCAGCCAGCAAATCTGGCGAAATACGCTTGAGCGCGGCTTGTAAAAGCGCTACTGAATTTTTCCAATCGTCCACGCGCATGACCAGGGTGGATGTATGCGCATAACGTCCCGGCACCGAGACGGAGACGGAGGGAATGCCGGCCTGTTGGCGATGGATGGCTCCCGCATCGGTCCCGCCGCCGCCTGGCTGGCGGAACTGATAGGGGATTTTCTCACTGTCGCCGGTCGCCGCCAAAAAGCGTACCAGGCGCGGGTCGCTCAACGTCCCGGCGTCATAGGTGTAAAGCGCCGGGCCGAGGCCGAGTTTCGTGTTGTAGTAAATATTTTCTTCTTCGGCGAAGTGCGGCAGGTCGTTGGCCGGGGTCGAGTCGATGGCAATGGCCAGGTCGGGCTTGAAATAGTTGGCGGCCACTTTCGCGCCGCGCAAACCGATTTCTTCCTGCACGGAGAAGGACAGGCACAGGTCGATATGTGCCGGGGCGGTTTTGAGCAGGTCGATCAGGATGGCGCAGCCGACGCGGTTATCGATGGCTTTGGCGAAAATCGACGGGCCGACGCGCTTGAAGCGGGTTGCAAAAACCGCCCGCTCGCCGACTTTGGCTTTGCCGCCGGGGCCGATGTCGATCCGCAATTGGTCCAGCGGGATTTTGCGCTGGCGCTCGTCGGGCGTGGTCAGGTGGATCGGGCGCGCGCCGATGACGCCGGGAGTCTTGCTCTTGCCAACCAGCACAGCCTTGCCGACCAGTTGGCGCACATCCAGGCCGCCGACCAGTTCGAAGCGGTAGATGCCCTCGTTGTCGTCAGCCACCAGCATGAAACCGACTTCGTCCATGTGAGCATCCAGCATCACCCGCAGGGGCTTGTCGCCGCCAGCGCTGGCTTTTTTGGTAACGAGCACATTGCCGAGCGCATCCACTTTGATTTCATCGGCATACGGCTTGACTTCTTCCAGAATGATCTGGCGCACCTCGCCCTCGTCGCCTGAAACGCCGCTGGCATTGCATAATTTTTCGAGCAATTTGAATTGTTTTTCCGAAATGTTTGCCATGTTCGTTAATCTTCCCAGACAATCTTCTCGACAAAATCGGGTTCAAGGGCGGCAATAAACTCGGCCAGCAACCGCCCGGCGCGTTGGATATCCTTGAGCGCGACCAGCTCGACCGGGGTGTGCATGTAGCGCAGTGGAATGCCGATGACCATCGTCGGGATACCTTCGGCGCTGATTTGCATGGCATAGGCATCCGTGCCGGAATGGCGCGGCATAACCTCGCTCTGGTAGGGGATTTCGAGGCTTTTGGCGAGTTCTTCGAATTTCTTGAACAGGAAGGGGTGCAGGTTCGGGCCAAAACCGAGGGTTGGCCCTTTGCCAAACGGGAAGGTCTGCCAGTCGCTTGCGCCAGGGCCTTTGGCAAAGGTCACATCGATGGCAACTGCCAGGTCGGGGCGCAGGCCGTGAGCGGAGGTGAAAGCCCCGCCCAGGGTTACTTCTTCCTGTGCGGTAGCAACGGCCCAGACATCCCAACTGTGGGTTTTCTTCTTTAATTCATCCAGCGCGACCGTTACCACGGCAACCGAAGCGCGGTTATCGAGCGAGTGGCCGGCCAGGGCCTCCCCGGCCAGTTCGACCGGTTCGGTTGCGTAGGAAACCAGGTCGCCAATCTGCACTTTGGCGGCAACTTCTTTGGGCAGCAAACCGGTTTCGATGAACAGGTGATCCATCGGCACCGGGCTGTCGGCCATGGCCGCAGGCAACAGGCGCGCCGACGGCTGGACGACAACACCGGGCAGTTCTTCCACGTTGCCGCCCCTGCTGGCGTGGACGGTAACCGGCGTTCCGGGCAGCACGCGCGCATCCACCCCGCCGACCTGGGTCACGCGCAGGAAACCATCCTGCACCCTGGTGACCATCATGCCGATGGCGTCCATGTGGGCGGCCAGCATGATTTTCGGATTAGCGCCGGGCCTAGCCGAAGTACCTTTTTTGAAGGCTTCAAGCGAACCGATCTTGCTGTATTGGACTTCATCCACCAGCGGACGCCAAGTTGCCTCAATGATTTTGGCGGCCGGGGTTTCGTAAGCCGAAAGGCCAGACGTGGAGAGCAGGGATTTCAGGAAAGGGGTCAGTTCCATTGAAGGTTCAATCCATTCTCTGGGTGGGTATTAAGGGGTAGCGGTATCTGTGGGTGTGCCGGGTGAGGCCGTGAAGGTGGCGCTCGGCGGGACGGGCGTGTTGCTCGGGGTGAGCGTAAAGGTTGCGCTGGGCGGCACCGGCGTATTGCTGGGGGTGAAGGTCGCGCTGGGCGGAACCGGCGTATTGGTGCGGGTCGCGGTTGGTGGCTGAAGCGTAGGCGTGAAGGTGTTCGTTTGCGGCAGGAACGGCGTCGGCGAAGCGGTTGGGGTGGCGGTTGCCGTTGGGGTTGTGGTCGCAGTCGGGGTGTTGGTCAGGGTTGCCGTCAACACATTCGGAGTCGGCGACGGCCCGGCGGTGGTCGGGATGACAAGCAAGGTTTCTGTAGGCGTCAGGGTTGGAACGCTGATGGTTGGTGTGGGGGTGGGCGTGCGTTCACCGGAAGTTAATGACAGGACAACAAACCCCAGGCAGTAACACGGAATCGTCGCCAGGATAATTGTCAGCAGGGTCGTCCTGCGGCGGTTACGAACTTGGTCAGTGTTGAACACGCCGTTATGATACCACATCTAAATCAAAGTAAAATAAGCCCATGATACCGATTCGGCTCAAACTCACTGGCTTTCTTTCCTATCGCGACCCGGTCGAAGTCGATTTTAGCGGCTTTAACATGGCTTGTATTTCGGGGCATAACGGCGCGGGCAAATCGTCCCTGTTGGATGCTTTTACCTATGCCCTGTTCGGGCAGGCGCGCAAGACCGGCGAAGCGCTGATCCATAGCGCCAGCGAGATTGCCGAAGTGGCCCTGGATTTTGATTATGAGGGCAACCGCTATCGCATCCAGCGCATCCTGCCGCGCGGCAAAAGCACCACGCTCGAATTCCAGGTTTGGGATGGCGAGCGCTGGCGTCCGCTGACCGAGCGTTCGACCCGCGAGACCCAGTCCAAGATCGAGCAGACCCTGCGGCTGGATTACGAGACCTTCGTCAACGCTTCATTTTTCCTGCAAGGCAAGGCCGACCAGTTCACCCAGCAGCGCCCCGGCGACCGCAAACGCATCCTGGCCAGCGTGCTCGGCCTTGACCAGTGGGAATCGTACCGTGAGCGCACCGCCGAACGCCGCAAAGGTCTTGAGCGTGAAGTGGACCTGGTCGATGGCCGCCTGGCCGAAATCAATGCCGAGTTAAGTGAAGAAGCCGACCGCAAAGCCCGCCTGGAAGCGCTTGAAAGCCAATTAAAAGAAATGGCCGCCAGCCGCAAAGTGCAGGAAAACGCGCTTGAAACGGCCCGGCGGATGGCGGCTTCGCTGGCCCAGGAGCGCAAACTGACCGAGACGCTGGCTGCCGCGCTGGAACGTTCGCGCGCGAATCGGACCGCGCTTTCGGCCCGCCTGGCCGCCAAACAGGCCGAGCGCGAGTCCCAGGCCGATCTCGTCAAACGCGCGGCGGAGGTTGAATCTGCTTACCAGACCTGGACCGAGGCCCGCGCTGCGCTGGAGGCTTTCGAGGCGGCTGCGATCCAATTCCGCGAGCAGGAGAAGCGCCGCCAGCCGTTTTTGGATGAAATCAACAGCGAGCGGGCGCGGCTGGAGCAGGAGCGTCTTGCGCTGGGTGAGCAGTATGCAATCATTGGTAACCAGTTATTGGTGATTGATGAGTTAAGCAAGGAACAGGAACGCGCCGAAAAGGCTTTGCAGGCTGCCGAAGAAAAGGTTCAACAGCGCGAAGCGCTGCGCGCCCAACTGGACGAGTTGCGCCAGCGTCAGGCTTCGCTCAAGGCCGAGAACGAGGGCCTGAAAGCCCAAATGCTGGCGATGGATGAGCGCATCAAAAACCTGGAAGTGACCGAGGCGGGTGCGTGTCCATTATGCGGGCAGGAACTCTCGCCCGAGCATCGTGCTGCAACGATTGATGGGCTGAAAGCCGAGGGGAAAGCCTTCGGCGACCAATGGCGCGCCAACCGCGCTGAAACGGAATCGATTGCCGGGCAAGTAGCGGAACGCGAGGCGCAGGTCAAAGGCCTTTCGGATGCAGAATCGGAGCGGGTGCGCCTGGCGGCCCAGCTTTCGGCGTTGCAGGAGCGTCTCGAAACGGCAAGACAGGCTGCGGCGGCGTGGGAAGCGGGCGGGAAAATTCGCTTGCAGGAGGTTGAAGGCCTGTTAAACGGTGAGAACTTCGCAGCCGAGGCCCGTTCCCAATTATCCAGATTAGATGAAGAACTATCCGCGCTCGGCTACGATGCCGCCGCGCACGACGCCGCCCGCCGGGCCGAACAGGCCGGGCGCGAGAGCGAGGTTGAGTTCCGCAACCTGGAAGCGGCCCGCGCCGCACTCAAGCCGCTCGACGATGAGATTGCCTCGTTAAACCAGCAACTTTCAACCTTAAACACCGAATTGGATAACGCCGAAGATGCTTATGCCGAAGCTGCTGCGCGCCTGGGCGAAGCGGAATCCAATACACCAGACCTGGAAGCGACCGAGCGCGCCCTGTTCGATTTGCAGGAGCGCGAGAACCGCATGAATATGGAAGTCGGCGGGGCGCGCCAGTTGGTGGCGGTGCTCGACAGCCGCCGGACGCAAAAAGCGCAATATACCGCCCGGCGCGAGGAACTGGCTGCCGAGATTGCGCGCCACAAGACCCTTGAGCGCGCCTTTGGTAAGGATGGTGTGCCGGCCCTGCTGATTGAGCAGGCCTTGCCGCAAATCGAGGAGAAAGCCAACGATTTGCTCGACCGGCTCTCGAACGGCGCAATGAGTGTCCGTTTTGTGACCCAGGCCAGCTACAAGGACAAAAAACGCGATGACCTGAAGGAAACGCTGGATATTGTCATCAGCGATCCGGCTGGCGAGCGCGATTATGAGATGTTTTCGGGCGGTGAGGCCTTTCGGGTCAATTTCGCCATCCGCCTGGCGCTTTCGGAGATTTTGGCCCAGCGCACCGGGGCGCGCTTGCAAACCCTGGTAATCGACGAGGGCTTTGGTTCGCAGGATGCGCTTGGAATCCAGCGTTTGATCGAGGCGATTAATACTGTTAAAGGTGATTTTGCCAAAATCCTGATTATTACCCACCTCGATGAATTAAAGGATGCCTTCCCGAACCGGATCGAGGTCGAAAAGGGCGAGCGCGGGTCTGTGGTGAGGGTGATTTGAACGCGTTGAAGGATGAGTTGTGCAGAACGGTCAAACTGTTGCCGTTGATCGGAAGGTTTCTGGGTCTTTTTATTGCCTCTATGGCCCCGTTGATGTTCCTGGTGGGGGTGATTGCTGGGCTGGATCGTTGGGGTGCGCATAACCGCTTTGTTGATAAATTGGAGGCTTACGGAAAGATTACCGAGGCCAGGGTTAGTTATGTGGATGAGGGTTACCGGGCCGGTTTGCATTTTATCGATTCGAGCGGCCAGGAACGTTACGGCACACTGGAGTTTCGCTATTATCCGCAGGACGTGATTCAGACTATTCGCCCGGATGCAAAATTGCGCATCGTTTACATTGACGCCCTGGTGTCTGAAGGCGAGAAAACCGCCCTGGCTGATTATTATGAGCAGGTCCTTGCGGCCCCGGCCGTTACGCCGGATGTCTGGTGGATACTGGGCTTGTCCTGGTTGTTGATTGCTATTTATCCGAAATTTGTTTTTCTCGGATTTGTTGATTTTAGTGAATTGTTGACGCCTGATTTGAAAGTATAAACCTCATGCAACTTGCCTCCAACCTCGCCCTTGCTGCCGGAATCATCGTCGAAATCCTGCTGTTGTGGGAAACTTCCGAACGGCAGAAAAGCGCCGCCGCCCAACCGGGGATTTTGGCGCCCGGCCTCAGCCGCTGGCAGGAAATCATTGCCCTGACCGTGCTGGTTTCGTGGATATTGATTCCCCTGGCCGAATTTTTCAACCCTGAACTCAGCCTAACTGTTCTGGGCGGCATCCAAAGCGCAATCATGCTGCCTTCGTTTATGTTCCTGTTTGTTTTTGGGATGGTTGTTCCAAAACTCCTGCCGCGCGTCAATGAGCAGACGATTGTTGTCGTTACCGCGATTGTTTCCGTCACCCTGGCGCGCTGGGCCGAACTGGACTGGTATATGTGGCCCGCGCTTCTCATCCCGCTGGTTGGCATCATTTTGATGGCGCTGACCGAGCGGGTGATTCCGCCCGCCTTAAAAAGCCTTTTCTATTTCTGGTACTTGATTTGCCTGTTCCTGATGGCCTACCAGAGCAATTTTGACCTGTTCTTTAATGCCCCCAGTGATACGCAGAATTCGCTCGATTATTTTATCGCCGGCGCAGCCGGGATTTTCCTGCTCTTGCATAGTATTTTCCTGGTGCGCTTCTTCCTGATGTTGAGCGCCAACATCCTGCCCAAGAACCGCTATTTGATTGGCCTGGCCATGCCGCAATTGTTCAGCGATGAGCAGATGCCGCGCTACAAATTCCTGGTGATTTTGCTGGTGGTCGTCATCGTGCTATGGGCCAATCGCCAGTTTGGTTTTGTCCCGGATTTGAGCCTGGCCAGCCTGTTGATTTTGTTTGTTGTCCATTTTATGGATCGTTCTTTCCCGATTACTGCCAGGCTGTAAGGATGAACACGCGCTGGCTTCCCACCCGTCGAGAACTTGCCCTGATACCGAGAATTCTGCTCGGTTTTACCGCCATCCTGGTGCCGATCATGTTCCTGTTCTCGGTTATTGCCGGCTTGGATCAGGTTGTCCAGCATCGCGGTTTCGTTGACGCGTTGCACGACTACGGACGCGAGGCGGAAGTTGTGGTCGAATCAATCGATTTCGAAAACGGATATGGCTACATTTTCCTGTCCTGCCCTGAGCAAACGGCAGATTGTCAGCGGGTTTATGTGCGCGGGTTGTCTTTCTATCCATCCGCCTGGCTCGAATCGCTCAAACCTGGCCAGCCGATGCGGGTTGTTTATGTGGCGGCGCGGCCTCACCTGCACGCCGGGCGGGCGGTTCCGCTTGCGTTCTATCCGGCTCTCCAGCGCAATCTGGGCATTACCCCCGATATCTGGGGCGTGTTCGCGTTTTTCCTGCTGATCGACATCATCGCGCCTCATTTTCTCTTTGTGGGGCTAATTCCGATGGAAAGTTTAGTCGAAGGCGCTTTATCGGCCAAAACATAGCTGTATTTTCGGGCATACCCTGCCCGTTGACTTTCCGGCTGGGGGAGGGGGAACTTCACGGTTCTTATTTGCAATGGAGAAATCATGTTCCCCAAAATCGCACTCCCGCAGTCCTTTCGTTTTCCCATGCACGCCAATCCCGACCTGCGTCGGCGCTGGATGGCTGGCGTGTTGCAGGCCTTCCTGCTGCTCCTGGCCTGCCTGGCTTTGATCGATTCACTTTATTATTTTTGGCCTTTTTCCGAGCCGGAGGGTATCTTCCACACAGCTTTTGTGGCGGTGATGGCCCTGGTCTTTGTCCTCCTGCTCGGGCTGAATCGTTTCCCCGCGGCCAGCCGCCTGGGTCGGGTCGTGACCGTCCTGGTGTTGGCGATAGCCATCCCCTTTTCCGATGCGCCTGAAAATGTGATCTGGGGCTCATCATTCATCCTGTTTGCCTTGCCGGTCATAAGCGCAGGTTTTGTGCTATCCCCGGCGGCCAGTTTTTGGGTTGCGCTGGCGGTGACTGCTGAATTGGAGTTTTTCGCCCTGGCTTATGTTCCGGGGCGCGAAACCTTCCCGATTTACAATGCCATCAGCCTGCTGGCGATTGCCGGGGTGGCCTGGCTGGCCGCCGCCAGCATGGAAAATGTTCTTGCCCACCTGGAAGAACTGGTTGCAGAACGCACCGAACACCTCAATCGCACTGTCGAGCGCCTGACCGAGGCCAAGGAAATGATTACCGCCTACTCGCATGAATTGGAATTGACCAGCACTCGCCTCGAACAGGCCAGCATGTTCAAGAATCTCTTCCTGAAATCTTTCCGCGACGAGATCGAAGCGCCCCTGGCCGGGATTTTGCAGGCCAGCTCGGTTGGCGAAGAACTCTCCACCGGCATCCTGCGCGACCCGGAACTCGCCCGCATCCATCGCAACGGACGGTTCTTGCAGGCGTTAATCAACTATATTTTGGATTTGGGTGATTTGGAGTTGGGTGTTCTGGAGATTAATCGCCAGCCGGTCAACCTCGTTCCCCTGATGCGCGGTGCGGTCAAACTGCTCGCCGAGCGCCTGGCCGAAAAAAGTCAGCAGCTTATCCTGGACATCCCCTCCGAGAGCCTGACTGCCCATGTCGACCGCGCCCGCATCGAGCAGGTGCTGGTCAACCTGCTCAGCGCGGCCAACAAATTCAGTCCCGAGGGCACCAAAATAGCGGTTTCCCTCGTCCAAGAGCAGCAATCCATCCAGCTTTCAGTGCGTGACGCCGGCCCTGGCATCAGCGCCGAAAATGTGGATCGGATGTTCAGCCCGTATAAGCGCATGGGCGTTTCGCGGCGCATCATTGAGATGCACGGCGGGAAACTCTGGCTGGATACCGCCCCCGGCAAAGGCGCCAACTTTATCGTCGAACTGCCCGTATCCGAGGCGGCAGTTTAGAATAGAAGAGACTCATGTTTTTCTATCTCGCACTTTCAACCCTGTTTTTTCTTGGCGCGCTGATTATCATTGCCTGGCTGCACAACCAGGCCTGGCTGGATGTGCAAACACCGCGCGTTGCCGCGCCCGCCGCTGGCCCGCAGGTGTCGGTCATCGTCCCGGCCCGCAACGAGCAGAAAAATATTCGCCGCTGCGTCGATGCTCTGCTCGCCCAGGATTATCCCAATCTGCAAGTCCTGGTGCTGGATGACCGTTCGAGCGACTCCACGCCCGTTATTTTGGCCGAGCTCTCGGCCCGCGACGCCCGTCTCGTTATTTTGGCGGGACGCGAACTCACCCCCGGCTGGGCCGGCAAGCCCCATGCCTTGCACCAGGCTGCCGCCTCCGCTACCGGCGAATGGCTTTTGTTCCTCGACGCTGATACCTTCCTGCACCCGAACGCCGTTTCCGCCGCCCTGGCTGCTGCCCAAAAATCCCGCGCCGACCTGTACACGGTCATGACTGAGCAAATCCTGGGTTCTTTCTGGGAGAAAACCGTCATGCCGCTCGTTTTTACGGCGCTTTCAGTCGGTTTTTCGCCGCGCAAGGTGAACGATTCCAAAAGTCGTGATGCCATTGCCAATGGACAGTTCATCCTTATCCGCCGCGCCGTTTACGATTCCGTTGGCGGCCATGAAGCGGTCAAAGACCAGATTGTCGAGGACAAGGCCCTGAGCGAAAAGGTCAAATGGAGCGGTCATCGCCTGGTTGTGGCCGATGGCCATGGCGTGGCCCAAACCCGCATGTACACCGATCTGGCCTCGATGTGGGAAGGTTGGACGAAGAACATCTACCTCGGCCTTTCCGATCACCCCGGCCTGATGCTGCTGGGCGTTTTCGGGGCGACCCTGGCGCTGATGGCGGCCCTCGTTCTGCCGGTTTGGCCGGTTTTGGGCTTGCTTTGGTATGCCAGCGGTGGGGGTTGGGCGGCTTTGCTGGTAATGATTGAAGCCTTGCTGATTTGGGCCTATATTTTGCTCGAGCGCGTCAAAGTTAATCGTGGCATGGGCGTTTCGGCCTGGTATGCCTTGACCACTCCGCTTGGCGCGGGTGTTTTTGCCGCCATGATGCTGGCCTCGGCCTGGAAAGTTTTATCTGGCGCGGGTGTCACCTGGAAAGGGAGAACTTACAAATGACAAAATCTACCGTTGAAGAAATCCGCCAGCGTTTTGACAATGATGTCGAACGTTTTTCCAGCCTCGAAACCGGCCATGCCGCCGCGGTTGACTCGCCCTTGACTATGGATTTGATTACCCGCGCCGCCGCGGCTTGCACGCCCCATGCCGCCGATTTGCTCGATATTGGCTGCGGGGCTGGTAATTATTCGCTCAAAATGCTCCAGGCGCTGCCCAACCTGAACGTTGCTTTGCTCGATTTAAGCCAACCGATGCTGGAACGCGCCGCGCAGCGGGTCGGGGCGGCGACCAGTGGGCGGGTCGTCACGCACCAGGCCGACATCCGCGAACTGGAACTGGGCGAGTCTCAATTCGACATTATCCTGGCCGCAGCGGTTTTCCATCACCTGCGCGCGGACGAGGAGTGGCGGGCAGTTTTTGCCAAATGCTTGCGCGCCCTGCGTCCCGGCGGCGCGTTGTGGATATCGGATATGGTCGAGCACCAGCATCCCCCGCTCCAGGCCCTGATGAAAGCCCGTTATGGCGAATACTTGTCCGCGCAAAAGGGCGATGAATACCGCGAAACGGTCTTTTCCTACATCGAAAAAGAAGACACCCCGCGCTCGATCCTCTTCCAGGTGGATATGCTGCGCGAGGTGGGTTTTTCTGCTGTTGAGATTCTGCACAAAAACAGCGTTTTTGCCGCGTTCGGCGGGATGCGCTAGTCCGGGTAAACTTTCCAGCCCAGGTCTTCCAGGTTGGCTGAATCGAGCACTTCCTGCGGAACATCGATCAACAGGGTGTTGGCCTCGGCCAGCAGGGTTCCGCTTTCATCGTAGATTCCGGCCCAGCCTTCGGCCATCTTGCCCTTCGATTTGCCCGCCTTGCCGACGATTTTGAGCGGCTTACCGGTTGGCACATTCTTGCGATATTTAACTTCCAGTTTGCCGGTGAACATGAAGCGCGGCGCGGACGGGTCGCCCATATGGGCCCGTCCGCTGATTTCATCCAGGATCGTTGCCACAATCCCGCCATGCAATACGCCGGGATAACCCTGGAAGTGTCCGGGAGCGGTGTAGCTGCTTTCGATTACGCCTGGTCCGGTCTGGTAGATTTTCAGCTTCAATCCGACCGGGTTTTCCAGGCCGCAGATGAAACACATTTTGCTGTTGGGTTGTTTGAGCAAGCTGGTCATGGTTTCCTGGGTTTCTTACGGCATGGGCGGGAAGTTCGGTTGCAACCAATCCAGGATGTCGATGTCGCTGCTTTCTTCGCCGTTGAAAACCACTACATCCACCAACCCGTGTTCGGTGCAGGTTTCGGCCATGCCGCAGAGCACAGCCTGGGTATACCCGCCTGAAAGCCCAACCGGGAAGCTGTCGCCGCCCAGGGTGTAAGCAACCACGTTGTACTTGCCTTCGGGCAGGTTTTCGATGCGGTAATTTGTCTGGTTCAAAGTGGTTTCGACCGTGTAGATTTCCGAACTGCCAACCCGAAAAGCCACCACCTTCAAGGGCGGGATGGCCTCGGACGGGTAGCTTAACCGGCCCGAGATTGCGCCTCCGCTGGCCAGGGTTGGCGCGGGCAGGATCTCGGCCTCGGACGGGACGTAGGCGGTCAGGGTGGCTTCCACAATGGCGGCCACATCCGGCGACGGCATGGCTGCCGGGCCGGCTGGCGCGCAAAAAGTCAGCAGCAGCGCCAGGGGAACTAAAAACAGGAATTTTTTCATATACTCCTCCGCGTTATCAAAAAAAGTCGCCGCCGGACCTGGGTTCTGGAAACCAGGCAGGCGGCGGCAATGACTTTCAGGGGACGCTAAAACGGGTAAACGTTCAGCCTGCACCAGTATTGCTGGATCATTTCGATGGCCTTGGAAAATTCATCGAAATCAATCGCTTTCAATACATAAGAATTTGTACCGAACTGATAAGCTCTTTGCACATCCTGGATCTGGTTCGAAGAAGTCAGAACGACAACTGGCAGGAATTTGAGCGAACTGTTTTGTTTGATTGCTTTTAGCACATCCAGACCATCGATTTTTGGCAATTTCAGGTCGAGCAGGATAATCATCGGGTTGGGAAAATTGCCCGGCCAGTTGTTCAGCATCTGCAAGGCTTCTTCGCCGTCCCGCGCGATGTGGATTTGCGTTGACTTGTCCGCTTTGCGCAAGGCGCGTGAAATCAGATCGGCATCTGCCGCATTGTCTTCAATTAAGAAAAAAGTGCAAGGTTGCGCATTGATCATGGTCCCGCCCATAATATCCTATCGAGATGGTGTTCTTGAAAGCACTTTCGAAATTATAGCATGTCCGAAGCGTATCGCTCCGTTGTTGTTAAAAAACCTCCTTAGAGAGGAGGTTTTTTAACAATTAATCTGGATTTATTAGAGTGCAAAACCACTGCCTCTGGCAGTGAGTAGAGTAAAAGGTTATACGGTGAAAAGTAGATGAGAATGTTGGGTATGATGAGCACTACTGGAAGGCGTGCAACCAACCAAAAGGAGACTCATCATGACCCAACGATTCAGGAAGTTATCACATTCTTTGTACGAGTGCAAGTATCATATTGTGTTCTGCCCGAAATACCGGTATCGGATATTCAAGGAAGGAATAGGAGAGACAGTCAGACAACTGGTGTATCAACTGTGCAAACAGAAAGAACAAATCGAAGTACTGGAACTGAATGTACAACCAGACCATGTGCATCTGGTAGCGTCGATACCACCGAAGTATTCGGTATCAGAATTCATGGGGTATCTGAAAGGAAAGATGGCATTGCGATTGTTCCAACAATATGAAAATCTGGGGCGGCGGTATTGGGGACGTCACCTGTGGGCGCGAGGATACTGTGTAAGTACAATTGGACTGGACGAAGAAAAGATTAGGAAATATGTCCAGTGGCAGGAGAAACAAGAAAAGCAAGTCGAAGCAGTGCAAGGGAAGTTATTCGATTAAGAGACGCCAGCAAGAGCGCGCCTTC
>JAEWVF010000078.1 GCA_023459215.1 Chloroflexota bacterium
ATATGGCGGTCTTTTTATTGCCGATTTTGAAGACTTCCCAACCGTCAGATTGAACCGTAATCAGTCATTGACTGGTTACGGTTTTTTTACACCAAAACGTATCCGGTCCTGACTGGCCCAACCCTCAAATAAGGCCAAAAAATACGGCTGAATAGTTACTCCAAGTATAAAGAGATTGAAATCCCCAACTATTCTTACGAAACTGCCTAAAGGCGACTGATCAGTCCGCTTTAGCGGGCTTGGGGAGAATAGCCCGGACATTGATGTCCGGGCGGGGTTTGAAATTGCTGCGTTGCAGCCAACCTGATTGAACATAAAAGGATAACCCCATGCCGACTCCGGAATTATTACTCTCCCGTCTGAATGAAATCGGGCAATCACTCTCGCAGTCAGGTCATGGACTGGCCTTGATCGGCCTTGGCTCGGTCGGAACGGAACTGGCCCGCCTTGACCAATATTCCGATCTCGATTTCTTCGCCATTGTCGAACCGTGCTATAAAACAGCCTTTATCGAAAACCTGGATTGGCTGGCCTGCCTCAACCCGATCGCCTATTGTTTCAAGAATTCCCCGGATGGCTACAAATTGCTGTTCGAAGATGGGATTTTCTGCGAGTTTGCCGTTTTCGAGCCGGATGAACTGGCCCACATCCCTTTTGCCGCCGGGAGAGTGGTCTGGAAGCAGCCCTGGATCGATGACTCGATTGCCGCGCCCGCGCTTTCCGTCCCGGCCCGCAGCGAAGCCTCGACCGAGTGGCTGGTCGGCGAGGCGCTGACCAACCTGTACGTTGGGCTGGGCCGTTATCGGCGCGGCGAAAAACTATCGGCCACGCGTTTTATCCAGAATTACGCGGTCGACCGCATCCTCGACCTGGCCGAGCGGATCGAAAGGGAGCAGCCCGCTTTCCGTGACCAGTTTTCCGGGGAACGCCGTTTCGAGCGGCGCTTTCCTGAAACGGCCGCCCAACTCTCAGCTTTTGTGCGCGGCTACGAGTCCAATCCAGAATCCGCCCTGGCAATCCTGGCTTTTTTCGAGCGCCACTTCACGGTCAACCCGCATCTTGCCCGCGTCATCCGCGAGCTGTGCGCAGATTAAGTTGTTCCCCCGAAAATGATAACTCGATAAGAATTGTCCAAAATTTCACAATCAAGGGTAAAATAGACAAATAAACTCTTATTTATGGAAGGATTGTGAACGATGGACACTTTATGGAATTCGCGCAAGGTGGTGATTGTCGGGGCCGGCGCAGTTGGTTCGACTTTCGCCTATGCCCTGGCCCAAAAAGGCCTGGCCGATGAGATTTGCCTGCTCGACGCCAACCCCGATTATGCCGCCGGACAGGTGCTCGACCTGGCGCACGGCCTGCCTTTTTATCCATCCGTCCAAATTCGGGTCGGCAAAATCAGCGATTATGCCGATGCCCAGGTGATTGTCATTACTGCCGGGGCCAAGCAGTTGCCCGGCGAAACCCGTCTTGATCTGCTGCACAAGAACGCCGCCATGGTCGAGACGATTGTCGATCAGATCGTGGCCCAGAATTCGCAGGCGGTGCTGGTACTGGCCACCAACCCGGTCGATGTGTTGACCCATGTCGCCCTGAAACGCTCCGGTTGGGCCAAGGGCCGGGTGATTGGCTCCGGCACGGTGCTCGACAGCGCTCGCTTCCGCTACCTGATCAGCCAGCACTGCAACGTTGATGTTGGCAACGTCCACGCCTATATCCTGGGCGAACACGGCGACAGCGAGGTGGCGGCCTGGTCGATGACCCACGTCGGCGGAGTGCCGATGGACAAGTATTGCCCGGTCTGTGGCGATTGCGATAACTGGCCGGCCATCCGTGAGCGGATTGTGCGCGAAGTGCGCGATTCGGCCTATCACATCATCAACTACAAAGGCTCGACCTACTTTGGCATCGGCATGTCGCTGGCCCGCATCGTCGGCACGATTTTGCAGGATCAGAACAGCGTCCTGACGGTTTCAACCTACCTGGACGGGGAGTACAACATCCACGATGTCTGCCTGGGGATTCCCTGCATCGTTGGCCAGGGTGGGGTCAAGAAGATTATCGAAACCGAACTGTACCCCGAAGAACAGATCGCGCTTGAACACTCGGCGCAGGTGCTAAAAGAGGGGATTGCCAGCCTGAAGAAACCCGGCGCGTAAAACGGGTTGTTTGTTAGCGGTGGCGGCGCTCCAGCTCCGCGCGTACCTGCGCGGGGCTGACTCCACGAGCGGCCATCAAAACCAGGGTGTGATAGGCCAGGTCAGCGATTTCTTCGACCAGGCGCGCATCCTCCTGGGCCAGGGCGGCGACCGCTACTTCCACGCCTTCCTCGCCAACTTTCTGGGCCATGCGCGGCAGGCCTTCATCAAAAAGGGAATTGGTGTACGAACCCGGTTTGGGATTGTTCTTGCGTTCGAGCAGGAAATTGAAAAGATCATCAAGGGTCATGGATTTTCTCGATAATGCCCGCAAAGGGTATAAATTTGAGTTTATTCCTTCTATTTTACTTGCTTTCATCCTTTCAATAATCATGTAAAATGAAGGCGTCCTTGCACAGATAACCTGAAGAGTGTACCGGCCCAATGAACACTGAAATCAGTCGGCTCGAACAAGCAATTGCAGCCCTCGAGGCCCAACGCGCCACGTTGGGCGATTCTGTTGTCGAGACGGCTCTCGTCCCGTTGCGTGAGAAACTGTCCGCTTTGCGGGCGGCGCGCCAGGGGGATGGGGCCGAATCGCAGAAGCGCAAGATCATCACGGTTCTTTTTGCCGACCTGCCTGATTTGGCCACCCTGGCAGAGCGTTATGACCCGGAAGACATGCGCGATGCGACCAACCTGCTCTGGGATCAGCTCGACTCGGCCATCCTCGCCCACGGCGGGCGGATCGACAAGCACATGGGCCACGGCGTGATGGCTTTGTGGGGGGCCGAAAGCATCGCCGAGGATGATCCCGAACAGGCCATTCGCGCTGCCCTGAGCATGAAAAGTATTCTGAAAGAGGCCTGCCAGGCCTCTCCTATTTTTGTATCCGAAACCATTAGTCTGCGGGCTGGCATCAACACCGGCCCGGCCATTGTCGGCCAGGTCGGCACAACCGGTGAGTTCACCGCCATTGGCGATGCGGTCAACCTGGCGGCCCGTTTGAACCAATCGGCCCAGGTTGGGCAGATTTTGATTTCCACCGATACCTACCGGCTGGTGCGCGGTATTTTTGATATCGAGAAGATCGCGCCGATGCGCCTCAAGGGCAAATCGGAGGCGGTGCAGCCGTACAACATCCTGAGCGCCCGTCCGCGCGCTTTCCATCTGATCACGCGCGGAGTCGAGGGGGTTGAAACCGAGTTGGTCGGGCGTCAGGCGGAACTCGAGCAGATGCAGCAAGCCTACCAGCGTCTTTTCTCGCAGCGCCTGCCGCAGTTGATTAATATCATCGGCGAGATGGGCCTGGGCAAGAGCCGCCTGTTTACCGAATTCCTGACCTGGACCGACCCCCAGGAAAACGATTATTTCCTGTTCCAGGGCCGTTCGGCGCCCTCCCAGATCAACGCCCCTTATGCCTTCTTGCGTGAAATCTTTGCTTTTCGCTTCCAAATCCAGGACAGCGACTCGCTGGCGCTGGTTTTCCAAAAGATGGAAGCCGGTTTTCGCAGTTTTATCCCCGACGACCCCAACTGGCAAGAAAAAGCTCATGTGGTCGGCCAGTTGATTGGCTATGACTTCCGCGAAAGCGTCCATTTGCGCGGCTTGTTATCTGACCCGGCCCAGATGCGCAGCCTGGGTTTTGCCAGCATCCTGCGCATGGTGCAGGGCGCGGCCCAAGTCTATCCGCTCATTTTTGTACTCGATGATATCCAGTGGGCGGATAATGCTTCGCTGGATGCCATCTCCCACCTTTTCCGGAATTTGCCTGCCGGGACGCCTGTTTTGGCGATTTGCGCCACCCGCCCCGAGCTTTTTAGCCGCTACCCGGCCTGGGGAGACGGACTCCCGAATGCCGTTACCCTGAACCTCGAACCGCTCAACCGCGACGACAGCCGCACCCTGGTGCGTCAAATCCTTAAAAAGGTTGACCCGCTGCCCTCGGCTTTGCGCGAGTTAATTGTCGGCGGCGGCGAAGGCAATCCCTTCTACATCGAAGAACTGGTCAAGATGCTGATCGAAGGCCGGGTGATCGAAACCGACCAGGAACCCTGGCAGGTCAACCTGGCCCGCCTCGACAAGCTCAATATCCCGCCGACCCTGGCCGGGGTTCTGGAAGCCCGCCTCGATGCGCTGGACGGCCTGGAGCGGGCGGCGTTGCAGCGCGCCTCGGTCGTTGGCCGCATCTTCTGGGATCGCGCGCTGGAAGCGCTCAGCCCCGAGGTCGGTAGCGAGCGCGAGCGTCTCCAGGCTTCGCTTACGGCTTTGCGCGCCAAGGAATTGATTTTCAGTCACCCGGTTTCCGCTTTTTCCGATACGACCGAGTACGCCTTCAAACACGCGCTGCTGCGCGATGTTACCTATGAAACCGTCCTGAAGCGCCAGCGCACCCAGTATCACGAGCGCGTCGCCGAATGGCTCAACCGCATCAGCGGCGAGCGGCGCGGGGAGTACCTGCCCATCATTGCCGACCATTACGAGAACGCCGGCCACAGCGACAAGGCCGCCGACATCCTGATCGAAGCGAGTGAGAAGGCGCTCGGGTTGGGCGCTTTGTCTGAAGCGCTGCGTTTCCTGAAACGCGCCCAATCGCTCCTGTCGCCCTCCCGCAAACGGGATGAGGCTTACATCCACCTGAAATTGGGCGAGGTCTTCTTCCGCACCGGCGATTATGCCGATGCGCTCAAGCATACCGACATTGCCCTGCAGAATTTCAGTAATTTGAGCAACAACCAGCTTCTCCTGGCGGCGATGAACCAGAACGGCCAGATCAAGGCTGAAACCGGGGCCTATGCGGATGCAGAACGCTCATTTGAGTCTGCGCTGGCCCTGGCGCAAACGTCAGACAATGCAACCAAAGCGCAGATTTTATACGGCCTGGGCAATGTCCACTGGCGATTGGGAAAACTGGAATCGGCCAGGCGCTATTGCGAGGAAAGCCGGGTTTTGGCCGAGCGTAACCAGGATACGAACACCCTTTTGCTGGCCTTGAATCGCCTGGGGGTTTTGTCTGGCCTGGCGGGTGACTCTGCTCTCGAAGAAAGCCTGTATCGCAAGGCGCTCGACCTGGCGCTTTCGGTCGGCAACCGTGAACGCGCTGCCGTGGTTTTGAACAATCTCGGCGCTTTAGCCGATGAAAAAGGGGATTATGTCGGCGCCATGGAATACTATCGCCGGGCGACCCCGATGGTGCGCGAGATTGGCGCGCAGCAATCCCTGGCCCTGTATACGTTAAACCTGGCCAACAGCCAGATTCGCGCCGGCGAGTTGGAAGATGCCCGTGGAAACCTGCGCGATGGGCTGGCCCTCTCGGATCACATTGGCGCGACCCCGTGGACCTTGATCGGGATCATCTTTTATGCCCGCCTGGAGGCTGCGCAGGGCAATATCGCGCGCGCTTTGGCCTTGCTCGGCCTGGCCGAACACCATCCGGCCTACAGCCTCGACCATCAGCGCCTGGCGGAACAGATGCTGCATGAATGGAACCTGGATGAAGCTGAAATCATTGCCGGTATGGCGAGCGGGTCTGCGCTCGATTGGCGCACCAGCTTGATGCAGTTGTTGATGGCTTAGGCGAACGGGACGAATGGACGAGGCGATTAAACTCCAGCAGGCGATCCAGGCTCTGGAAGCCCAGCGCGAACTTCTTGGCGACGATGTGGTCGAGTCCGCCCTGGGGCCTTTGCGTGAACGCTTGCTTATGCTGGAAACACCGCCAGCCGTCTCGCCGCGCCAATCCACCCAGCAGCGCCGGATTGTCACCATCCTGTTCGCGGATGTGAGCGGTTACACCGCCATGTCTGAGCACATGGATGCGGAAGATGTGCGCGACACGATGAATGCGCTCTGGCAAAGGCTGGATAACGTTATCCTGTCTTATGGCGGCAAGATCGACAAACACATGGGCGACGGGGTTATGGCGCTGTGGGGTGTCGAGGAAACCCGCGAAGACGACCCGGAACGAGCCATCCATGCCGCGCTGATGATGCAGCGCGCCCTGGCCGATTTCCGGCCGGATACGCCCACGCTGAATATTCTCAAAATGCGCATTGGCTTGAATACCGGCCCGGTACTGATCGGCTCGATTGGTTCGCGCGGCGAAATGACAGCCATCGGCGATACGGTCAACCTGGCTTCGCGCCTCGAGCAGACTTGCCCGGCTGGCTCGGTGCTGATTTCGCACGATACCTACCGGCATGTGCGCGGCGTTTTTGAAGTGGATATTCAGCCTCTGCTGGAAGTGAAGGGCAAGTCCGAGCCGCTCCAGACCTACCTGGTGACATCTATCAAGCCGCGCGCGTTCCGCTTGTATACGCGCGGGATCGAGGGCGTCGAAACTCGCATGATTGGCCGGGACGATTCCCTGGCGCGGTTGAAAATCGCTTTCGAAGAGGCGCTCATCGATGGCACCCTGACGGTTGCAACTGTCACCGGAGACGCCGGGATCGGTAAAAGCCGTCTGTTGTATGAATTCAACGCCTGGGCCGAAATCCAGAAAGTATCCTGGTGGGTTTTCAAAGGCCGCGCCAGCCAGTCCATGCAGAATACCCCTTATGCGTTGCTGCGCGATATTTTCTCGACCCGTTTCGAAATCCAGGACAGCGATCCGTTGAATATCGCTCACCAGAAACTGGAAAACGGTTTCGCGGAGTTCCTGCCCGATGTGCTGGATTGGCGCGAGAAGGCGCACGTCATCGGCCATCTGATCGGCCTGGATTTTTCGGACAGCCCGCATTTGCGCGGCCTGTTGAACGACCCGCGCCAGCTGCGCCAGCAGGCGCTCTTCTACCTGACCCGGTTTTTCAAGTCGATCTGCCAGCAAAGCCCGGCCTTGATGATGCTTGACGACCTGCAATGGGCCGACAGCGGTTCGCTGGATGCCTTGCAATACCTGTTCACCAACCTGCCCCTGACCACGCCGCTGATGGCGTTGGCCGTGACCCGTCCGATTTTGTTCGAGCGTTATCCGGGGCTGGGCAAGGACATCCAAAACCTGACCCGTATCCACTTGCAGCCGCTGAACAAGAACGACAGCCGCCTGCTTGTTAACGAAATCCTGCGCAAAGTGTCAGACCTGCCAGACGCCATTCGCGAGCTGGTGGTTGGCGGCGCGGAGGGCAACCCGTTCTATGTCGAAGAGCTGATAAAAATGCTGATCGACCAGCGCGTCATCCAAACGGGCGAGGAATACTGGCGCGTCGAACCGGCGCGATTGGCCTCCGTCAACGTCCCCTCAACCCTCAGTGAAGTGTTGCAGGCCCGTTTGGACAGCCTGACCATCCCCGAACGTTCCACGATCCAGCGCGCCGCCGTGGTTGGCCGGATATTCTGGGATCAGGCCATCCTGCAAACCAGCTCCGACCTGCCAGAGAGCGAAATTCTGGACGCCTTGCAGACATTGCGCCGCAAGGAACTGATTTACGAGCGCCGTCCGGCGGTTTTTACCGGGACGCGCGAATATACCTTCAAGCACAGCCTCTTCCAGGAAGTGACTTATGAAACCCTGCTGAAACGCCAGCGCACCGGCCTGCATATCCTGGTCGCCCGCTGGCTCGACCAGGTCAGCGGTGAGCGGCGCGATGAATACCTGGCCCAGATTGCCGAGCATTATGAGAAGGGCGGTGATTTAAGCCGCGCAGCCCAGATGTTTTCGCAGGCCGCCGAGCGCGCCTTGAGCCTGTCCGCTTTGGCTGAAGCGCGCGAATTCTTTGAACATGCCATCAGTTTGCTCGAACATCCCGACCAGCCGGTGCGCGACATGATCGAAATGCAGATTGGTCTGGCTGACGCCTGCCTGCAATTGGGCGAGTACGCCAATGCGCGTCAACACGCCGAGGCGGCGGCCTCCCTGGCCGGCGATATGCAGTTGGATATCCTCGTGGCGGAGGCCCTGGTGCAGTTGGGACAAACCGCCTCTTACCTCGGCAACTACAAGGACGCCTTCTCTTACCTGACCGGGGCCTTGTACCTGGCCCGCCAGGATGGCAACCGTTCGACCCTGGCGCGGGTGCTGGTTGCCCTGGGCGGTGTCGAGTGGCGGCTGGGCGAGATCGAAAGCGCCCGCCAGCATTGCGAGGAAAGCTACCAGATTGCCAGCCAGACCGGGGATATGGTCACTTTGCTCAATTCGCTTAACCGTCTGGGCGTCATCATGGGCGCCCTGGGCCGCTCGGCGCAAGAAGAAAAATATTACCAGCAGGCCTTGAACCTGGCTTTGTCGGTTGGCAACCGCGAGCGGGCTGCCATTGCCCTTAACAATCTGGGCGCGTTGGCGGGCGAGCAAAACGATTGGCAGAAGGCTTTCGACTACTACCTGCGCGCCCTGTCGATATCGCAGGAGACGGGCGCAAAGCAGGGCGAGGCCTTGCATTTGATGAACATGGGCCTGGCTGCGATCAAGCTCGAGCGTTTCGCCGATGCGCTGGCGAACCTGCACAAGGGCGCCATCTTGGCCGCGGAAATCGGCGCCCAGCCGGTGCTGGTTTCAACCGTACTTTATATTGGTCTTTTGAAATTGGCTCAGGGCAACCCCCAGGAAGCCTTTGAGTTGATTGGCCTGGCCAGGGCGCAAGCCTCCTGGGACAGCGAAAGTGAACGCGAACTGAATCTGTTCGTCGGCGAGGCTGTCCTTCAGGCTGAAGCGGCCCAGGCCGCCATGCAGCGTGGCGGCAGCCTGGATTGGGACGCCACACTCGAAAAAATCGTTACAAATTCATAAATCAGGAGAATATTTTTGGAACCTTTGGAAGCTGCTATTGGGAACTACCTGCGCCAGTGGGGCCTGAAACTGGCCCTGGCCGAATCCTGCACCGGCGGTTTGGTGGCGGATCGGATTACGAACCAGCCGGGTTCTTCCGACTATTTCATGGGCGGGATCGTTGCCTATTCCTACGAAGCCAAAGTCAGCCTGCTGGGCGTTTCCTGGGATACCCTGCACCAGCACGGCGCGGTCAGCCGCGAAACGGTCATCGAGATGGCCCGCGGCGCGCGCAAAGTTTTCGACGCCGATATTGCCGTTTCGGTCAGCGGCATAGCTGGCCCCGGCGGCGGGATGCCCGGCAAACCGGTCGGGTATACCTGGTTTGGCCTGTCCACCCTCGAAGGGGATTGGGCGCGCAACTTCACCTGGGAGGGCGACCGCATTGCCAACAAAGCCTCCTCCGCTGAGGCTGCCTTGCAATTCCTGTTCGACTACATCAAAAAATCCGCATGAAAAATATCGTTGTGCTGATCTCTGCCAATGCAGAATGGCGGGCCATTAAGGAAATCTTTTCTGGCCAGTCCCTGCAATTCGTATCGACCCCTGTCGGCGAAACTTTCACTCATCAACTTTCCGGTTTCAACCTGGTTTTCCTGCACGGTGGATGGGGCAAAATTTCAGCAGCGGCCACTGCCCAGTATGCGATTGACCATTTCCACCCGGATTTGCTGGTTAACCTGGGCACCTGCGGTGGGCTGGATGGTCGCGCCGCTGCCGGGGATATCCTGTTGGTTGAGCGGACCCTCGTCTATGACATTATCGAGCAAATGGGCGACCCGCAGGCCGCCCTTGAGCATTACAGCGCACAACTCGATTTATCCTGGCTGGCAGGAATTGCCTTGCCAGCCGATGTCCGCCGCGGCCTGCTGGTTTCCGCTGACCGCGACATCCTGCGCGAAGATGTCAACATGCTGATCGAGCGCTTTGACGCCTCCGCCGCGGATTGGGAAAGCGGTGCAATTGCCTGGGTTGCCAGCCGCAACGCTGTCCGCTGCCTGATTCTGCGCGGCGTAACCGACATTGTCAGCGCAAGCGGCGGCGAGGCCTATGGCAACATCGACCTGTTCCACCAGCGCACCCTGCAAATCATGCGCCGCCTGCTCGGCATCCTGCCGCAGTTTTTAGCGCTTGCGGCGTGAAGCTTTTTTCTTGGGGGCCGCGGCAGCCGGGGCTTGCGCCGGGGCAATTTTGTAAGCGTCCGGGAATTTCAACCCTGGAATGTTAAAGGTGTTGTTGCGGGCCATCAACAGGATCAGCCCAGCCAGGCCCATCAGCGCCGAAACCAGTTGCGAGGTCGTCAGGAATGTTCCGGCGATGAGCGGCTGGTCGGGACGGAAAAACTCGATCAACGCCCGCCCGCTGCCGGCCAGCACCAGCCACCAAGCCAGCACCGATCCGGGCTTGAATTTTTCCGGCCAGCGTTGGGCCGCCCACAGCAGCAGGCCGCCAAAGACGAAGTTCCAAATCATCTCATACGCAAAAGTGGGGTGGAAGCGCGTGCTTTCGAGCGGGTATTTCGCCAGGTCGCGGAATTCGCCGATGCGGTGGTAAGCGTCAATCGAAATCCCCCAGGGCAGGTTGGTTGGCGGCCCGTAGAGTTCCTGGTTGATGAAATTGGCCGGGCGGGCAACAGCCTGCCCGATCAGCGTTACCGGGGCGATGGCATCCAGAAAGAGCCACATATCGAGCTTGTAGTGCCGGGCGTAGAAATAGAGCGTCACCACGCCGAAAAGCAGCCCGCCAAAAAAGTGCAGGCCGCCGTTCCAAACGTAGAGGATGCTGACCGGGTTATCCAGAAAGGATGTATTGCCGCCGACGGTGGCGTTGATGACATACCACAGGCGCGCGCCGATGATACCGATGGGTAACAGCCACATCAAGGCATTCCAGACATGCTCCGGGTTTTCACCGCGGCGCTTGATTTCGCGCTCGGCCAGCCAGGCGGCAACTGCCACGCCCAAGGCGACCAACAGACCATACCAGTGCAACTCGAGCGTCATGCCGAAAATATTGAACGAAAACAGAATTGGATCCAAAACGACCTCCATGCGGGTGGGAATGGGCTGAATTATACCCGGCTGTTTCGATGGCTTGGATGGAAAAGGGCTGCCTTTTGGGCAGCCCTTTTGTTTTTAGTAATCCATCCCACCCATGCCGCCAGGGGGCATGGCCGGGGCCTTGTCTTTTTCAGGAACGTCAGTGATCAGCACTTCGGTGGTCAGCATCATTGCCGCGATGGACGAGGCGTTTTCGAGCGCGCCGCGCACCACTTTGACAGGATCGATGACACCGGCCTTGATCATATCGGTGTATTCGCCGGTCAGGACGTTGTAACCGATATTCTTGTTCTTCTTCTCGGCGGAAGTGCGGCGGACGCCATCGATGATGACCGAGCCGTCCTGGCCGGCGTTGGCCGCCAGTCTGCGGATCGGGGCTTCGAGCGCCTTGCGGACGATGCCGACGCCGACCTGGGCATCTTCATTGTCCATTTTGACGTTGTCGAGCGAACCGGAGGCATTGATCAGCGAGATTTCGCCGCCGGGGACGATACCTTCTTCAACGGCAGCGCGGGCAGCCGAGAGGGCGTCTTCGACGCGGTGCTTCTTCTCTTTGAGTTCGGTCTCGGTCGCAGCGCCAACGCGGATGATGGCGACGCCGCCGGCCAGTTTGGCGACACGTTCCTGCAGTTTTTCGCGGTCGTAGTCGCTGGTGCTCTTGTCGATCTCAACGCGGATTTGGTCGACGCGGCCTTTGATGGCAGCAGCATCGCCCTTGCCGCCGACGATGGTGGTGTTGTCCTTGTCGGAAACGACCTTCTCGGCGCGGCCGAGGTCGGCGATGGTGGCGGTTTCGAGCTTGCGGCCAGTCTCTTCACTGATGACGGTACCGCCGGTCAGGATGGCGATATCCTGCAACATGGCCTTGCGGCGGTCGCCAAAGCCGGGGGCTTTGATGGCGAGCACGTTGAGCATACCGCGCAGTTTGTTCAGCACCAGGGTGGCCAGGGCTTCGCCATCGACATCTTCGGCGATGATGACCAGTTCGCGCTTGCCAAGCTGGACGAGTTTTTCGAGGATCGGGACGATGTCCTGGGCAGCCGAGATTTTCTTTTCGTTGATCAGGATGTAGGCGTCTGCAATCACAGATTCCATGTGTTCGGCATCGGTGATGAAGTAGGGTGAGATGTAACCGCGGTCGAACTGCATCCCTTCGACATATTCGGTTTCGAAGAGCATCGACTTGGATTCTTCAACGGTGATGACGCCGTCTTTGCCGACTTTGTCCATCACATCGGCGATCAGGGTACCGATTTCGACATCCGCAGCCGAGTTGGTCGCAACCGAGGCGATTTCTTCCTTGGTGTTGATCGAAACGGCCATTTCGCGCAGGCCGGCAACGACGCTGTCGGCGGCTTTTTCGATGCCGCGCTTGAGCATCATCGGGTTGTAACCGGCGGCCAGGGCTTTCAGGCCTTCGGTGACGATGGCGTGGGCCAGGACGGTGCTGGTGGTGGTGCCGTCACCGGCGATATCGTTGGTCTTCTGGGCGGCTTCCTTGAGCAGTTGGGCGCCCATGTTCTCAAACGGGTCTTCCAGTTCGATTTCTTTGGCAACCGAGACGCCATCGTGGGTGATGGTCGGGGAGCCGAATTTGCGGTCGATTGCTACATTGCGGCCTTTGGGGCCCAGGGTGGTCGCCACAGCGTTGGCAACAACATCCATGCCATTCTTCAGCTTGCGGCGGGCTTCTTCAGTAAATACGAGTTGTTTGGCAGCCATAGGTTAAATCCTCCTTGGTTATTTGCTTTCGACAATGCCGAGCAGGTCGCTCTCGCGCAGGATGAGAAGTTTCTTGCCGTCGAGTTTCAGTTCGGTACCGGCATATTTGGCGAACAGAACCTTATCGCCGACTTTGACATCCAGCGGGATGCGGTCGCCGTCATCGTCGCGCTCGCCGGGGCCGGCGGCCAGGACAACACCCTGTTGGGGTTTTTCTTTGGCGGTGTCGGGCAACACCAGACCGCTCGCGGTTGTTTCTTCCTGTTCGGCAGGCTCAACAACGACACGGTTGCCAAGGGGCTTGATTGAAATGCTCATGTGTACCTCCAGACAAAGTTTTGGTTTTAGGAATAAATTTTGACAAAGTTTTAGCACTCATTCCGTTCGAGTGCTAAAACAAATGATACTCTTCCTGACAACCCCCGTCAAGAGGAAGGTTTTAATTCTTATGAAATTCTGACATACCGTTGGGATTTATGGCTGTTCGGTCGGCATGGATGTTGCCGTCGCCACCGGGACGATTGGCGTGGCGTTGCCAATCGAAGCGCAGATGGCTTCACCCGATTGGATGATGCCGAGCACCGTCGGCTCGCTGCCAAACGGCGAGGAACGGATCTGGTTGAAAATATCCTGCGCTTTCGGGCAGTGGTTTTCCTGCGGACGGCTGAGCGCTGCCAGGACGGAACCATACGTGTAATAGTAAACCAGGGTATCGGAGGAGAGCGCCATGCCTGTTACCTGCGCGCCAGGATCATCCTCGGCGCAGCCAGCGCGCGCTTCACAGGATTCGGCTGGGGTGCAGCCCTCGATGGCACATTTCAGGGCCGGGATCGAACCTTCGTAGTTGCGCGATTTAAAGAAAACAATGCCCAACTGTCCGTAGACATCGGCCTTGCTCGGATCAAAACTGAGTGCCTTGAGCACGTTGCGCGAGGCGGCAAAATACTCGCCCATTTGCGAATAGGTTTTCGAAATGGACAGGTACGGCGTCGGATCCTGAACATTGATTTTTTCGTTCGTATCGGCGGCATCGGCAAAGTATTCGAGCGATTTTTCAAACAGGATGGTTTGTTGGGTATCAATAGTGCTGCTGGACGCCAGGTGACGGTAAATGGCGCCAGCGCGCAGCATCAGGAAGGTCAGGTTAGGGTTCAATTCAATCGCCCGGTCGTATTCCTGGATGGCCTGGTTATAAAGCGCCTGTGATTCGAGCAGGAACGCATACACCCGGTGCAAGTCCATGATATCTTCGCCGCGTTCGAGCGCCAGGCTCATCGTTTGGTTGGCTTGGTCGATCTTGTATTGGTTGGTCAAAATCTCAACCTGGAAAACCAGGGCCAGGGTGTTGGTCGGGTCCAGTTGCAGGGCGCGGGCCACTTCCTGCTCGGCTTCGGCCAGCAGGCGGTCGTAGCGTTCCTTGTCGGTGTAAAAGTATTGGTTGGCGTTCCAGGTCAAGACAAAGGCGCGGACGGCCGCGACTGTGCTATCGTCGGGAGCTGCTTCTTTTGCGCGGTTAATCGAGATTAAAGCTTCCTGCAAACGAGTCAGGCGTTCGGAATCGACCAGGAGCGCGGAAGAATAGGCCTGGATGCGCGCCATTCTGCTCCAGACTTCCCCATTTTGCGGATCGATGCGGGCTGCTTCCCGGTAGGCGGCAATGGAACCGTCCAGGTCGCCGAGTTCGAAGTAGAGTTCCGCCTCTTCGGCCAGCGATTCAGCCGAACGGGTGGCGGTCGGGGTTGGCGCGCCAACCTGCTGGATGGCGCCGACTTCCATGCCGCGCAACAGCCAGACGACCCAGACAATCATCAAGGTCCAGAAAAAGATGCGGTAAATATTGGTATTTGCTTGGCGTCGGAACAACGGACGCCGGGAAGGGATATTCATGGTCAGGCTCAGGGGGTTGGGGAACTTTCCGGTGTTTCTTCCGCGGGAGCTTCGGTCGGAGACAGGTTGGGATTATTGAGGGCTTCGGCGCACTGGCGCAGCCCTTCGGTGGCGTTAAAGACCGCATTCTCATCTCCGGGAATAGTCGTTACGATTTTTTGAAAAACCGGCACGGCCTCGCCGCAGCGATTCAGGCGTAGCAGGGTAAAACCGTAATGGTAATAGTATTCTGCTATTCGTCCGGCCTCCAGCGCCAAGGGTTCGACTTCGATTTCATCGTTATATAGGCCACCGTCAATGACATAGTTAAAATTTTCAAGCGCCTCGGGCCACTTGGCATTGTAATATTGGATTAATCCCAGGTTTCCGTAGTAGATGGTCGATTGCGGCGCATCGCGAATGGCCTGTTCGGCGTACTGCTCGGCCCTGGTATATTCACCGGTGGTAAAGTAAACGCGCGAGATCAGGAAATCGGGCATGGGGTCGGTTGGGTTGAGGATGTCTGCCCGGCTGAATGAATCGAAGGCTTTGTCGTATACCCCTGCCAGCCTGTAGGCGCGTCCCAGCGCCAGGTGCAGGTCGGCGATGTTGGCGTTGATGCCAATCGCGGTTTCATACTCGGCGATGGCCTCGGGGATATTCCCGGTGACTTCGAGCACATAGCCGCGCGCGCGGTGCGCTTCCATTGTTCCCTGGCCCAGGTCGCGCGCCACCTGTGATTCGGCGATCATCTTTTCCGTGATATTGATTGGCCCGCCGCCGCTTAGATACAGGTCTGCCAGCAGTTCGGCATAGTAGGCATGCGCCAAAGCATTGTTGGGGTCGATCTCCAGCGCGCGGGTGATCGAGGCTTCCCCGGCCAGGAAGTCTCCCTGCGAAGCCAGCGCCCAACCGCGCACGGCATGAGCGGTGGCGTTGTTCGGATTGAGCAAAAGCGCGTTTTCTGCGCTAACCTGGGCGTCGCTGTAACGGCCCAGGAAAACCTGGTTGCGCGCCAGGGTCAGGTAGGTGGCGGCATCGGATGGGTTGGCCAGCAAAGCCGCCTGGTAGGCCTCGATGGCCTGGGCCAGTTTGCCTTCCCTGGCCAATTGTTCCCCTTCAGCCAGGTAGGATTCGGGGTTGCGGGTTGGGGTGGGAGTCATTACGCCCGGCACCGGGATGGTTGGGACGATCAAACGCTCGAAATAGAATGCCGCGCCAATCAGGGCCACCAGCATGATGATTCGAAACCAATTAACCGGCTTGCGCCGTTTTTGCATAGACCATTTACTTCCACGTAGATACATAAATTCATCATACCATTGTGAATTAAAACGCGTCAAGCCGGGGGCGGCAAGATTAACCGCATTCTTATCGAAAATGTCGACGGAAGCGCCTCAATTTCTTGCCCAAAAGACCGCTTGCATATAGAATGAAGGCATGCGTTTCGATGTTTTCACCCTCCTGCCGGAAACCCTGCGCCCGTACTTGGGCGCCAGCATCCTTGAAAAGGCCTCCCTGCGCGGTCTGATCGAAGTTCACCTGCACAATATCCGCGACTATACCCATGACCGCCACCACACCACCGACGATACCCCCTACGGCGGAGGGGGCGGGATGGTGATGAAGCCTGAACCCGTCTTCGAAGCGCTCGAAACGGTCATCGGGAGTCCGCCAAATTGCCCGGTCATCCTGCTTACGCCCCAGGGCCGGCTTTTTGACCAGAAAATTGCCACGGAACTGGCCAGCCATCCGCGCATGGCCCTGATTTCTGGCCGTTACGAGGGTTTTGACGAGCGCATCCGTGAGCACCTCGTTACCGATGAGATTTCGATTGGCGATTATGTTCTGACCGGGGGGGAATTGCCTGCGCTGATTCTGATCGATGCCATCTCGCGCCTGATTCCCGGTGTTTTGGGCGACCCGACTGGGGCCGCGGATGATTCACATGCTTCAGGGCTGCTCGAATACCCGCACTATACCCGTCCGCCCGAGTTCCGCGGCTGGCGTGTGCCCGAAGTGCTGCTCTCTGGCGACCACCCGCGCATCGAGCGCTGGCGGCGCGAACAATCCTTGCGGCGCACCCTGGCCAAACGCCCCGATATGCTTGAGCAGGCCGCGCTGAGCGCCGATGATAAGAAAACGATTGAAAAGATTGTAAAAGAAGGAAGATGAACGGCAATGGCCTGTTCACCTTCCTTACTTTTTTGATGTGTACTTGCCAGGCAATTTACCCCATCCATAGGAGAGCTTAATGAAATTCAATTACGGCAAAATCTTCTTGCTCGGTTTTGGCTTTTTTGGCGTCAGCGTGATTTGGAGTGTGTATAACGCCTTTGTGCCGCTTTTCCTGGCCAACAAGTTTGGCCTGGCCCCGGCCATGATCGGTTTTTTCATGACTCTCGATAATATTGCCTCGCTCTTTATCCAGCCGCCGGTCGGGGCCTGGTCAGATCGGCTGCGGACGCCGATTGGGCGGCGTATGCCCTTCATCTTGATCGGCGCGCCGGTGGCTGCCCTGGCTTTTGGGCTAATCCCTGTTGCTGCAATCCTGCCCCTGTTTGTGGCCTGCTCCAGCACCCTGTTGTTGAGCATGGCCTTCTGGCGCACGCCGGTGGTTGCATTGATGCCGGATATCACCCCCTCGAAATATCGTTCCCAGGCCAATGGCATTATTAACCTGATGGGCGGGGTCGGAACGATTGTCGCTTCGCTGGTGGGCAGCACTCTTTATGAAGTAAATATCAACTTTCCGTTCTGGATGGGTTCCGGCCTGGTGATTGTAGCGGCGTTGATGGTTTTCATCTTCATCAAGGAACCGCGCGAGATCGAGGAATCCCGCGAGAAGCAGCCGAGCATGTTCGAGAGTCTGCGCGAATTGATCAAGGATGAAGACAAGAGCGGTTTGCGCATCCTCTCGGCGATTTTCTTCTGGTTCCTGGCCTACAACGGGATCGACACCTTCCTGACTTTGTACGCCACCAAGCGATTGGGCATGCCGGAGGGGGATGCCGGGCGGCTTTTCGGCCACCTGGGGTTGTTCTTTGTTCTGTTCGCCCTGGCTGCGGGCTGGTTCGGCAGTAAGTTTGGCCGCCGGGTGACGATTTCGACCGGCATTGTGGCGCTTGGCTTGTTGATCCTCGGAATTTTGGTTTTTCCTGCTGAAATCCTGGCGACCCCGGTTGCCAAACTGCCGGTTTTGGGCAATGTGCGCGTCATTAGCCTGTTCCTGATGCCGGCCGGAATTGCCTGGGCGCTTATTAATATCAATTCCCTGCCGATGGTGGTTGACCTGACCACCGCGGCGCGGATTGGCACCTTTACCGGTCTTTATTATTTGTTTTCGACCCTGGCCGCGATTATTGGCCCCAACCTGAATGGCATCCTGATCCAGGTGACTGGCAACAATTACAACGCCATCATGCTGGTTTCGCCTTTCTTCCTGTTGATTGCCCTGGTTCTGATGTGGGGCGTCCGGCGCGGGGAGATTCAGCCAAGCGCATGAGCCAGCGGGTTGTCCTTGTTTGTATCGCTTTCATTTTTGCTCTGGCTGGAGGTTGTGCGCCCGTGCCAGCCCTGCCCGATTGCCAATCTGCTGAGGTGATTTGTGTCGGGCTGGTGACAGACGTAAACGGGCTGACCGATTACGGCCTCAACGAGCAAGCCTGGCTGGTGCTTCAGGAAGCGCGCGAAGAAGGCATCGTGGTGGATGTGATCGAAAGCGTGGAAGTGCGCGATTACCGTAAAAACCTGGCTTATTTCGCCGGGTTGGGTTATGACCTTGTCCTTGCCAGCGGACTCGAGTTATCTCAGGTCGCGCAAACGCTGGCGACAGAATATCCCCAGGTGACATTTGTTATGCTCGGCCAGGCCCCGCCTGAAAACGATTCTCCACTGAACCTGGCTGGGATTGTTTTCCCGCAGGAACAGGCGGGTTTTTGGGCGGGAGTGCTGGCCGCCCATTTCAGCGAAACCAGGATTGTCGGCGCGATTTTTGCGCATCCTGAAATCCCCTCGGTGGCGGCGTATTCACAGGGATTTGCCTCCGGCGCTGCCGACGTTGAAATCCGGATGGTTTTTCACGACGATGACGATTTTGCCACATCCCTGAATAACCCGATTTGGGGCGCCGACCAGGCCGCCATCCTGGAGCAGGCCGGGGCGGACGTTTTGTTCGCTTACGGTGGCAGGACCGCCATCTCGGCCCTGGAGCAGGCCAAGGGTCGCGTGATCGGCGTGGAGGTGGATTGGGCGCGGCGTTATCCTTATTTCCAGAACCAGGTAATCGCCAGTATCGTTTTCGATTTATCCATCCTGAAAGAAATTGCGCTGGCCGGCCAGGTTGAAAAACCGCTCTACGAAGCCGAGTATCGGGTGGTCTGGGGCGATACGCCTGTTCCCGAACTGCTGTTTGGCGATGAATAGGCCCCTGAAATGGGTTCTTGCAATGTTTTTGTGACATGTGTCGTGACAGTGTAAGTCTTGATGAATGCCTGGATTGGTTATATACTTTCCTCATCGGGGTCTGCCCCCGAATTTTCAACCTTTTTTCTCTTGGAGGAGAAAACAATGAAACTCATGTCCCGTGTTTTTGTTGTGCTCATGCTGGCCTCGATTTTGTTGGCTGCCTGCGCGCCTGCTGCCCAGCAGGAAACGAAGTTCAAGGTTGGTCAGGTAACTGACTTGGGTGGTATCGATGACAAGTCCTTCAATGCCAGCGCCTATGCTGGTATTACCCAGGCCGTGGAAGAACTCGGCGTGGAAGGCAAATACCTGGAATCACAGGGTCAGTCTGATTATGTCAAGAACATCCAGCAGTACCTCGATGAAGATTCCAACCTGATCGTGACGGTTGGCTTCCTCCTGGGTGTGGACACCGCCGCTTCGGCCAAGGCCAATCCCGATGTTAATTTCGCCATTGTTGATTATGGCTATCCTGACTGCTGGGAAGGCGCTGTGGTTGGTAAAGACTGCGGTTCCGATGTTGAGATGGCGAATGTGCGTGGCCTCGGCTTCCAGACCGACCAGGCTGCGTTCCTGGCTGGCTACCTGGCCGCTGGCATGACCAAGACTGGCAAAGTCGCTACCTATGGCGGTATCCCGATCCCGACCGTGACCATCTTCATGAAGGGTTTCGAAGCTGGCGTGAAGTATTACAACCAGCAGAAGGGCACCGCTGTGGAAGTTCTCGGTTGGAACACCGCTGCCAATGACGGCGCGTTCACCGGCAACTTCGAATCGACTGACGATGGCCGCAACTTCGCGACCAACTTCGTTCAGGAAGGCGCTGACATCATCCTGCCCGTGGCCGGCCCCGTTGGCCTCGGCTCGGCTGCCTACTGCAAAGAGACTGGTTCCTGCCTGATCATCGGCGTCGATGCGGACTGGTACGATACCGCCCCCGAGTACAAGGAAGTCCTGCTCACCAGCGTTCTGAAGAAGATCAATGTGGCTGTCTTCGACACCATCAAAGATGCCCAGGCTGGTACCTTCACCGGTGGCAATGTGACCTACACCATCGCCGATGGCGGCGTTGATATCGCCCCCTTCCACGATCTAGATGCCCAGGTTTCCGCTGAAATGAAGTCCGAACTCGAGACCATCAAGAAGGCTCTGATCGACGGTTCCCTGACCGTTGATGGCGTTTTGGGTCAGTAATAAACTGTCCGGTAAGTAAAGCCGGGGATGAAAGTCCCCGGCTTTTTCTCTTAAGGCTTATTTGGACTTTCAAAAATTCGGCAACTGTATTGGGTTAAAATAGTCTCGTTGTCATCCACTCTTGAAGGAGCGTGCCTATATGACCACTGTTTTGGAGTTGCGCGGCATTACCAAGCGGTTTCCGGGGGTGCTGGCCAATGACCATGTTGATATTTCACTGAATCACGGGGAAATCCTGGCATTGCTCGGCGAAAATGGGGCCGGCAAAACCACGCTGATGAATATTTTATATGGCCTCTACCAGCCTGACGAAGGGAAAGTCTTGGTGCGCGGCGAAGAAGTGGCAATCAAAGACCCCAGTGATGCAATCTCGCGCGGAATCGGGATGGTTCACCAGCATTTTATGCTCGTTCCGGTAATGACCGTGACCGAAAACGTGATGTTGGGGGTTGAACCTACCAAGAACGGTATTTTCCTCGATAAGGCCCAGGTGGCCAAACGCATTCGCGAAATCTCGGAGCAGTATGGCCTGGGAGTTGACCCGGATGCCTATATTAAAGACCTCCCGGTTGGCACCCAGCAGCGGGTTGAAATCATCAAAGTTTTATATCGAAATGCGGATATCCTGATCCTCGATGAGCCGACTGCGGTTTTAACCCCGCAGGAAGTGGAAGGGTTGTTCAAAATCCTGCGCGCGCTGATCGATGGCGGCAAATCAATCATTTTTATTACCCATAAATTGAAAGAAGTCCTGGCCATGGCTGACCGGATTACGGTCTTGCGCGGTGGCAAGGTTTCCGGGTCGGCCATCCCGAGCGAATCGACCCCTGAAAAATTGGCCTCGCTCATGGTTGGGCGTGAGGTGACCCTGGTGGTCGAAAAGGAAAAAGCCCAACCCAAGGATGTGGTTTTACAGGTCAAGAATCTTTTCGTCAAAGATGAGCGTGAGCATTTGGTCGTCAACGGCGTTAATTTTGATGTGCGCGGCGGTGAGGTGTTGGGTGTTGCCGGGGTGCAGGGCAACGGCCAAACCGAACTGGTTTACGCGCTGACCGGCTTGCTGCCAGTGGAAGCTGGCGAGGTAACCCTGGACGGGGAATCATTGACTCATTCCAGCCCGCGCCAAATCCTCGAAAAGGGAGTGGCGCATGTGCCCGAAGACCGTCAGCGGCACGGATTGGTGCTGCCCTTCCCGATTTACGACAACATGATGTTATGCACCTACTACAGGCCGCCCTTCTCTAAGGGGGTGGTGTTGCAGGAAAAAGTCATCAAGGATACGGCAACCAAGTTAACTGCTCAATTCGATGTGCGCACCCCCGGCATCGGGGTGGCCGTTTCGACCCTTTCGGGCGGCAACCAGCAGAAGGTGATTGTGGCCCGCGAATTTTCCCGCCCGATTAAATTGCTGATCGCCTCGCAGCCTACCCGCGGGTTGGATGTCGGCTCGATTGAGTACATCCACAGCCGAATCATCGAGAAGCGCGATGATGGCGTGGCGGTGCTGCTGGTTTCCTCCGAACTGGATGAAATCCTGGCCCTATCGGACCGGATTGCGGTGATGTACAAAGGTCAGGTCGTGGATATTCTGGATGCGGATAGCGTTAACAAGGAATATCTTGGCCTGTTGATGGCTGGTATGAAACCCTCCGATGCGGCAAGCAAGGCCCAGGCGGGTGAAAAAACAGTGGAACGCGTCTTTTAGGAGGCCCGTGTGAGCGAGAAAAAACAACAAACCACAACAAAGCGAAGCTGGCTTGCCAGCCTGCGCGAAGTTGCCTTGATCCCTGCCTTGGCGGTTTTCACCGGCCTGTTGATTGGCGCGGTCGTTATCATTGTCAGCGATGCGGCGGTGATCAGCGCCTACGGAAATTTCTTCAGCGATCCACTCACCGCCCTGGCGTTGACCTGGCAGAGCGTTGCTACTGCCTACGGCGCGCTTTTTATCGGCTCTTTCGGCAGCCTCGACCGCTTGATTGAGGGCCTGGGCGTCTTCTTCTCCACGGGTGAGACCCGCCAGTTGCTGCGCGCAATCTATCCGTTCACCGAGAGTCTGGTAACGGCGACCCCATACATTCTCACCGGTTTGTCGGTTGCGATTGGCTTCCGGGCGGGCTTGTTCAATATCGGCGCGGAAGGTCAGTTCTTTATCGGCGCACTGTGCTCGGCTTATGTCGGCTATAGCATTGTCGGGCTGCCGGCTTTTATCCACCTGCCGCTGGCCTTGCTGGCCGGCGCGGCGGGCGGGGCGGCCTGGGGCGCCATTCCCGGCTACTTGAAGGCCAGGTTTGGCGCGCACGAAGTGGTCAATACCATCATGATGAACTGGATTGCGTTCCGTTTGAGCGACTGGCTGTTGACCGGCCCGATGAAGGCCTCCGGCTTTCGTCCGGTAACGCCCAATGTGGAGCACACCGCCGAACTGCCGCGCCTGTTTGCCGACCCGCTGCGCTTCAACTGGGGCTTCATCCTGGCCCTGGCCATGGCCGGGCTGGTTTACTGGCTGCTTTTCAAAACCACGATTGGTTTTGAACTGCGCTCGGTCGGTAACAACCCGGACGGAGCCAAGTATGCCGGGATGAGCATTACCCGCAATATTGTGCTGGTGATGACCCTGGCGGGTGGCCTGGCTGGCTTGGCCGGTTCGGCCCAGGTGCTGGGCGTCGACCACTGGGTCGGACAAGGTTTCTCTGCCGGTTACGGTTTTGACTCGATTGCCCTGGCATTGCTTGGCAAGAGTCATCCGTTTGGCGTGGTGCTGGCAGCGTTGCTGTTTGGCTTCCTGCGCAGCGGCGCGACCCGTATGCAGTCGATGGCGGGCATTCCGATCGACATTATTTCGGTCATCCAGGGCTTGGTGATTATTTTTGTCGCCGCCCCGGCCATCATCCGCTGGATTTACCGCTTGAAAGAAAAGGGCGACGACGGCGATTCGGCTGTCCTGACACGCGGTTGGGGTCGCTAACGAGGTGAGGCGATGAATACAACAGAAAATAAAACCATAGAAGAAATTGCTTTCCGGCGCATTCGCATCGGGTATGGTGTGGCCCTGCTGGTAACCGGGCTGCTCATCTTCCTGCTCTTCGGTTTGAATACCCAGGCCGGGTTGGAAGCTGTCTTTGGGATGAACCTGTCCTCTGCCCAGGCCATTATCATTCCAGATATTGTCCTGCCGGCCCAGGCAACTGTTTACGCGCTGGCCATGTTGGTGGCTTTTTTTGGCGCTTTCCAACTGGCGCGTGGCATTCGTTCGACCGGAACCCTGGTTGGGGTGCTGGCCTTTGCGTTTGTCTTTGCCTTCCTGGTTTGGGCTTCCCAGGGGAAATCCTTCAACCTGGTTGGCATGTTGAACAGCTCGATTGTGCGCGCCACGCCGATTGCGCTGGCGGCCTTATGCGGGGTGATCAGCGAACGCTCCGGGGTGGTCAATATCGGTATTGAGGGAATCATGCTGATTGCTGCCCAGGCGGCGGTGGTTGCGGCCAGTATGAGCGGCAATTTGTATGTCGGCCTGGTGTTTGCCATCCTGACGGGTGGCCTGCTGGCGGCTGCCCATGCTTTCCTGGTTATCCGTTTCAAGGTGGATCAGGTTGTCAGCGGCGTGGCGATTAATATTTTCGGGGTAGGCATTACCTCCTTTATCTCCTCGCGTTTCCTTGAAAAAGCGTTCACCGATCTCAACAACGCCGGCACCTTCCCGATTGTGCCGATCCCGATCCTGTCCCAAATCCCGATCCTTGGCCCGGCGCTTTTTGAGAACAACATCGTTGTTTATTTGATGCTGGTGGTGGTGATTGTGATGCATGTGGTTCTGTTCCACACTCCCTGGGGTTTGCGGACGCGGGCTGTGGGGGAGCATCCCAAAGCCGCCGATACGCTCGGCATCAATGTCTACTTTGTGCGCTATATCAACGTCATTGTCGGTGGGATGATTGCTGGCTTGGGCGGCGCTTATTTCACCATCGGCGCTGTCGGGCGCTTCGATGAGGGCATGACCGCCGGCAAGGGCTTTATCGGCCTGGCGGCGATGATTTTCGGCAACTGGAATCCGCTGGGCGCTTTCCTGTCCTCGATGATTTTTGGCTTTGCCGACTCTTTGCAGGTGAAATTGCAGATTTTGAGCGTGCCCATTCCTTCGGCATTCCTGCTGATGGCGCCTTACATCGTCACCATGATTGTCTTGACCGGTGTCATTGGTCGCTCGACCCCGCCTGCGGCGGACGGCGTCCCGTACGAGAAGTAGGTAATTTCATTTTCTGAAAAAACTCCCCGGTTCGCGGTTGCGCCGGGGAGTTTGGTTATAATGCTCGGAGATGTTGATGGAGGCGGTTATGAAAAAATGGATTAACTTTGCCCTGCTGGTTTGCCTGCTGCTGCCGTTTTCTTCGGCCCAGGCCCAGGATTCTGCCAACCCCGAAACCGTTGTCATCCCCGGAACTTTGCAATCCGAGTTGGGCTGCCCGGCGGATTGGCTGCCGGATTGTGAAAATACGGCCCTGGTCTATGACGCTGAAGATGACGTCTGGCAGGGTACTTTCCTGGTTGAGCCGGGCAATGACCAGGACCAGAAAGGGCCGCGTTACAAAGCAGCCCTGAATGGCGGCTGGGGAGAAAACTATGGCTTGAACGCCACTCCTGGCGGCGCGGACATCCCGCTGGCGCTCGAGCAGGCCGCGCAAGTCAAATTTTATTATGACCACAAGTCGCACTGGGTGGCCGATAGTTTTAACACAATCATCGCGGTTGCAATCGGCGATTTCCAGCAGGCGCTGGGGTGCGGCAACAATGATGATCCAACCTGCCTGCGCTCCTGGCTGCAAGATACTGATGGGGATGGGTTGTTCACCTTTTCCACCCGCCAGTTGGCTGTCGGAACGTATTCTGTCGCGGTTGCCCTGAATGAGGACAGCCAGCAGGTGGCGGTTCAGCCGGTTGAGTTTACCGTCAAAAATGAAGGTGATGAAATTTACTTTGGTTTTGATTCTAATAAGGGAGAATTACTTGTGAGTAATGAAGGTGCGCCGCGAGGCAATATCGCGAAACTGCGGGCCCATTGGGTCAGCCGGCAGGCCATTTTGTGGAATGTGCCGGGTTCGCCGAAATACACTTATAAACTGCATTATGCGCCCCAGGGCGGGCTTGCCCTGGGCGTTTCAGGGGTGAGCGGCGCGGAAGAAATCCCGCTGACCTTCCGCACTGGCGGGCCGGGCGAGGATGTTTTCAAGAAATTCCCGCATTTGCAGGGTCTGACCACGCTGGTCTTGGCCGATGCCGACCTGGCCCGGATTCCCGAACTGCTCAAAGGGCAGGTGGCCGTTTCCGCCTGGGATCAGGATGGCAAGCTGGTCGACGCCGCCGGGGTGCAAATCCCTGGGGTGCTCGATGACCTGTATCGTTACGAGGGACCGCTCGGGGTGAGTTGGGAAAATTCCCAGCCGGTACTGCGCGTCTGGGCGCCGACCGCGCAACGGGTGAGTCTGCTCCGTTTTGCGGATTCGTCGTCAGCCGCGCTGGAAACCATCCCGATGTCCTACGATCAGGCCAGCGGCGTTTGGAGCGTGAGCGGCCAGGCGGATTGGAAGAACCAGTTTTACCTGTACGAGGTGCAGGTTTATGTCCCGGCGACGGGCCGGGTCGAAACCAACCTGGCGACCGACCCGTATTCGTTCAGCCTTTCGACCAACGGACGCCGCAGCCAGATGGTCGATTTGGATGACCCGGCGCTCAAACCGGCCGGTTGGGATGCGCTGGCCAAACCGGCCCTGGCTGCGCCCGAGGATATTGTCCTGTACGAGCTGCATGTGCGCGACTTTAGCGTTTCCGACCCAAGCGTGCCGGATGAATTGCGCGGAACGTTCAAAGCCTTTACCGTTTCTGATTCAAATGGGATGCGCCATCTCAAACGCCTGGCCGCAGCCGGGCTGACTCACATCCATCTGCTGCCGGTCTTCGACATTGCCAGCGTCAACGAAGACAAAAGCACCTGGAAGACGGTCGATACCGATGCTCTGGCCGCGCTGCCCGGCGATTCGGACCAGCAGCAGGCCGCGACCAGCGCGATTGCCGGCGAGGACGGTTTCAACTGGGGCTACGACCCGCACCATTACACCGCGCCCGAAGGCAGTTACGCCACCAACCCGGATGGCGCTGCCAGGGTGCTGGAATTCCGTGAGATGGTGCAGGCCTTGAACCAGTCTGGTCTGCGCGTGGTGATGGATGTGGTCTACAACCACACCAGCGCCAGCGGATTGAGCGCCAATTCGGTGCTGGATAAGATTGTTCCCGGTTATTACTACCGCCTGAGTGGCGAAGGGATTGTCGAGCGTAGTACCTGTTGCGACAATACCGCCAGCGAGCATCGCATGATGGAAAAGCTGATGATTGATTCGGTCCTGACCTGGACGACCGCGTATAAGGTCGATGGCTATCGCTTCGATTTGATGGGCCATCACATGCTCGCGAACATGACCAACCTGCGCGCCGCCCTGGACGGCCTGACCGTGGCCGAAACGGGCATCGATGGCCAGCAGGTGTATGTTTACGGCGAAGGCTGGAACTTTGGCGAGGTTGCCAACAACGCCCGCGGACGCAACGCCACCCAACTCAACATCGGCGGGACGGGGATTGGCGTGTTCAATGATCGAATGCGGGATGCCGTGCGCGGCGGCGGGCCTTTCGGCGCGCTGACCGAACAGGGTTTTGCCACCGGTTTGCTGCTTGCGCCCAACCAGCATGAAAAACGCGACCCGGTCAGCCAGCAGGCCAAACTGAACGAATACATGGATTGGATCCGCCTGGGCCTGGCGGGCAACCTGGCCGAATATACCCTGACCAATGCCGAGGGCTACCAGGTTCCCGGACGCCAGATCGGCTATAACGGCAGCCAGGCCGGTTACACCCTCGATCCGCAAGAGAATATTGTTTATATCTCGGCGCACGATAACGAAACACTCTGGGACATTATCCAGGCCAAATCGCCTGAAACGTGGCCCCTGGCCGAGCGTGTGCGCATGCATAACCTGGGCATGAACATGGTCATGCTTTCGCAGGGCGTGCCGTTTTTCCACGCCGGCGATGAACTGCTGCGCTCAAAGTCGCTGGATCGCAACTCGTACAATTCCGGCGATTGGTTTAACCGCCTCGATTTCAGCTATCAAGCGAACAACTGGGCGGTTGGCCTGCCGCCTTCCGGCGATAATGCCGACAAATGGGATTTGATTCGCCCCCTGTTGGCTGACCCGAAGCTGAAAGCCGGGCCGGAAGACATCCAGGTTTCGCTGGCCAATTTCGAAACCTTCCTGGCGATTCGCAAGAGTTCGCAGCTTTTCCGCCTGCAAACGGCTGAACAAATCCAGGCCCATTTGAGCTTTTTGGGCATGGGCAAGGGCCAGACGCCGGGCGTGGTGGCTTACTGGCTCAAGAACGATGGCGCAGACAGCCTCAACGATCCTTACCAGCATATTGTCGTGGTGTTCAATGCCAGCGCCGAAGGGCAAGCCGTTGTCTTGGATCAGGCCAAGGGCCTGTCATTTGTTTTGCACCCAGCGCTGCAAAATGGAGCGGACGATGTGGTGAAAAACGCGGTTTTTGTCAACGCTACCGGCGCGTTCAACGTCCCACCGCGCACCACGGCCGTTTTCGTGATCGATAACCCTGAGTGGAACCCGGCTGCGGTGGAGGTGGAACCTGTCAGCGAACAACCCGCCAGCCTAACTCCGCCCCAGGCTGAAACTGGCTCGAACCTGCCAGGCTTGATTCTCGGCGGCCTGGCCGTCCTGTTCGCCGGGATTGCGGCCCTGTTCCTTGGTTTGAAGATGAAGAAGAAGTAAACAGTGATTTACAGATAAAAAAGAAGGCATCTGGGTCCAATTTCCAGATGCCTTCTTTTCATTTTCTGCTTTCTAACTTTTCTTCTCCAACGCCCTCGGCTGGGTCAGCACTTCGGGACGCAGGATTTCGTCGAGCTGTTCCTGGGTTAGCAGGCCTTTTTCCAGCACAATTTCCGAAACGCCGCGTCCGCTGGCGTAAGCCTCCTTGGCGACCGCGCTGGCGTTCTCATAACCGATGAACGGATTGAGCGCGGTCACGATCCCAATCGAATTGGCGACCAGGGCGCGCAGGTGGGCCTCGTTGGCGCTGATTCCGCGCACGCAGCGCTCGGCCAGGGTCAGGCAGCCCTGGCGCAGGTAGGCCAGGCTGTTGAACAGGTTATGGGCGATGATTGGCTCGAAGGCGTTGAGCTGCATCTGCCCGGCCTCGGCGGCAAAACTGACCGTGATGTCGTTGCCAATCACCTCGAAGGCGATCTGGTTAACCACTTCGGGGATGACCGGGTTGACTTTACCTGGCATGATGCTCGAACCGGCCTGCACCGGCGGCAGGTTGATCTCTCCAAAACCGGCGCGCGGCCCCGAGGAGAGCAGGCGCAGGTCGTTGCAGACTTTCGACAATTTGACTGCGATACGCTTGAGCACCCCTGAAAGCTGGACAAAAGCGCCCGCATCCTGGGTGGCCTCGACCAGGTTTTTGGCCGTGCTGAACGCAAAACCGGTGATTTCGGCCAGGTATTTTGCTGCCAGCGGCGCATAGTCGGGCGGGGCATTGATGCCCGTCCCGATGGCGGTCGCCCCCAGGTTGATTTCCTGAATCAGTAAGGCTGCTTCGCGTAGCCGTTCGCGGTCTTCTTCGAGCATCACCGCGTAGGTGCTGAACTCCTGTCCGAGCGTCATCGGGACAGCGTCCTGCAACTGGGTGCGGCCCATTTTCAAAACATGTCCAAACTCATCGGCCTTCTTTTGGAAATCGACCCGCAGCACATCCATCGCCCCGGCCAGGCGTTCGATCTCGATCCGCAGCGCCAGCTTGACCGCCGTCGGGTAGACATCGTTCGTGCTTTGGCTCAGGTTGACGTGTTCGAGCGGGTGCAGAAATCCATAATCGCCGCGCTCGCGGCCCAGGATTTCCAGCGCGCGGTTGGCAATTACCTCGTTGGCGTTCATATTGGTCGAGGTCCCGGCCCCGCCCTGGATCACATCCACCACGAACTGGTCGTGATAATTGCCGCGGCGAATATCCTGGCAGGCCTGAACGATGGCGGCGGTGCGTTCATCGTCGAGTTCGCCCAACTCGTGGTTGGCCAGCGCGCAGGCCTGTTTGACACAAGCCAGGGCGGTCACCAGGCTCGGCGAGGATTGAATGGTTGTGCCGGTGATTGGAAAATTTTCCATCGCCCGCAGGGTGTGGATTCCATAATAGGCCTCGGCGGGCACCTGGCGCTCGCCGAGCAAATCGTGTTCAAGTCGGGTGGCAGAAGGGGAGGTTTTCATGCCCAAATTGTAGTACAAATCCCCAGACCGTGAGACCGGATTCCCTGCTATACTATGGAAACAGGTATAAGGAGCGCTAATGGTGAAAGCCTTTCAGGATTATTACCCCGAAAGCACCGCCCACTGTTATGGGTGTGGCCGCCTGAACGGGGCCGGCCACCAGTTCAAAACCTATTGGGATGGCGCAGAGTCTGTTACCCGTTTCACCCCCGAGCCGTTCCACACCGCTGTTCCCGGTTACGTTTACGGCGGATTACTGGCCTCGTTGATTGACTGCCACAGCACCGGGACCGCCGCTGCGGCCTTGTACCGCGCCGAGGGGCGGGAGATGGACACGCTCCCCGCCTTGCGCTGTGTGACCGCTTCGCTGCATGTCGACTACCTCAAGCCGACCCCGCTAAACGTCCCGCTCGAAGTGCGCGGGCGGATTCGCGAGATCAAAGGCCGCAAAGTAGTGATCGAGTCGACGGTTTATGCCGATGGCCTGGCCACTGTGCGCGGGGAGGTGGTCGCCGTCCAAATCCCCGCTGATTTCCTGGCCTGAATCGGGTTGTTTTGCGATAAAATTCTGCTGAAGGAGATACGCTCATGTTTTTCCCGACTGATTGGAATATTGTCAACATCCTTTTTTACGGTGTCTTTGGCACTTTTGCCGTGCTGCTCGGTTTTCTCGATTATTTCGAGCTTTGGGCCATGCGTTACAGCAAATTCCAGAGCGGAAAAGGCGTCCCCTCGCGTCTCGGCATGTTCGTCCTGTACTTCCTGCCGGTGATCACGGCTACCGTTTTTGCGTTGCCTTACCTCGGTTCGGCCAGCCTGACCCAATGGCTGGTGTATGGAACGGTATTGGTTCACTTCCTCAAGCGCACCTATGAAGTTCTTTT
>JAEWVF010000079.1 GCA_023459215.1 Chloroflexota bacterium
AACAGGCCACTTCTACGAGCGGATGGAATGGACAGTCAAACATGATGGCCTTGCCCTGGACAGAATTATCTGACACCTATGTCCTGCCTCGATATGTCAACACCTTCTCAGATTTGAATGTTTCTCTACATTTAGCCGTACCATAAAACCTATCCATATTTCATCCAAAACTGGTTGGCACCCTAGAATAATTTGGTTATTTAGGTTTTAATCATCGTGGTATAGCAAGGCAGCATGTTTTCACCCTGCTATACCACGATAATGATTAGGACACATCAATCTTTTGAGATAAAAAAGTTTAAGTGGCCAGCTTAATCTATTTTCGTTATCGAGAAATTCTATTATTCAAAATTCAACGCTTGAAATTTGCCGAGCTAATGAGCATATTTTATATATGAGCCAAAAAAAAATCACGGTATACTCATCAGATGTGGATAATCACTCAATCTCATGGCATCTACGCACTATTATTAAAGATTTTAATCAGAGTCACGAATTAGGTTTTAGGCTATTCAAGCGCAACTTGAAAGCCCAATATCGGCAATCTATGCTAGGATTTGGTTGGGCTATTTTGCATCCACTGATTACCGCCTGTCTTTGGATTTTCCTTAATCGCTCCAATGTAGTTAGCGTGGCAGATACTGGTAGTTCCTATCCAATATTTGTAATAACAGGAACAATTCTATGGCAGGTATTCACAGAATCCATACTAGCCCCTCTTACGCAGATAAGCGAAAACAAAAGCATACTGACTAAAATCAACATTCCTCGTGAAGGATTATTACTTTCTGGCGCTTACCAACTAGTATTTAACACTATTATCAAAATTTTGATTTTAGTTGTAATTTATCTTTTCTTCGGTGAAACTATCCGTATGCCCAAACTAGCCTTCATCCCCATCGGAATTTTCGCTATTAGCTTGACAGGCTTCTCTATAGGTCTTGCCTTGACTCCCCTAGGGATGTTATACCAAGATATAAACCGCGGACTTGGGATTTTACTCCCTATCTTAATGTACCTAACCCCGGTTGTCTATCCTGCCCCCCAGGATGGAACGTTCGGCTTTCTGATAAAATTAAATCCAGTGGCTACCCTTCTGACCCAAACCCGCAACTGGTTTACCAACCAACCGACTTACGATATGCCTTTGTTCTGGGCATTAACCCTATTCTTTGGAATACTCTTCTTCCTTAGCCTGATTATCTACCGTATTTCGATGCCAATGATTATCGAACGAATAGGAACCTAGAATGAACAATGAAACCTTAATAAAGGTTGAAGGAGTATCAAAAAAGTTTTGCCGCAGCCTCAAGCGCTCTCTTTGGTACGGAATGCAAGACATTGGCAAGGAACTCATAGGCCGAAATAAAAATCCAGAACTACGTCAAGATGAATTTTGGGCAGTTAATGACTCCAGCTTCTCTGTACAGCGTGGCCAATGCCTAGGATTGATTGGTCACAACGGTGCGGGTAAATCAACTCTGCTCAAAATGCTCAATGGCTTGATTAAACCAGACAAAGGCCGCATTACCATGCATGGCAACGTCGGTGCCCTAATTGAACTCGGCACCGGCTTCAACCCTATACTTACTGGGCGCGAAAACATTTATAATAATGGTGCTGTATTAGGTTTTACCCAAAGGGAAATCAACGAAAGATTTGATGCTATCATTGATTTTGCCGAAATTGGTGACTTTCTTGATACCCCGATCCAAAACTATAGTTCCGGTATGAAAGTGCGATTAGGTTTCGCCGTAGCATCACAAATGAAACCTGATATTCTCTTGATTGACGAGGTTCTTTCAGTAGGAGATATGGGCTTTGTTTTGAAATGTTATAACCAAGTAGATAAATTGCTTCAAAACACGGCTGTGGTTCTTGTGTCCCACAGTATGCCACAAATTGCACGTATGGCAACCCAAATTATGCTCATGGAAAGGGGAAAAAGCCTTTATTTTGAAGATCCTTCTCTAGGAATAACAGAGTACTATCGACTATATAAAAACAATATTATTGATTTTCAAAACTCAGAAAAAGCCATTCTACAAAATATCAGGATAGGAACGAGTAGTAAGATGTATGAAAGAACGGATGAATTTGTGATTGATTATGGAGAAGATTTGTTTGTGGAAATAGACATCAAAATATTACAAAAAGTTATAAAACCGAATTTATCCTTGGCACTCTATGATAAAGAACAAAGAATATTTGCTCAAGTGTGGAATTTCAGAGAGCAAATAGATATTGAAGATTATTGTGGAGTTCTAAAAGTAAAAACAAAAATTAGAAATAATAACTTTTCCCAGGGCACATATTCAATTACTGTCATTTTATCTGATATATCAACATCTTCCCGTGAAGCATTGCTAAGAATACAATCAGCAATATATTTTACAGTTAACAGTAAAATACATGGATGGGCTCCTATTCAAATAGAAGGTGATTGGCAATTAATCAAATGACTGCAAAAAACACAACTAAGGTATTTGACGAAAAGCTTTTCAAATTTATAACGGATTCTCTAAAAAATTACCATATAGATAATTTCGATGAAATCCGCCATGGTAGATTACCTAAAAATTCTATCGTACACATGAAACAACAAATTTGGAATATGTTGTTTCCAAATTATGTTAGCAGATATTATATTGAAGAAGTTTTACGCAGAACTGTTCATATCTTAGCGAATTATGGAAGCAAGCTCAATGATGTGTATCTTCTACTTGCTGATGAAGAATCTAAAGATTGGCTAGTCAACCTAATTGCATATAAGATTCTAGGACACGAAAGGGTAAAACTTCCCACAAACAACGAAACCTATTCATCCTTCCGAAAAAAACAGAGTTTGTATTTCAATACAGATGTGTTCATGGATGTGACCTTTTTGAGCGGCAAAAAGAAAATCTTTTTAGCAGATTTATCAAATATGGGATTTGACATTAAATTATATTCCGGGGGGCTGGTTCATATCTTTATGACGCAGCAGTATAACTATAAGAATTTGGTTATGGCTGAATCGGGAGATGTTGTGCTGGATTGTGGCGCATGTCATGGTGACACTGCACTATACTTTGCCAACCGGGTTGGCGAAACCGGGAAAGTGTTCTCCTTTGAGTTTATTCCAAATAACATCGTTGTTTTTAACGAAAACCTGGCTTTGAATCCAAAGTTACAGGGAATTGTTGAATTGGTCGAGGCTCCATTGTGGGAGAAGAGCGGCTCTGACGTATATTTTCAAGATTTGGGGCCTGCAAGCACGGTTCAGTTTCATGAATTCGATGGGCATGATGACACAATGAAAACAAAATCAATCGACGATTTTTATGAAGAAAAAAGATTAAAGGAGATTGATTTTATCAAGATGGATATCGAGGGAGCGGAGCCATATGCATTAAGGGGTGGGGAAAATACAATCAGGAAACATAAACCTAAATTGGCGATTGCTTCTTACCACAGCCTGGATGACTTTGTGAACATTCCGCTATGGATTGACAATCTGGGTCTTGGATATAAACTTTACCTGTCACATTCAACAATTCATTGGGAAGAAACGGTTGTATTTGCAAAGGTTGATTAGATCCGTCTGCATTCAAGTCAAATTAAATTAATGATGATTACAGTCACCAAGCCCTTTATTCCACCGCTGTCTGAGTTCACTCCCTACCTGGAACAAATCTGGGAGAGTGGGCAGTTGACCAACAACGGACCTTTCCACCGGCAGTTGGAAGAGGAAATGGCCAGATATCTTGGCGTAAAATATGTTTCCCTGTTTGCCAATGCCACGCTGGCCCTAGTCACAGCCCTGCAGGCTCTGCGCATTACTGGGGAAGTGATTACCACGCCGTACAGTTTCGTGGCAACTACTCATGCCTTGTGGTGGAACAATATCAAGCCGGTCTTTGTGGATATCGAACCGGAACATTGTAACCTCGACCCTGAAAAAATCGAAGCCGCCATCACACCCCGAACAACAGCCCTTTTGCCTGTGCATGTTTATGGCAATCCTTGTAACGTAATACGCATTCAGGAAATCGCCGGGGCCTACGGGTTGAAAGTGATTTACGATGCCTGTCACACCTTCGGGGTCACGCTTGGCGGCGAGCCGGTGCTTAACTTCGGCGACCTGTCGGTGATGAGTTTTCATGCCACCAAGGTTTTTACTACCTTCGAAGGCGGCGCTATCATTAGCCATGATGATCACATGAAGAAGCGCATCGATTACCTGAAGAATTTTGGCTTTGCCGGTGAAACTACCGTGGTCGCGCCGGGCATCAACGCCAAAATGAACGAGGTGCAGGCTGCTATGGGCCTGCTGCAACTCAAACACGTCGATGACAATATCGAAAAACGCCGCCATCTGACACTACAGTATCGTGAGAACCTAGCTCATCTCTCTGGAATTTCTTTTTTGGATGATGTATCTATCGTTAAGCACTGTTATTCTTATTTTCCAATTTTTGTGGATGAAGAAAAATATGGCCTGGGCCGCGATGCGCTGTACGAAAAACTTAAACAAAATGATATCTATGGTCGTCGTTATTTCTATCCACTCATCAGCCAGTTCCCAACTTACCACGGTCTGGATTCTGCCGTGCCTGGAAAAATGCTGGTGGCTGAACAAAAAACACGCCAAGTGATTTGTTTACCTTTATATCCATCACTGGAACTCACTATGGTTGATAGAATCTGCGACATCCTGAGTTCTTCCTGAAGAGAAGAAAAATTCAGGCTTTATTTTTCGAGGTTTTTATGATAAATGACAAAAAAGTGTTATTGGTTATGGGTGGGTTTGCCCAATTATGTGACATTGTTGAAGATGCAAAGAAGAAGGGGATATATGTAATCGTTACGGATTATTTGCAGAACTCGCCCGCAAAAAAAATTGCGGACGAGAGTTATATGATTAGTATAACAGATGTTGATGGTGTTGTTGAGCTGTGTCAGAAGAGAAGTGTTAACGGTGTAATGAATTATTGTATTGATCCCGGGCAGCAACCTTACCAACAAATATGTGAAAAGTTAGGATTACCTTGTTACGGCACGCAAGAACAGTTCGAGATCATGACAAATAAAGATAAGTTCAAGGTGGAATGCGTAAAAAATGGTATTGCTGTAATACCGGGGTATCACTTAAATCCCAAGTCCACAAAAGTAGAAACCGCTTCGCTCCGGTTTCCAATCGTGGTAAAACCTGCTGACAATCGCGCTTCAAAAGGTTTGACCATCTGCTCGCGTGATTCTGATGTTCCTAATGCGGTTAATAAGGCATTATCACATTCGAAAAGAGGCGAGGTTATCGTAGAGGAATTTGTAAACGGCCAGGAGGTGGTCATAAAATACTTCGTTTGTGACAGTGAAATATACTTAACTTCTATGGCAGACTTGTACACATGTTATACAAAGGATGGTAAGCGCGCTTACATCGGTACGCAAATCTTCCCGTCAAAATATTATCAGATGTATAAAAAGACAACCGATAAAAAAGTTCGCAACATGATTAAGAATATTGGCATACAAAATGGCCCGCTGTCATTTGATGGTTTTGTGGATGGAGACAAATTTCGTTTTTTTGACCCATCTTTTCGCATGGGAGGCGCACAGGACTGGCGAATTGTTGCCGCGATTTCCGGGGTCAATATTTCCGAATTGTTAACTAATTTCGCTTTGACCGGAAAAATGGGAAATTGTGATGAAGTTCGCCTTGTCGATAACAAATTTGCTGAGAAGTCGGCAGCCATGTTATATTTTTTGGTTCGTGAAGGAAAAATTGGAAAAATTATGGGAATGTCTGATGTTCATAAAGTTAATTCTGTTATCGGTTATCATATGTCGCATATCGAAGGAGATGTTGTAAGCCAAAGCGGTACATCAGACCATGTTGTTATGCGTATATTGTTGGTTTGCGATGGCAAAACACAGCTTAAACAAGATATTACTTATATTCAAAGCCTCGTATCCATCTTAGATGACCAGGGTGAGGATATGTTGCTTCCAAACTTCGATGCTAACTTAATTTAATCACTCAGGTTATGGAATATTGCTCATTGTATTATGAACACACGGACTAATAAAAATAAACTTTTGATAATTATTAATGCCGATGACTTGGGTGAAAATCCGCAGATAAACCAAGCAATTGCAAAGTATGCGAGAAATGGGTTGATTTCATCAGCAAGCATATTGGCCAATGGGAACGATTTTGAAGGCGCGAAACAATTCGCGTTTGAATATACTCATATATCGACAGGCGCGCACCTGAATTTATCCCAATTTAAGAGCCTTTCTCGACCGGATATTTTCTTGGAAAAAGGAATCACGGATGAAAATTACAATTTTACTGGCTCTGCCAAATACACGTCTAAAACAAAAATTGCCTTCGACCAGCAATTAGTAAACGCAATTTATGAAGAATGGAAACTCCAGCTCGAGAAAATCTTTGATAATAAAGTTTTTGTTTCACACATAGACGGACATAATCATGTTCATTACCGGTATGAACTATTATCCGCACTAAAAAAATTACAGGAAAAGTTCAAAATAAACAAGGTTCGCATAAAAGATGTGAAGCCGGTTGCATTTTATGGTCTGTTTAATAAATCACTGCCAAAAAAAACACCACCATTACGTCGTGAGCTTTCAAACTTGGTGTGGAATAATCTTCTTAAAGTTATGAATCCTCCTACCAAAACAACCGACCATGTTTTCTCCTATCTTTCTTTGTGTAAATATTTATCAACCGGGAGTAAAAGTCCACGGAGAGGCGTGTTTGAAGTTGTTGTGCACCCTGGAAGTAATTATCTTGATTATTTCGCGGAGGAAAACGCTTTAGTTGAGAAAAGAATGATCGAGCAACTAATCCCTGATTTTACCTTGATTACATACAATGATTTGTAATCTTTTTCCATAATTCTCAGATTATGAATATATCCATTATTGGCGCAGGCAACGGCGGTCAGGCCATGGCAGGACACTTTGCTATGCTGGGGCACCAGGTCAGTTTGTACAATCGGACTGAAGGCAGAGTAGCCCCTGTGCTTGCCCAAAAGAGCATCCTGCTTAATGATGCAATCCGGGGAATCGGCTATCTGCAGAATGTAACGACTGATCTCGCCGAAGCAATTATTGGAACAGAGCTAGTTATGATCACAACGACAGCGGACGCCCACAGTGAACTTGCTGAAAAAATGGCTGGCCTGGTGACTGATGAGCAGGTTATCATCTTGAACCCTGGCAGGACGCTGGGCGCATTCGAGTTTGCCACGATTATTCGAAAATTAACGGAGAAACGACTCTATATAGCCGAAGCGCAAAGTTTGATTTATGCCTGTCGCACAGAACTACCTGGACAAGTCAGGGTGATTGGCATCAAGGACAAGGTCCTATTAGCAGCATATCCACATAGCGAAACAGAGCATGTTCTCCACACTATTAATAGCATCTATCCCTGTTTTGTTGGCGCAAAGAACATCCTCGAAACTAGCCTCGAAAATATAGGTGCTATTTTGCATCCTGCGATCATTCTGTTTAATGCGGCTGCTATCGAAAGAGGACAAAATTTTTACTTTTACAACGATATCACACCTGCTATTGCAGAGTTTATCGAACAATTAGACGAGGAACGTCTGTTAATAGGCAAAGCTTTTGATCTCAAACTGAAACCTATAACAGAATGGGTGTCATTTGCATATAAAAATATTCAGGGCAACACATTATATGAAAAAATCAAAAACAATCCAGCTTATTATAAGATTCTTGCACCTCAATCCTTGCATAGCCGTTTGCTTCTCGAAGACATTCCCACTGGCATTCTTCCATTAATTGAACTGGGCCGCTTAACTGGGATGCAGACCCCGCTAATGGAATCTGTATTGCATATTTCCCAAGCATTATTGAAAATCGATTTTAAAATACGGGGGCGAACATTAAAAAACTTAAAGATTGACAATCTCTCAATCAACGACTTTCTCAAAAAATTATGACCTTATACCTCCTTCCAGATAATTCGACAAAAAGAGAAGAAACCGAGAAAAAAAATGTTTTTATTACTTCCGCTCCCATAGCTAAGCATACGTGGGCTAAGAATATTGCACCCTTAGTTAGTGTTTCCTGTATCACTTATAATCAGGAAAGCTTTATTCAAGATGCTCTTGAAGGTTTTCTAATGCAACAAACCACATTCCCGGTTGAGATACTAATCTATGATGATGCTTCTACTGATACAACTACTCAAATTATCCGCGAATATGAAAAAAAATTTCCTCAATTAATTTTTGCCATTTACCAAAAGCAAAACCAGTATAGCCAAGGTAAACAAATTTCAACAACATACCAGTTTCCTCGAGCAAGGGGTAAATATATTGCATTATGCGAAGGTGACGATTACTGGACCGACCCTCTGAAATTACAAGAACAAGTAGAGTTTTTGGAAAAAAATCCAGGTTATATTGCAATCGCAGAGAATGGAGTAGTAAACAACAGCATAACTAATCAAATTTATCTTTTTAGCGATGAACCGGAAAGAGACTTAACCATCGAAGAAATGGTAGTTAAAAGAAGATTTCCAACTGCCTCGGTTATGTTTCGCAGTACAATCATTCCTGATTTCTTGAAAGATGCAAAACAAGCAAATGATACTATTCTTTGGTGTTATCTTGCGAGCAAAGGAAAATTTAAGTATCGAAAAAAAGTTTCATCGGTTTATAACAGAGGCCTACAAGGCGTTGTAGAAAGTACAGGAAAAATACAGTGGGCTCAGACAGTAGAAAAATGGAAATTGGAATTAATTAGGCTTTTCGCAAAAAAGTATTTCAATAAACAAATAGCCTATCATAATATCTGGGAACATTATTGGATTGTATATGCCAATAAATATTATGAAAATTACTATGGAATATTATATGTTCTCTTTAAATGCCTAAAGTATAATGCTCCACTAACATTCAAAGAGTTTATTAAACTAGCCACACCAAGCATAAAGACAAGCGGTATTCAAATAGCAAAACTTATTATCAGAAACCCTGCCATTCTGAATAATTTGAAAACCAAGTACTCAAATTTGATAAAACAAAATAAGATACAAACACAACAGGAAAAACATCCTTCGTTTTACAAAATACCTCATTCGGTAGGAATTAACACTATCGAAAAGAAACATCCAAGCGTCATTGTTTCCCTCACATCATTCCCCGAAAGAATAAAAACCTCTCATCTGGCAATTCACACGTTATTAAGACAAACTTGTAAGCCTGATAAGGTTGTTCTTTGGCTTGCCGAAAGTCAGTTTCCAGCCAAAGAGCAAGACTTACCAGATAACCTTCTTCAACTTCAAAAATATGGACTAACTATTGACTGGTGCGAAGACATAAAATCGTACAAAAAACTCATACCGACTTTAAAAAAATATCCCAAAGATATTATTATCACTGTGGATGATGACATATACTATCCACCCACTTTGCTTGAACGTTTATATACATCTTATACATCAGATAAAAAAAGTATTCACTGCCAAAGAGGTCGTAAAATTCTCTTTGACAAAGAACACACAATTATTCCCTATAACAACTGGGTTATTTCTTCGTATGGTATTAAGGCATCTTACCTAAACATGATACTCGGCGCGGGTGGCGTTCTATATCCGCCTGGCTCGTTGCATTCCGATGTTCTTAATAATGATCTATTTATGAATTTATCTCCTACTGGTGATGATATCTGGTTCTGGGCAATGGCAGTCATAAATAAGACAAGAATAAAAATCATGACTGATAATTTTTGTTTTCTTGAAACAATTAGCACCACTCAAGAAAATAGCCTTTGGGAAAATCATAACAAAAACGGCAGTAATGATTTACATTTTAGAAATATATTGAAGCATTACCCTAACATTAAATTGATGTTACAGACTGAATACCAGAATACTTCAAAAACAGAATTCCCCATTGCTGAAAATATTTTTTTCAAGCAATCTTGCTGAATATTATGAGAAAATTTTCATAGCCACATCTCTCGCCCAATATGGAAAAATTCTTAGGGAAAATTTTGTTACCGTACATTTGGGATCAAGAAGCCTGATTGAAAGCGAAAAATCGGTGTGAAATCGAGATTGGATTTGATTGAGTAGTGAACCCAATCCAAACCGAGCCTGAAAAGGCTTTTATCAACGCGATCTGTGCGGTCAATCAAGCCGACTTTCTTTTCAGCGATCACCAGTAGGCCCTGACAAACCATCCAAAGATAGGCCATGCAAGCAGCCAGGAGCAAACGGCTCAGGCGGTTCGGGTCAGCTAAATGGCTCTTGTGCAGGTGAAAACCGCGGCTTTTCTGGTCAGAGAAAAAGGTTTCAATCTGGAAGCGGCGGCGATAATATCGGCAAGACTGATAGCCATTATCCAGGCTGGTAACCAAATAGAGCGGTCCGTCATAACGACTGCTCCACCAGCCAACCAAGTTCAAACGCAGCGCAGCTTGCTGGGTAAAACCAACCTGATGGCGTTGAAAAACTTGTCCTTTTGCCAATGGATAATCGCCAATCGGCTGGCTTTGTGAGCCTTCTTGGACATAGATTTGCGGCGATGTCCGCCAGCGCGGTTGTTGCTTGACCCATAGCAGCATTTCAGTGGTGTTGTACTCCGCATCACCTAACAAAACAATCTGTGCATCTGATGGGATTAACGGTAACGCTTTGGCAAGAGCTTCAATATGGCGTTGGGCAGTCGTGTGACCTTTCTTACCTTTGTAAACGAGCCAACATAACGGCAAGGCACGCTTTTGATACAGCACGCTGACCATCAAAACCATACACCCGCGCCCAATCTGACTGCCATCCATCGCCAAAACCAAGGGCTGTGCCGAGAGAGCTTCCAAAATCTGTTTGGCAAAGGGCATGTACACCACATCAGTATCTATGCTTTTGTGTTTGACCCAGCGCCTCAAACGCATTTCAGTGCTTTTGTCCTTGGCTTTAGTCGCTGTCTCGGCACTCACGGCTGATAATTGCGCTTTTCGGCTGATCACGATCCCGGCAATCAACATGGCCAGGGTCAAAACGTGACCCGGATGAGACAAGCTCAACATTTCTTTCAGCACTTTCAAAACTTTTGTGTATACTTTGTAGCGGTCAGTCATTTGGCTCTACTTTTTTGGTTTGGTCGCCGCAAAAGTGTACCTTATGACTGACCCTTCATTTCAAATGTACGGTAGCAAAGGGAAAATAAAACAAGTAAGTCAAGAACCCAGCCAACAAATCAAAATCTTAGCCCTTAAGAGATTGCTGAGAGGAAGATTTTCGCCTGAAAAAACCTTCATAATCACTTCATCCCCTAGATCCGGCAGCACCTGGCTAAGCGAATTACTATTGGCAGGCATACCTCGCTCATGTTCCTTCTTTGAACCACTTCAAATTCGATACGTTCCAGAAGCGGCAATGGCGGGGTTTGAATGGCGAACCCATAAAGCAATCGGCGAAGACTGGCCTGAAGGAAAGAATTTTCTTACAAAGGTCTTTCGATGACAAATTGTTAACCACTGGACAACAAGGGAGATAACGATTCCAAGAGCACTGATAGCTAATAAAGTTATTATTAAATTTGTCAGGCTAAACAGGCTATTACCTTGGGTATGCAAGAATTTTGAATTGCCTCCATCCCTCTTACTTATCAGGCATCCTTGCGCAGTCATTGCATCACAACTCAGATCAGATGATTGGAAATATACAAAAAAGCCAATCGTGCCGTCCTTTATCGCACATAGAAAAGAATGGATCAAAATAATAGAGGAAACCCAATCTGTAGAAAGTTACCTCGCTGTTTCTTGGGTATTGGATCAAATCGTGCCATTTATGCAGCCCAAGCCTCACCAATGGCAAATCGTCACATACGAGGAGTTGGTGGCCAACCCCACAGAAACTTTGATAGAAATAGCAAAAAAATGGAAAACACCGATTAGTATAGAAAAAGCACTGGCCCAACTCCAAAAACCATCCAGTACAGTGCACGAAACTGGTGTTAGCAAATTAAACAGTTGGCAACTTCAACGAGGGGTGGACACGATAAAGCGTGTTCCGCTGATGTTCCGGTCAGGTTCCGAACAGGCGGAACCCGTGTTCCGTTTGGCAGTGAAAGCGTCAAAATAAGCGGAACACGGTGCTTGGAAATCGGAACCCGACAAATTTGCGCCATAAAAATGCAAAAACGAGCCTGAATCAGCTCGTTTGCAGGCTGAGAACCACACCCCAGCCGAGTTCAAAAAGGGATAGAATGAGTTTGCACGCTCTTTCAGGCGGTGACAGCCTGTCCACGCTCGGCAAGGCGCTGGCGGATCCGCTGGAGGGCGTGCAAATTAATCAGGATGTAGGTCAGGGTGTTTTGGTTGGTGATGGAAGCACGGTTGCGCAGTTTGGGTCGTTCGATGCCAAAATCAACGGCCTGGCTATTGATACGCTCAGTGGCAGTACGTTGGCGAAAAACTTGTTTGTAAGCCTCACTGTCGCGGTCAAGCTGATAGCGCAGCCTGGCACCGGGGCTAGTGGCGATGGTTGAGATACAGCCGCCTTTTTTCCAGTTTTTGTGCTGGATCGGGCAAATCTCACCGTTTGCAGTTGGGTGCAGTAATGAGCAGACATAGCGTCCGCGCTCATGCTGGATCAGGGTTGTCTTGCATTGGAAGGTGTACTTGAGCGTCATTGGGCGTTCAGCCTGGCAAAACGGAGCGCCCTTGTCATCGAATTGGCGTTTGCCTTTTTGCCCACGCTCAACAAAAGGAACGGCGGCAAATCCGCCCGAGATGTTGAAGTATTCATAAACGTAGAACGCATCGAAGGCAGCATCAAGAGCACCAAAACGCGGTTTGAAACCCAAACGCTTCTCCACCTGCAAGAGAAGCGGGTTGAAATAACTGACATCGGGTTGGTCAAACGGCTGGGTCAGCTCGGCTAAAACAAACTCACCCCAATCGGCGACTTTTGTGGCAACAACGCCTGAGCCATAGCCCCAGTAATACTCACCAATTTCCAGACCGGCAGCCGGAACCGGGTTTTTAAGCGGCGTTGGCATGGGAATACTCTCTACGGCATTGTGTTTTTTGTGCTGGTTGGTTTTGCTTTTGCACCCCAGGCGGCAACCTGGATCACCCGCAGGTTGCGTAGATTTGTCGTAGCGTTTGCCTTCGATGTAAACCTTCGGGTTGTTTTCCTTGACCCATGCGATGATATGTTTGGTATCGAGTGAGATGCAATCTCCGAAACGGCAATCTACAGCCAGAGCATCAGCGAATTCTTGGCAAACCCGTTCCACAGAACTGGAGAGCAAGAATTGCAGTGGATAATTGGGCAGAGTGCGCAGCAATCGATTGAAGTGACGATGTGTGGGCAGACTGGCGTCTGCATCAAACCCGCAAGAATATTGGCTGGATGGTTTGAGTGGAAAGCCCAAAAGCCATACCAGAGCCGGGTTTTCCACCAGAAAATCGCGCAAATCAGCCATGTAGGGCAGGTGTTGGTCAATTTTGACCAAGCAGGCGGCGATGAAAGGCGCATAAGGCAAGGCTTGAATATCTGGCGAGAAGCGCTGATCTGGTCGTTCCGGCAGGTGATCCCAATCCAGACTGCCCAGCAACCGCAAGTATTTCAGTGCAATCGGTGAAGCTTGAACGAAATCTGGCAGTTCTTCTGGCTTGAGCGCGGCCAGGTGAGCCAGTGAGCCACATTGACGCGCAGTGGAATGTACAAAAAGACGCGAAAGCCAGCCACGGATGGCTGGCTTGGGCCAGGATGGAACATGAAGTGTAGACATGGTTTCTCCTTTCGGCCAGGGTGTGGTCTTTTTCATTGTAGCGCGGCAAAGAAAAATCGGAACACGGTAGTCTTCGCGTTCCGATTTCGAGAGAAATAGCTTTATCGTGTTCCGCCCTTGTTCCGTTTCAGCGGAACACGATAAACGTCAGGTTCCGTTTTTAGCCCATCGCGTTCCGTTTACATTCCGATCATACTCCGAAAATCGGATCGCGAGGTAGAATCATGTCCACCCCTCTTTAACTAAGCAAAACACAAATTAACAATATACTCAATATTACATCGCAATTTGGTTTAGGTTTTTATCAAGACCAAACGATGCCAATATACCACCCATCTAAAACAAGAATTTAATCATGCAAAGAATAACAAAAAAATCAAAATGAGTAATCTTCCATATTCTCCCCTTTTCTCTGTTCTTGTCGCAAATTACAACAACGGAAAATATCTCGAAGACTGCCTGCAAAGTATATTTTCTCAAACTTACCCGAGTTGGGAAATTGTGATCGTAGATGACGGATCAACGGATGACAGCGAAACAATCTATAAAAAATACAGTGATCACACACAAATGAGAATATTCCACAATGAAAAAAACGAAGGTTGTGGTTTTACAAAACGAAAATGCGTTGAACTTGCAAGGGGTGAAATTTGCGGATTTGTGGACCCAGACGATGCAATAATGCCCGATGCTTTAGCAGTCATGGTAGCGGCACACCAGGAATACCCCGATTGTTCCTTGGTTAGTTCAAAATTCTACCTGACCGATTTGGATTTAAATATTAAATCAGATGATAGTTATGGGCAAAAAATTCCGGACGGTTATTCTTACTTAACCTACGGCAAGTATGCTGTCACACATTTTGCCACATTCAAACATGAAAAATATAATGAAACAGAAGGCATCAACCCTAATCTAAAAAGCGCAGTTGATCAAGACTTATACTACCGGCTTGAGGAAGTCGGCAGGCCTGTTTTTATCGATAAGCGGTTGTACAAATACCGCGTTACACCCCAGAGCATATCGGTTAACGAAAATACAGCAAATGCGGTTGCTTCACATTTTCGCGCAATTGAAGACGCTTACCGCCGTAGATTAAAGAATCCAGCCTCAGCAAAAAACTTTTCAAGAGATGAGTTTGAACTAAGAAAGTATGCCTATTTTCAGGAAAGAATGTATTATGAAACGCTGAACAGAAAATTAATTTATAAATATTATTACCTGTTTAGACTTATCATTAAGTATCCATTCCGGGATATTAAATATAAACTAAAATGTCTGCTCAAGCCGTTTCGTGCATAGGGCTTGAGATAACAAAAAATTCAAACATGAAAATCTTGCATATTAACTATTTTGACACTATCGGTGGTGCCGGGCGAGCCAGTTATCGCCTTCACAAGGCCTTGATTCAGGCTGGTACCGAATCTCGTATGATGGTGAAACAAGCTGTTGAGTCTGATTGGACAGTTGAAATATTACAGGAAAAAAGATATAACATCATCCAACGGTTGAAAAATAGACAAAGCCTCAGGCGTGTTGCACAATTTCACACGCAGAATCCAGCCCAACACTCACCAGATATTTTCTCATCTGTCGAACCAAAGCAAATACATGAAAGCCAAGCCGACCTGATCCATTTACACTGGTTCAACAGTGGAATGCTCTCGATAGAAGACATCGGACAAATTTCCCAACCGACCGTGTGGACCCTGCATGATATGTGGGCATTTTGTGGCGCAGAACACATCACCTATGAGCACCGCTGGAAAGATGGCTATTACAAAAACAATCGGCCAGAATACGAAAAGGGGTTTGACCTAAATCGATGGACTTGGGAGCGTAAGAAAAAAAAATGGAAATCGCCCATCCAAATTATTACGCCAAGTCAGTGGCTCGCAAACTGCGTACAAGAAAGCGCCCTGATGCAAAATTGGCCAGTTGCTGTTATTCCAAATGCCATAGATGTTGACAAATGGAATCCTACAGAAAGGAGCCTGGCACGAAACCTGTTGAAACTTCCCAAAGAGGCCCCAATACTTCTATTTGGAGCAGTCGGCGGCAGCGGCGACCCCAACAAAGGATTTGATCTCTTAAAAGCCACCCTACAAAATCTTCGCGGAGAAATTAGTGGACTTGAAATCGTTATATTCGGCCAACTTGCGCCGCAATCGCCTCCCGACCTGGGATTTCCTATTCATTACACCGGTCATCTGCACGACGACTTATCACTGCGGTTACTATACAGCGCCGTTGACTTGATGGTCATTCCGTCCCGGCTGGAAAATCTCCCCAACACCGGCCTCGAAGCCCATGCCTGCGGCACGCCCATTGTAGCTTTTAACATCGGTGGCTTGCCTGATATTGTCGAACATCTCACTACAGGCTACCTGGCTCAGCCCTACGATACAGCCGATCTGGCCAAGGGAATCAAATGGGTACTGGAAAAACGGGAAGATAACTCGCTGGGTACCCAGGCAAGGGAGAGGGCTGTGAAACTATTCGATAGCAATGTTGTCGCCAAACAATATCTTGAAGTTTACAGCCAGGTCTTGAATCGTAACAGTGCTTTATAAATATCTAAAATTTCTCCCGGAGTTGGAATAAATCTGTGTTTTTTCCCAGGTTTGGAATGCGCAATGTCATGCTGTGCATTTTCATTCGTAAACCCTAGAAGGTGTTATGAACTTTTACAAGAGATGAGCGATGGTTGCCACAAACTTGGGTAGCATGAGCATCAAGAAAGCCAAAAAGTGCAATCCAGCCAGGGTTTCGGGTGTTCGTTCGAAGTCTCGCGCCAACCTACGAAAGTGAGCTGCCCAAGCAAAACTACGTTCAACAACCCATCGTCTCGGTAGGAGAACAAAACCTTTCTTTGCTTCCGGTAGCTTGACCACCATCAACTCAATACCAGCCTGCTTTGCAGCTTGTTCAGCATTTTCGCCGGTATAGCCTTGATCAACATAGGCGATTTCAACTGAATTCCCGGTCACTTCCTGAACCTTTTCGGCCAATATCTGGACTTGGGCGCGCTCTTGTTCATTGGCCGGTGTAACATGCAAAGCCAGAAGATATCCTAACGTGTCCACTGCCAGATGGATTTTGCTGCCTTTTCGCTTTTTGTGCCCATCGTAGCCGGCACGTTCTCCGCTTTCGGGCGTGGACTGCATTGTGCGACCATCAAAAATCGCTGCGGTCGGTTGCTCTTGCTTGCCCTTCGCCAGTCGAAGGATGGCTCGCAAATCGTGAACGATGGATTCGAATACCTTGGCTGCAATCCAACGCTGTGATTGTTGGTAGACTGCTTCCCAGGGTGGCAAATCGTGTGGCAAGGAACGCCACGGACATCCGGTGCGGACAACATACCGCACCCCGTTGAAGACTTCCCGCAAATCATGGTCTCTTTGGGGAGCATCTTCTCTCATCAACGTTAAATAGGGCGCGACAAAGGCCCATTCTTCATCTGTTACATCACTGGGATAGGCTTTTCTCTCCATTCCCAGAGTTTACCAAATTCAAAAGTTCATAACACGCTCTAGTCCAATAACTTTATGCAGCGCTTGAAAGTAAATTCCACCGACCCCAAATTTCCGAGCCCGATTGATAGGTCAGGCTGGCCATGGTTTCGCTGCGAGAACCCATCAACGGCAAATCCGCCGACCGTTTTCTTTCCTAAAATCAGTATCATAACGCCATCCTTCAATCAAGGTCATTTTATAGAAGAAACAATTCGCTCGGTTCTCCTGCAGGATTACCCCAATTTAGAATATATTATTATTGATGGCGGCAGCACAGATAACACACTCGAAACTATCAAAAAATACGAACCCTGGATTACCTACTGGGAAAGTATCCCAGATCGAGGCCAGGCTCACGCAATTAATAAAGGCATTCAAAAAGCCAGCGGCGATTGGGTAGCTTGGCTTAACACAGATGACTTATATCTTGAAAACACCCTATTAACAATTGCTGCAATTCTTTCTAACTCATCTGAACCATTATCCTGGATTGTTGGCACAACCGTCTTAACGGATGCCCGACTAAATGAAATATCGCAATTCAAACCCCACCTTTATACAGCACCAGGACGCAATCCAAAATATCAACCCCAAGGCTGGATCGATTTTGTTTGCACAAAACAATCCGGTATCGCACTTCCTCAACCTTCATCATTTTGGTTACGAAATGCAGTTATTCAGGCAGGAGGGCTAAACGAGTCTCTTCAATATGTAATGGATCATGAACTTTATGGGCGATTAGCTTACAAAGGTTTTCGCCCGATACTGGTAGATAAGCCATTGGTATATTTTCGAACCCACCAAAATCAAAAGACATCTTATTTTCCAATTGCGTTCTGGAAAGAAGAATTAGACGTTGTATATAATTGGGTTGAAAAAGCCAACAGAGCTGAAAAAAAAACATTAAATCAATATGGAAACTGGCTAAACAAACAGATAAAAGCCCATCCATATAAATCCTTTTTTCAAAAATTTCTATCAGATCTCAAAAGCATCGTTGCGTCAAAAAATCAACGCTTATATGCATTCCTAAAAAGGCTTCATACTAAATATTACATCGAAAAACAATGAAAAAATGCTACTCTCAACTTTCACAAGACCTGATTGCACAAACCTTTTTCCAAATCTATCCCACCAAAAAAACTTTTTTTCTCGATGTGGGTGCATTTGATGGGATAGGATTTAGCAATACGCGTTTATTTTTTGATAATCACTGGAATGGCATCTGTATCGAACCAGTCACAAAAAACTACAAAAAGTTGGAAACACTCTATAGAAACACAAATATTATCACCGTGCGTGCTGCAGCCACCGATTTCGATGGAGAATTGGTTCTTAACGTAGCTACAATTCCTTCGGAAAAGGAATGGGGATCAGATGTTTCTTCATCCAGTGATGAAACGATACAAAGATGGCCAGATTATATCTGGACAAAAGAAACCGTGCCTGCTCGAACAATCAACAGCATTCTGAATGAGCACAATATTGAGTTCGTCACTTTCGTCTCCATCGATGTAGAAGGACAAGAAATGGCTGTTTTGCGCGGCTTTAACTTGCAAAAGTATCAGCCTGCACTGCTGGTAGTGGAATACTCATCCCAAGAAGAACACCGAGAATTAACCCAGCACATGCGAACATGGGGATATTTTCCATGGATAGATAACCATCAAGATATATTTTTCGTTCGTAATGAGTTAAGAAATTGGAAAATCTTCATATATGGGCTGTACCAAAATTTAAAAGTTGTTCGGACCGGACAGCTCATACAAAGTTTGGTTAAACTTTTCACAAAATGAAAATATCCGTGCTGGTTGTTACATATAACGAAGAAAAACGATTGAAAGATTGCTTACAATCGTTAAAAAAGTTTCCAGACATCATTGTTGCCGATATTGGTTCCACAGACCGATCTGTAGAAATTGCCCAAGAAATGGGAGTCAAGGTTATTCATCATGCGTGGGTTCCCATCGGCGAAATGGTAATCCCCAGTGTCATTTCAATTTTCAAAAATGATTGGCTAATTCGCGTTGATCCGGACGAGATATTACCGCAAGAATTAGTCAATGATTTGATTCTATTAGAAGTTGACGATAAGACGGGAATTATTCAAATTCCTTACCAATATTACTTTCTAGGCAGAAAGCTCGGTACTACTGTGTGGGGCGGTTTACGCTTATTCCCACGCATTATCCACAGAAAACGGGTTGATGTGAACCCTTCTGTTCATCAAATATTAAGTTGTAACCCCGGTTATCAAGAGTTTATAATTCCGCCTCGCCCAGAAAATGCGGTGCAACACTACTGGATCGATTCCTGTCAACAACTCTGGGAAAAACATTGGCGATACATAAAAATGGAAGGGGAAGCGCGTTACAAAGATGGCAAGCGATTTAGCCTAACCTATCTATGCTTGGAATCACTGAAAGCACTTTATATCAGTTTAATCAGTAAACAGGGTTGGCAGGGCGGCCTAACCGGAATCTTCCTTAGCCTTTTTTACGCGTGGTATAACTTTATGAGTATTATGTCACTGGGTGTTTATCAGTTAGGAAAACTCAGGCAAAATAACAAATGACATCTGCCAAAATCACTATCATCACACCCTGCCTTAACCGGGCTAATTTTATTCGCGATGCCATCGAAAGCGTATTAGCGCAAGATTACAAAAAAATAGAGCACATTATTGTCGATGGCGGCTCTACCGATGGAACCTTAGAATTAATCGCAAGTTATCCGTATCTCAAAGTCATCAGTGGCCCAGATAAAGGCTTATATGATGCCGTAAACAAAGGCCTGCAACAGGCCCACGGCGAAATTATCGGCTTGCTCAACAGCGACGATTTTTACGAATCTGATATATTTAAACCTGTCGTAGCTCTGTTTCAATCCAACCCAGACACCGATGTAGTTATAGGCAAAGCAACTGTATTAAGTGAAATGAAACAAGGGAGTCGTGAGGAATTCTATCCAACAATTTCGTCCCAAAACATTACCAAAATCATTATTCAAGGTGCACCAATAATTAATGCTTGGTTTTTTCGCAAAAAAGTTTTTGATCAGGTTGGCTTATTTGATTTGAATTATCCAATTGCTGCCGACCGTGATTTTTTAATTCGTCTGAACATGCAAGACATAAAATTTTCTTTTTTTGAACGAGTTGTTTACCACTACCGCCAACATGCCCAATCTTTAACAATTACACATAATAGCCAAAGTCAAACAAAAGTACTACTAGAGAATCTAATATTGGCTGAATATTACTTGAAGCAAGATTTCGCAAACTCTAGCTATAAAGCGCTATTACGCGAATGGCATGATTTGACCGCTGTAGAATTATTCTTACGCTTTGTACGCCAAATTGAATTCGCCAAAGCAACAACTATAATAGAATTGGGAACTCGGTTTAATCATGAATGGTATTCAGTTCTAACCACGCAAATATGGTTGCGCAGCAAGGAGAAACTGCAAAAATGGTTCCAACCGTTAGCGTAATTATCCCTGCTTATAATCGTGAAGAAACGATTATAAATAGCATCCAGAGTGTATTGCGACAAACTTTTTCCGATTTTGAAATTATCGTTGTCGACGATGGATCCAAAGACCACACCCGGCAAATTATCACAGAGATCCAAGACAAACGCGTAAAATTAATAATGCACAAATCCAACTTGGGGGCAGCTGCTGCACGTAATACCGGTATGCGGAATGCGCAAGGGAAGTATATTGCATGGCTTGATTCGGATGATGAATGGCACCCCGAAAAATTATCAAAACAAATTAGCGCATTAGAGATAAGCGATCAAACCCAAAAAGCCTGTATTAGCGATTATCTTATAGAAGAACAGGATCAGATGCGAACCTATACCCCTCGTATACCTGACAGAAGGTTATTATTTCTGGGTTGCGACCTAAGCCCCGGCTCAACACTTGTTTTTGAACGTGAAATATTGGGTACAATTGGCTATTTAGACGAATCTCTGCCTCGTTATGAAGATTGGGATTGGCTATTAGCATATAGCGAGCAGTATCGATTTGTTAGCGTAAACGAGCCGCTTGCCTTAATACATTATTCGCATCATCGCTCTGCCAAAGCTATAGAATTTTCCGTTATCCGCATCTTATCAAAACATAACAATGCAATAAAAAGTTTAGGAATGTATGGTCGCAAAATAATCTCACGCCGCTGGATAGAAGTTGCACGATATTATGCTCAAGAGCAGAACTGGAGCAAAACAGTTCTCTCGTTAGGAAAAAGCCTTCTTGCATATCCCTTTCACTCTCCTGGCGCATGGCTCTTAATGTTTGATGCATGCATGGGAACGAGGCTAAGGCAACAAATAGAAATTATCAAAGCGAGGAAGAAACATCAAAAATGAATGTAAAAGATATAGAAAGAAGAAAACTTAATAACATTGCTCCCACTCCGACACAAACCAAATACGCTCGAGATACCAATGATTAGGATTATGTTTCTTATTCGCTCACTAGAAAGAGCCGGCGCAGAAAGGCAGCTCGTTGAACTAGTGAAACAAATCGATTATCAGCAATTCGAAATTGCAGTGGCCACATTCTATGAGCAAGGGGTATTAAGCGCAGAAATAAAGAACATCAAGGGCATCAAGCTTATCGGATTGGGCAAAAAAGGCCGTTGGGATGTTTTCGGCTTTCTCCAACGACTAAATACTGAAGTGCGCATTTTTCGCCCACATATCCTGCATGGATACCTCGATGTGGGCAATATCCTGGCATGGATCATAGGGAGGCTTAATGGCGCAAAAGTGATTTTTGGTGTGCGTGCATCCAACATGGATTTCTCACGCTATGACTGGACAGTCAGGCTAGTCTATCAGCTGGTGGCCTTATCAGCTTGGTTTTCTGACAAAATAATTGTCAATTCAAATGTTGGGTTGGAATATCACAAGAAGCAAGGTTTTCCTTCCCATAAGATGACGATCATTCATAATGGTATTGATACACAGAAATTTAAACCCGATTCTATGTTACGGGAAAAAACCAGAAAGATGTTGGGAGTTCAAACAAACGATATACTGATTGGGACAATTGGTAGGCTTGACCCGATGAAAGACCATCAAACTTTTCTCCGGGCAGCAGCAATTGTTTCTAAAATCCATGCAAGTACAAAATTTGTTTGTATTGGCAGAACAAGCGAACCCTACTTTAGTCAAATACAATCCTTGGCACATGAGCTTGACTTGGAAACAAACTTGCAATGGGTAGAAGAACAGCAAGACATACAAGACTTTTACAATGCCCTTGATATTTTCGTCTCTTCTTCTTCTTATGGAGAAGGATTCTCCAACGTTATCGGAGAGGCTATGGCCAGCGGCACTCCCTGTATCGTTACAGATGTGGGGGATTCATCCTTAATTATCGGTCAAACAGGGAAAAGCGTACCGCCCCAAAATCTGTCATTGTTGGCGGAAGCCATCATCAAATTGGTACAATCCAGCCACGAAACGCGCAAAGAATTGGGGCTCAAGGCAAGAAGAAGGATCATAGAGAAATTCTCTCTAAATAAGATGGTTGCCAACACCCAAGAAGTATTTATAAAAGTTATGAACGAGCATTGATTCCATGTCTTGTCCTATTCGCATTCTTCACCTGATTACCAGCCTTGATACAGGTGGAGCAGAAATAAGCCTAGCGCGTCTCTTAGAAGGTATAAACCATGAAAAATTTGAATCGCGCGTAGTTAGCCTGATACCCATTGGCGCTGTTGGACAAAAAATTCGCGCAAGGGGAATCCAGGTTGAAACGCTAGGCATGCCCCCTGGCAAACCATCCATCCGCGGAGTAGCAAAACTAGTACAAATATTACGAACCTATCAACCCGAGATATTGCAAACCTGGCTCTATCACGCGGATTTATTGGGACTGCTCGCCGGGAAATTAACCGGGGTTCCCAGCATTGCCTGGAACATCCGTAGTGCAGAAATGGATTTTAAAGAATACAGACCTCTCTCCGGCCTGGTTGTAAAATTTTGCGCCTTGCTCTCATCTATGCCGAATACAATAATAATTAATTCCCAGGCTGGGATACAGCATCATCAAAAACTGGGGTATCATCCCAAAACATGGCAGATGATTCCCAACGGAATAGATACAAACTTTTTCAAGCCTGACCGTAAAATAGGAGCGCAATTCCGCAAAGAATTCCAAATTACAAATTCATCCATCTTGATCGGACTGGTTGGCCGCCTTGACCCGATGAAAGACCACAAAACCTTTTTATTGGCAGCAGCAAAAGTTCAACAAGAGATTAAGCAAGCCCAATTTATATGCGTCGGAGATGGAACATCAATCTACCGAAAGTCGCTCGAAGTATTTGCCCAAAACATTGGAGTGAAAAATATAATCTGGGCCGGCACGCAAACCGACATGCCAGCCGTTTACAACGCGCTCGACTGCCTGGCGCTATCATCCAAAGGGGAAGGGTTCCCAAATGTTATCGCAGAAGCAATGGCATGCGGAGTTCCATGCGTGGCAACCAATGTAGGTGATGTTGCAAATATAATCGGTAAAAGTGGAAAAATCATCCCTGTAGGGAATGCAGAAGCTTTGGCAAACGAACTCCTAGCAGTCCTAAACCTGTCATCCACCCAAAAACAGGCACTCGCATTTCAAGCACGAGAACGTATCAAAACAAAATTCAGCATCGAGGAAATGGTCAGCGCTTATGAAAATCTATATACAGAATTGGCAAAATAGTAATTTTTATTCACCCATGAACATTTACGTTTCTTACATCTAACCTCATGTGCGGAATCACTGGATTTTACAACCTGAATGCGTCACAAAAGCAGGATGAAATTTATAACATCCTGCACCAAATGACCTATGCCATCATCCACCGAGGCCCAGATGATTCAGGACACTGGTGCAATGCAGAATCTGGCATTGCCCTAGGTTTTCGCCGCTTGGCAATCCTAGATCTTTCCCCCACCGGCCACCAGCCAATGCAATCGGCCAATGAACGATATATCATCGCTTTCAACGGGGAAATTTATAACTATGAAACGATACGCCAGGAACTGCTTAAATTAGGCTATCTGTTCAAAGGCACATCTGACACCGAGGTCATGTTAGCTGCTATTAGCGAATGGGGGCTGGAAGCCGCAACCCGAAAATTCAATGGGATGTTCGCTTTTGCGCTCTGGGATAAACAGACTTGCACATTATCACTCGTCCGAGACCGTCTGGGAATCAAACCGCTCTATTACGGATGGCTTAAAGATACATTTGTTTTCGGATCAGAATTGAAAACTTTTAAGGCACATCCAAAATTTCAACAAAACATAGATCGTAATGCTCTTACCCTGTTCTTACGTCACAACTACATCCCCGCCCCACTGAGCATCTATGAAGGAATTTTCAAACTCCTGCCAGGACACACCCTGACTATCTTGCCTGGTAAAAAAGCAGCATCACCTAAACCGAAACCCTATTGGTCAGTTCGAGAGACAGTTGAAAATGGATTAGCCCAGCCATTTAGTGGAACTGAAATTGAAGCGATTGAAGCTCTGGATCAACTATTAACCAACTCAATTGGCCTGCGCATGATTGCAGATGTACCATTGGGTGCTTTCCTTTCAGGAGGAATAGATTCGTCTACCATAGTTGCCCTCATGCAAAAACAAAGCACCCGCCCCGTGCGGACTTTCACCATCGGGTTTCACGAATCGGGCTTTAATGAAGCCGAACATGCCCAAGCTGTAGCCAAACACATTGGCACAGAACACACAGAACTATATGTTACATCAGAAGAAGCCCGTGCTGTCATTCCACGCTTGCCCACGCTCTATGATGAACCCTTCGCCGACTCATCTCAAATTCCCACCTTCCTAATCTCACAATTAGCACGCCAGCACGTTACGGTCAGCCTTTCAGGCGATGGCGGCGATGAGCTTTTTGGTGGCTACAACCGTTATTTCTGGGGAGTAAACCTGTGGAATTGGATTGGCTGGGTACCTCTATCTTGCCGACGCACAATGGCTCAAGGGTTAAGGATCCTGTCTCCCGAACAATGGAGTAAATTGCTCAAGCCCACCCATTATGCCAATCCAGGGGATAAGATCCACAAAATCTCAGAAATACTGCATACACCGCTTGGTGAAGCCCTTTACCTCGATCTAGTTTCACACTGGAAAAATCCTGCAAAAATTGTCATCAACGGCAACGAACCGCTCACAGCAGTGACAGACCCCTCAAAATGGGCAAAAACAACCACATTCCCCGATCGTATGATGTCGGTCGACATGCTCACATACTTACCTGATGACATTCTAGTCAAAGTGGATCGCGCCAGCATGGGAACCAGCCTTGAAGCCCGTGCACCCTTCTTAGATGATCACGAAGTTGTTGAATTTGCCTGGAGCCTTCCGCTTGAGATGAAAATTCGCGCCGGGCAGGGCAAATGGATTTTGCGTCAGGTTCTTTACAAATATGTCCCGAAAGAACTGATTGAACGCCCCAAAATGGGATTTGGCGTTCCAATTGATAGCTGGTTGCGCGGCCCGTTACGTCAATGGGCCGAAGACCTGCTCTCGGAAGGCCGCCTGCGCCGCGAGGGATTCTTCCACCCTGAACCCATCCGCGAAAAGTGGAGCGAGCATCTCTCCGGCAAGCGCAACTGGCAATACTACCTTTGGGATATTTTGATGTTCCAGGCCTGGCTGGATGAATGGCAGCAATGAAAATCATCCTGTTCGCCAACACCGATTGGTATCTCTATAACTTCCGGCTTGAATTAGCCAAAGCCCTGCACGCGCGCGGCGACGATGTCATTTTTCTCTCGCCGCCCGGTGACTATGCCGCCAAATTAGCCGAACTCGGCTTTCGTTGGCTGGCCTTCCCATTTTCACGGCGCGGCATGAACCCGCTGGCCGAACTCGGCACCATTTTCCGGCTTTGGTCGCTCTACCGGCGCGAAAAACCCGATCTTGTTCACCACTTCACCATCAAATGCGTGCTGTATGGTTCAAGCGCCGCCCACCTGGCCGGAGTTCCGCACATCATCAACGCCATCACCGGCCTGGGCTATGTTTTCAACGAAGGCAATCACCTTCTCGGCGCACTGGCACGATTTTTCTATCGCCTGGTATTGAAAAATACCCAGGTCATCTTTCAAAACCCTGATGATTTAGAGATATTTACACAGGCAAAACTGCTCCAACCGGCTCAGGCCCATCTCATCCGCAGTTCCGGCGTGGATTTAAGCCGCTTTCATTCCCAAACAGAAACCCCCAGCCAGCCGCCGCTGATTATCCTGCCAGCCCGCCTGCTCAAAGAGAAGGGCGTGCCTGAATTTGTCGAGGCAGCCCGCCTGCTCAAAAAGCGCGGCATCGCAGCCCGCCTCGCCCTGATTGGCGAACCCGACCCACACAACCCATCTAGCGTCAGCTCCGATGAGCTTGAAGACTGGGTTGCCGAAGGGGTTATCGAATCCTGGGGTTGGCAGCAGGATATGCCCAAGATCTATGCCGAAAGTCACATTGTCTGCCTGCCCTCATATTACCGCGAGGGCGTACCGCGCAGCCTGCTCGAAGCCGCTGCCAGCGGACGTGCCATCGTTACCACCGATGCGCCTGGCTGCCGCGAAGTGGTGCGGCATGGCGTCAACGGCCTGCTCGTCCCGTTGCGTGACCCGCAAGCCCTGGCCGATGCCATCCAAACCCTGCTCGAAAATCCGCAACTACGCCAGGAAATGGGCCTACGCGGACGAGAAATTGTCGAAAAAGAGTTCAGCTCTGAAATTGTGATTGCGCAAACACTGGGGGTGTATGACAAGCCCTGAGCGAAGGGCGTCGCCCGCAGTCAAAGAGCTGCTTGGCATAAATCATCCTTCGACTACGCTATCGCTCCGCTCAGAACTTGATTATTACATCCACCCTCGCGGGTAATGGTTCTTGACCACATCCTGCACCCGTTTCCCCCACCCCAACGGCCAGCCATCGACAGTCACCACCAGCCAACCCGGCTGCCCATCAACCTGAAGCGGCTCGCCGCGCAGGTAAGCCGCCAATTGGGGGCTGCCGGCAGGCAAATCAAGCGTATTTTTGGCCTCGCCGCGCTTCAAAAACAGCGCCAGTGGATGCGCCGGCTCAAAGCGTCCTTTTTTAAACGTTCCCAGCCACACGCCAGAATGAACAACGCGCAGGTGTGAAAAATCGGCCATCGTATCGGGGATAAAGTACAGACGCTCGCCAAAGACCCGCAACCTGTCTTCCGGTAAATCAACATTAAACAACGCCCCAGCAAACTCGCGCCAAAAGCGCAAATCGGGCATTTCCCGCCTTCGAGAGGCTTTCTCCAACTCCCGCAGCGGATTTTGCCCCTCGGCCCGTTGCAACAGACAGGCAAAATGCCCCTCGCCCGAGAGCCGGTGCGGGAACAATCGCGCCGCCCCCGCCAGCGCGGAATCAGCCTTTTGGCCGGTCATCTGCTCCAGCCAGCCCGGCTGCCCGGGGGCGAAGCCATCCAAAAGCGGCAGGGGCACAACCCTGAAATCAGGGAAAGCATCCAGCACGGATTGAACTGCGCCTTCATCTTCTTCGGGCGCAAAGGTGCAGGTGGAATAGAGCAAATAGCCGCCTGGCTTGACCAGCCGCGCCGCTACACGCAAGATATTCTGCTGCCGGACGGCGCAGCCCGCCACCATCTCCGGCGACCAATCGACGCGCGCACCCATATCCTTGCGGAACATTCCCTCCCCGGAGCAAGGCGCATCGACCAGCACCCGGTCGAAAATTGGACCAAGATGGTCGGCCAGACGCTCAGGCGTTTCGTTGGTAACGACGACATTGCCCGCCCCCCAGCGCTCGACATTCTGCGCCAGGTGCCCAACCCGCTTGTCTTTGATCTCATTGGCAACCAACAACCCGCGCCCCTGCATCAGGGCAGCGATGTGGGTGGTTTTGCCGCCCGGCGCGGCGGAAAGGTCGAGCACCTTCTCGCCCGGCTGCGGATTAAGCAGTTCAGCCGGCGACATAGCTGAGGGGTCTTGCAGGTAGTACAGTCCGGCGCGGTGAAAAGGATGCTGTCCGGCCAAACTTTCACGAGGGAACAGTCGAAAAGCCGCATCGCACCATGGGATTTTCCCATCCAGCAACACAGGCGAGAGAGCCGGAAAATCTTCAACGGGCAATTTCAAGGTGTTAACGCGCAGCCCGCTAACGGCAGCCTGCTCGAGCGAGGCAGCGAACGAATCGAATTCCGCCCCAAGCAGGCGTGACATACGATCCAGAAAAAGCGGGGGAAGGGGTGGAAGGTTATTGGACAAAGAAATCTCACCTGAAAACATTTTCCATGATTATATCTGCTGTTAGGGCAGGCAACCAATTGAGCTTAAGAAAAATGGAAGGTTGTAGAACGCGTTGAAATTTGCGAATTCAAGTAAAATCAAAGCATCATAGTTTGTTGTTATTGAGGCTTTTATGAAAAATTTTGAATTTCCTGAACAATTCGACATTGCTGAATTCATCTCCGAAGAAGCCCATGACTTGAAATCGCCTTTTAACCGCATTCTTGGCTTTACCAAAATGCTGATGAAAGGCATGTCCGGCCCGATCACAGATATGCAAAAGGATGACCTGACCACGGTTTACCAAAACGGCAGCCAGGCGATGACCATGATGAGCAACCTGGTCGACATGGCCCGCCTGAGCCGCGGCGAAAAGTCCTTTACCCCTGCCGAAAGCGAGGTCAATCGTTTGCTGGGGCAGATGGCGGCCTACTGGAAACAAAACAAAACCGATAAAGAAGTCGACTTCGAAATCGTCTGCTTTGCTTCAGAAATTCCCCTCTCAGCCGATGAACCGTTACTGCGCCAGGGCATTCTTAACCTGTGCCTGTACCTGGCGGAATACACCAAACTCCCGTGCAAAATTACCATTACAATCGAGCCAGACCCGCAGGGTTTGCTCTTCAGCCTGCGCAGCCAGGGAGTCAGGAATCCGATCCCGGTGGAAATCGACCTGACCATGAGCGCCTACATTGGCCAGCAAATCGTTAAACTCCATGGCGGGCAATTCCGCAAAACCGAAGGCGACGAGAACGGCGGCCTGATTGAATTCGTTTTACCCAAGTAAAAAGACAACGCAGAACTTGGTGGTTGGGCTTTATAAAATAAACAGAACGCGGATCATACGGATATAACTGATTTGCGCAGAGTTCTTCGAAAACGCTGCGCAAACCGGCCCAATTCGTAAAGTCCGCGTTCAATTTTGCCCAATTATCGAAATTTCCAAAAACTAACCAGATAACCAACCGGAGAACCCATGACAACCCTGAAATGGTGGCAAACCGCCCTGTTTTATCAAATCTACCCGCGCTCCTTCGCCGATGGCAACGGCGATGGCATTGGCGACTTCAAAGGTATCACCGAAAAACTTGATTACCTGAAAGATCTCGGTATCGAAGGCATCTGGCTCTCACCACACTTTCCATCCCCAAACTGGGACTGCGGTTACGATGTCAGCGATTACTGCAACGTCGCCCCCGAATATGGCTCGCTCGCAGATTTCAAGAACTTCCTGGCTGAAGCGCATGCCCGCAACATGAAAGTCATTCTCGACCTGGTGCTCAACCACACCAGCGACGAACACCCCTGGTTCCTTGAGTCAAAATCCAGCCGCGACAACCCCAAGGCCGATTGGTACGTTTGGGCCGACACCCCGCCCAACAACTGGCAATCCTGCTTTGATGGCGAGGCCTGGACCTACGCCCCCGAGCGCGACCAGTATTATTACCACTACTTTATGAAGCAGCAGCCTGACCTGAACTGGCGCAACCCGGCAGTTAAACAAGCCATGTGGGATGCTGTCCGCTTTTGGCTGGATCTGGGCGTGGACGGCTACCGCCTCGATGCGCTGGGCACCATTTACGAAGACCCCGCGTTAACCCCGCACACGGTGCCGATGAACCTGGCGGAGCTACGCCGCTTCTCTGAAACCGCCAAAACCCCTGAAGAAAAAGCCCTGGCCGAAAAATATTGGTTTGATATGTTTAAAAACCAATGGGGCGGCCCACAACTGCATGATTTGATGAAGGAATTGCGTTCGGTGATCGATGAATACGATGGCGACCGCATGTTGGTTGGCGAGGATGATAACATCGACTATATGGGTGATGGCAACAATGAACTGCACCTGGTTTTCAACTTTCCGCTCATGCGCACCGAAAAAATCACCCCGGCTCACATCCGCAAGAATCAAAAGGAGCGGACTGCCCGTCTCGATAAGCTTCCCACCCGCGGATGGGCTTGCAATACCCTCGGCAACCACGATTGCTCGCGAGTCTATACCCGCTTTGGCGATGGCTTGCACGATGCAGAACTGGCGCGTGTCAATGCAGCCCTTGTTCTGACCCTGCGCGGAACACCCTTTTTCTACAACGGTGAAGAAATCGGCATGACCGATACCCCCATCACCGATCCCGCCAAATTGCGCGATACGATGGCCTCCTGGTACTACCAACAACTCGTCGAAGAACTCAACATCGACCCTGCTGAGGCCGCCCAACGCGCCGGCGAAATGACCCGCGACAAGAACCGCACCCCGATGCATTGGAATAACAGCGCCAACGGCGGATTCAGCCCTGTCAACGTTGAAACCTGGCTGCCGGTCAACCCCAATTACGCTGAGGGCGTTAATGTCCGCGACCAGCACGATAACCCCGATTCGCTGCTCAATTACTATAAAAAACTGATCCGGGTCCGCAAGCAGACCCCGGTCCTGGTGGCGGGCGAATACAAACCGGTGCATGAAAAATCCCAGGATTACTTCGCTTTCTTGCGTTACACATCCGAGCAAACCGTGCTAGTCGTGCTTAACTACTCGCCAGAGCACCATGAATTGAAGTTCAACCTGGCAGGCAAGAAAACCGCCCACATCCTGTTCTCATCTGCCGGACGCAGCAAGAAGGATGAAGCGCTAACCCACCTCAGCCTGGGCGCATTTGAAGTCTTGATTGCCGAACTCGCATAACAAAAACATGTGGAACTCTGGCGACCCAATTGCCCTGCGGGGCATGTATGCGGGCAAACCCTGGTATGTGCAATCCGTTCGGGTGGTTAAGGATACGCCAGGAGAAATAGCCCTGCTGCTCACACCCGGCGCTGAATGTGTTGCGCCCTGGGGATATATCCACCAAAAGCACGGCGCACAGGGCCGCTGGGATCGTTGGCAGGAGTGCCTTAACCCACCCTGGCGGCTTGAACCGTACCGTTGGCACACCAATCGGATGCTGATGCTGCTCGAGCCTGGAAAGTTTTATTCCACCATCCTGATCTGGAACGACGCCAGCCACCAGTTCATCTGCTACTATATCAACTTTCAAACCCCTTTTATGCGCAGCCCCTGCGGCATTGACACCTTCGACCTGGAACTGGACATCATTATTGAGCCATCTTATCAGTGGAGATGGAAGGATGAAGCTGAATATCGGCTGGGGATTGAAGCCGGCGTTTTGCAAAGGGATTGGATTCAAGGGATTGAAGCCGCCAAACCGGAAGTCCTGAACGCGATTGAACAGCGCCGCTACCCTTTCGATAACGCCTGGCTGGGTTGGCAACCAGACCCCGAATGGCAAGCTCCCAGCCTGCCGTTCGGCTGGGAACAGGAGGCGCATGTCCCCTGATCAGGCGCAAGCGCCATCGGCATCTCCCCGGCTGGTTTGCGGCAGGATAATGACCAGCGTAAGCCGCAACGCGGCCAACTATCGGGAGCAAACCATCTACTTCTGCACAGAGTTCTGTCTCGAGGCGTTCCAAGCCGATCCAGACCGATTTTACCAAGCCCACAGCAGGTCTGCGAAAACCGCAACAGCGCGGGAAAACGATTAAAAAAAATAGCGCTCAATCTCAGCATATAAAAACCCAGCTACCAGCGCCAGACTGCCGAAAAAAAACGCTTGCTCCAATACGGGCAAGCGTTTTTCATGCCAATTTCGACAGGAATTATGATATTCGTCATCTTACTGGCGCATATTGGCTATGCTACACTAAAGCCACAAGGAAATGTGATATATAACCATTTTCTCGTGACTTTTATCACAATACACTTTTCAAGCCACCGTGTTAGAAATTACAGGTAAAGAATGAGATGGGCAAAGCTATCGTAGCAAAAAATAACATTGCGCTGCTAGTATTAGCATTTTATAGCCTGAGGCAAAGCCAGAACTGGCGCAAAAATTATCTCATCGCAAACGTTATTAAGCCAAAGCGCCGCTGTCAGGGCTGGCTAAAAAGAAAGGGTTTTTCTTTAGTATGGAACTGCAAGATATTGTGCGTATTGCGAATGGAACCTTGTTAAACCCGCAAGTAGAACTGCAAACCCAGATCCGCGGCGGCATTGGCGCAGACCTGATGAGTGACGTTTTGGCAGCGAGTCAACCAGATGCCATCCTTTTAACTGGATTAACCAACCCGCAGGTTGTGCGCACCGCCCAGATGGCAGATATTCGGGCAATCATTTTCGTGCGCGGTAAACAGCCCCAGGCAGAAACCCTGGTTATTGCCAACCAGGAAAATATCCCCCTAATCACCAGCCCGTTTGGAATGTTCGAACTGTGTGGCCGGCTGCACCAGGCGGGATTACCGAGTTTTGAATCAAATGTGCCCTCCAACTAGACCTCAGACCGAGCAGGAAATCTATGGCCGCCGCGGGCGTCCAATTACCGACCAGGATGCGCACGACATCAGCCGGGTCGAGGAGCTTTCCTATGATCTGAAGATTCACGAGGTCATGTCGACGGAGTTGCGCACCGCCACCCCTGAGATGCCCCTCTCCCAGGTGCTCGAAATCCTGCGCATCAACCGCATCTCGGGCGTCCCGGTCATCGAAAACGGAGAATTGGCCGGGATATTAAGCCTGGAAGACATTGTCCACGCCATGCAAAAAGGTGAACTGGATTCGCCGGTCAGTAAATACATGACGCATGAAGTGGTCACCGTGGCAAATTACGAGTCGGTTGTCAAGGCAATCGAAACCTTTACCGCCAGCCGCCTCGGACGACTGCCTGTGGTCGATGAAGACAACAGGCTGGTTGGCATGATCACCAAAGGCGATATCACCCGCGGCATCCTGGTTGCTTTGCAGAAAGACTACCAGGATGAAGAAGTCCGCCGCTACCGCGCCAGTCACCTGTTCGAAGACATCATCTCGGACCGCACCACGCTGGTTTTGCGCTACACCATCAAAGCGCGCGATTTCAACCACGGCGGCAACGCCTCCAGCCATATCAAGCGCGCCCTGATGCGCCTGGGAGCGGATGCCCAGATTACGCGCCGCTGCGGGATCGCCGTTTACGAAGCGGAGATGAATCTCATCATCCACACCACCAATGGCGGCATTCTGAAGCTGGAAGTGGAACCCCACCGCATCAGCATGTCCACCGTCGATGAAGGTCCCGGCATCCCCGACATCACCCAGGCCTTGCAGCCCGGCTACTCGACCGCCACCGAACAGGTGCGCGAAATGGGCTTCGGCGCAGGCATGGGACTGGTCAATATCAAACGCTGTGTCGATACAATGGAAATTGAATCGGCTATTGGCAAAGGCACAAAACTGGTCATGCGCATCCTTGTGCCCCATGAAACCCTTACCGGACACCGCGATGGATAACCCCATGAACCTACAACAAATTATCGAACAACTTAACCTGACCGTCCTGACCGAACCACGCAATTTTTCAGAAATTACCCCCACTGGCGGCTATACCTCGGATCTGCTCTCTTGCGTTATGGCAGGCGCCAAAAACGATTACCTATGGATCACCCTGCAAGCCCACCTGAACATCGTCGCCGTGGCAGCGCTGCTCGACGTGGCCGCCATCATCATCACTGAAAACGCCCAACCCGACCCGGCCACCATCGAAAAGGCCAACCAACAGGGAGTGATCCTGCTCTCCTCGCCGCACCCCAGCTACGAAATCGATGGCAAACTGTGGGAAATGGGCATCCGCCAGGCCTAAACATGGCCTGAAGCCATCATGCAAACCTTTCGCGCCGACCTGCACGTTCACACGGTGCTTTCACCTTGCGCTGAAATCGAAATGCTCCCGCCGCTGATTGTGCAGGAGGCCATTGAACATCAGATCGACCTGATTGCCATCACCGACCACAACGCCAGCGCCAACGTCGCAGCCGTTCAGAAAGCCGCCCAGGGCAGCGGCCTGGTTGTCCTGCCGGGGATGGAAATCCAATCGCGCGAAGAAGTTCACATTCTGTGCCTGTTCGAGCACCTTGAACAACTGAACAAGTGGCAAGCCCAGGTGGATGCCGCCCTGCCGGATATGACCAACCAGCCCGAGTTCTTCGGCGAGCAGTTGGTTGTGGATGAAGAGGGTGAATTCATCCGCACCGAGCCGCGCCTGCTGCTGACTTCGACCAGTTTCAGCATCGACGACATCTACGAGCAAGTCAACCGCCTCGGCGGATTGGTTATCCCGGCGCATGTCGAGCGCACCAGCAACGGACTCTTCCCCACCCTGGGTCTGGTTTCACCGCAATGGCCGGTCGAAGCCTTCGAAATTTCCCGCCGCATTACCCCCGAAAAAGCCCGCGAAAAATTCCCGGCAATTGGCAATTACCCGCTCATCCAAAGCGGCGATGTGCACATGCTGGAAAGTTTCCTGGGCAGCACGATTTTTACCATCGAAACACGCACGCTGGCTGAGATCAAACTGGCCTTGCACGGCAGGGAAGGCCGGAGCGTGAAAATCCAGCCGCCAACGGCCTGAACCCTTAAGACTGACATGTTACCCGTCGGTTTTATGACATTCATTCATTGACGTTTTCATGCGGAAAGGTTACACTTTTCTTGTGAGAATTTTCACAATTCGTATCAAAGGTATCTGAATTATGACCCGACTATTGAAAAACATTGCATCAAACGACCCACTGAATATTGCCGAACAGAAGGCAATCATTGAAAAAGCCATCGCCGACAACAAAGACCGCCAGGGCGCGGTCATGTTGGTTCTGAACGAGGTGCAGGGCAAAATCGGACATGTTTCCCCGGCCATGCAAGCCTTTATTGCCCGCAAGTTAAATGTGCCGCTAGGGCAAGTGCATGGCGTCGTTACCTTTTACTCCTTCTTCAAAACCCAGCCGCGCGGCAAACATACCATCAAGTTCTGCCTGGGCACTGCCTGCTATGTTGCCGGTGTGCCGCAATTGGTGGAAAAAGCCAAGCAGATGTTGAGCATCGATCTCGGCCAAACCACACCCGATGGCTTGATCACGCTCGAAGAATGCCGTTGCGTTGGCGCTTGCAGCCAGGCTCCGGTGGTTGTGGTCGATGAAGAAATCAATGGTCGTGTGCGCCCGAACAAATTCCCGCAACTGGTCAAAAAAGTCCATGCGCAGGAAGAAGCGGAAGCACAGAAGGCTTAAATGCGCGAAATCGCCCTGCACCTGCTGGACATAGCGGAGAACAGCGTTGCCGCCCAGGGACGCAACATCCGCATCGAGGTGCATGAGGACCTTAAAAATGACCGGCTGTGGGCCTGTGTCGCAGACGATGGGCGCGGGATGAGCGCCGAAACCGTCCAGCGTGTGCTGGACCCCTTTTACACGACCCGCACCACTCGCAAAGTCGGGCTGGGTATCCCGCTCTTGAAACTGGCCGCAGAAATGAGCGAAGGCGGCCTGAGCCTCGCCTCGGAGCTGGGAAAAGGCACCACCCTGGAAGTTTCCTTCCGCCACAGCCACATCGACCGAATGCCCCTCGGAGACCTGGCCGCCACCTTCCTGGCCGTGCTGGTCGCTTACCCGCAAATCCACTGGCTTTTTAGCTACAAAGCAACCAAAGCCGATGGACAGGTTGAAGAGTTCGTTTTCGATGACCGCGAACTCAAAGCCGAATTGGGCGACCTGCCGATGACCGAACCTGAAGTATTAAGTTTTGTGCGCGGAATGCTGGAAGAAGGCATTGGCGCAATCAAGCTATAAAACCGAATTCCACGGTTTCCAGACTTTGGAAACAGGATGATCGTGCAAAATCTGGAGATTTTACACGCTACCTAAGACAGATGAAGGAGATAAACATGCCTGCTATTAAGTCCCTCGACGAACTCAAACGCATTCGTGAAGAAGCTCTCAAGAAAAAAGAATTAAAAAACGCCCCCGGCAATGTGCAGGTGATTGTTGCCATGGGTACCTGCGGGATTGCCGCCGGCGCTCGTGACACAATGAAGAGCATCTTGAATTACGTCGAAACCCAAAAAGTCAGCGGTGTGAGCGTTACCCAGACAGGCTGTATCGGTCTGTGTGAGCATGAGCCAATCGTTGAAGTCATCGTTGGCGACCAGCCCAAAGTCTACTATCGTAAAGTGAACGCCGAAGTTGCCGAAAAAATCATGAAAGAGCACGTTCAAGGCGGTAAACCGGTCGAAAGCAATATCCTGCCTTTGCAGGCGTAAATTCGTAGCGCAAACATTGTTTTGCGCCACAAAATAATCTCTGGAGTTTCTTATGGCTTTTTTCCGATCTCATGTATTGGTATGTGTTGACCCCGAGTGTCTGGCGCGGGGCGCAAATGATGTTATTGATGCGCTCCAAGATGAATTGGTTGACCAGGGTTTAATTGACGAAATCCAGGTCCTTGAAACCTCGCGCATCGGCGGCTGTGAAGACGGCCCCGAGATGATTGTCTACCCCGAAGGCGTTCATTACGTTGGCTTCAACGCCGACGATGTGCCTTTCATCGTGGAAGAACATTTCCTGAAGGGCCGCATCGTGGAAAAATTCCGCGAGATGCCCAAGGTGGTGGTGGACGAAGAACTCGGCCCCATGCGCCCGAAGGAAGTGCGCGTCGTACTGAAAAACTGCGGCCATATCGACCCGACCAACATCGAAGATTACCTGGCCGTAGACGGTTACCAGGCCTTGGGAAAAGTTCTGTTCGAGATGCAGCCCCAGGCTGTTATCGATGAAGTCCTGAAATCCGGTCTGCGTGGCCGCGGCGGCGCGGGTTTCCCGACCGGCAGGAAATGGAACCTGACCCGTCAGGTAAACGACGCCCCCAAATATATGGTCTGCAATGCCGACGAAGGCGACCCCGGCGCGTTCATGAACCGGCGCGTGCTCGAAGGCGATCCGCATTCGGTGCTGGAAGGCATGATCATCGGCGCGTACGCCATCGGCGCCAGTTACGGGTACGTTTATTGCCGCGCAGAATACCCGATCGCGGTGGAAACCTTCAACATCGCCATTGCCCAGGCGCGCGAATTTGGCTTCCTTGGCCAGAACATTCTCGGCACCGACTTCTCATTTGATCTGGAAGTGCGCGTCGGCGCAGGCGCTTTTGTCTGCGGCGAAGAAACCGCCCTGATCGCCTCGATTATGGGCCTGCGCGGTGAACCTCGTCCGCGCCCGCCCTTCCCGGCGGTCAAAGGGGTTTGGGACAAGCCCACCAATAACAACAATGTTGAAACCTACGCCAATATCCCGCAAATTATCCTGAAAGGCGCCGATTGGTTTGCCAGCATGGGCACCGAGCGCTCGAAAGGCACCAAGACCTTTGCGGTGGGCGGCAACGTTATGAAACCCGGCCTGATCGAAGTGCCGATGGGCATCACCCTGCGCGAAATCATCTTTGAAGTGGCCGGCGGCATGAAAGAAGGCCGACATTTCAAAGCAGTCCAGACCGGCGGCCCGATGGGCGGCTGTCTGGTGGAACAGCATCTCGACCTGCCCCTCGATTACGAAGCCCTGACCCAGGCTGGTTCGATGATGGGTTCAGGCGGCCTGGTCATCATGGACGAGACCTCCTGCATGGTCGATATCGCCCGCTTCTTCATGGACTTCACCCAGGCCGAAAGCTGCGGCAAATGCACCCCCTGCCGCGTCGGCACACGCCGCCTGCTCGAAATGCTGCAAAAGATTTGTGACGGCTTCGGCGAAGAAGGCGACATCGAGAAGTTGGAAGAGCTGTGCGAAGAAATCACCAAGAACAGCCTGTGCGGTCTCGGTCAGGGTGCGCCCAACCCAGTGGTCAGCACACTCAAGCATTTCCGGCATGAGTACGAAGCCCATATCTACGAAAAGCGCTGCCCGTCCAAGGTTTGCCGCCCGCTGATCAAATTCGAGATCCAGGCCCCGGCCTGCACTGGCTGTACCGTTTGCGCGCGCAACTGCCCGGTCGAAGCCATCAGCGGAGAACGCCGCCAGGTTCACTACATCGATCCCGAAACCTGCATCCGCTGCGGTATCTGCGTTCAGGTATGTAACTTCAACGCAATTACAGTCGAATAGTAAAAAATTTGTAACGATTTGTTCCAGAATTTGCCGCGCGAGTTTGTTCACTTGTTTCTATAAATAAAACCCTGGAGGCAGAAAAGTCGCCAGGGTTTCAAGAAAACAACCTTATTATCTGGAGGACCGATGACTGCTCCGGCAACTGAACACGACATCCCCACCCTGGTGCGGGCCGCAATCGCAAAACACGGCAGCAAGCGTGATGCGCTCATCCCGATTTTGAGCGACGTTAACCTTGCCCTGGGATATATCCCCGGAGAAGCCTTCAAGGAAGTGCGCAAGCAACTTCAAGAACCCGACGAAGGTGTTTTTGTCGCAGAAAGCCAACTGCATGCCCTGGCAAGTTTCTACGACATGCTGGCAACCAAACCACGCGGCGAACATGTCATCAAATTCTGTGAAAATGCTCCCTGTCATGTCGTGGGCGGAAAAGCGGTTTGGGACGCCCTGCGCGAGAAGCTCAAACTGAAAAACGGTCAGACCACGCCTGACGGCAAATGGACACTCGTTACCACATCCTGCCTGGGTTTGTGCAGCGTTGGCCCGGTTGTCTTAGTCGATAACGATATCTTCGGTAATGTTACCCCTGAACAGATCCCCGATATTTTGGGACGTTACGAATAGGAGCCGAACATGCAAACCAAACGCGCAATGATTTTGGTCTCCAATGACCCCGAAAGCATCCGCCTGGGCGCAGACGACCTGCTCAAAAGCCTGAAAGAAGCCCTGGCGGCCTATGGCCTGCAAGATGAAATCGATATTTCCACCCTGGCGGATGTTGGCCGGGCGGATATTTTACCGTTGGTAATTGTTTACCCCGAAGCGACCGTTTATGGTCCCGTTAAAGCGGCAGACGCGCGCTACCTCGTTGAGGAACACCTTTACAAGGGCCGGGTCGCCACCGACTTGCTGGCCCCGCCCAAACAGATGAGCGGCCACATCGGCTGGTTGCGCTCCCGCAAAGGATACAACCCGTCCGAACAGCGCATCGTGCTCGAACGCGCCGGACGCATCGACCCCGACAGCATCGAAGATTACATCGCCAATCACGGTTATGAAGCCCTCGGCCAGGCCCTGACCGAAATGGCCCCCATGCAGGTCATTGAAAACCTTGAAAAATCGGGCTTGCAGGGACGCGGTGGGGCCGGATTCCCTGCCGGGCGCAAATGGCGCTTCGTGCGCGGCGCAGAAGGTGACAAGAAGTATGTTGTCTGCAACGCCGACGAAAGCGAGCCGGGCACCTTCAAAGACCGCATTGTACTCGAAGGCGACCCCCACCAGATTATCGAAGCAATGGCCATCGCCGCCTACGCCATCGGCGCAGACGAGGGTTTCATCTACATCCGCGGCGAGTACGGAGTGGCCTTCCAGCGCCTCGAAAAAGCCATTCAGCAGGCCGAAGAATTCGGCTTCCTGGGCAGCAACATCTTTGGCACCGATTTCAGCTTCCACCTGCACATCCATGCCGGCGCGGGCGCTTATGTCTGCGGCGAAGAAACAGCCCTGATCGAATCGCTCGAAGGCAAACGCGGCGAACCGCGCACCCGTCCGCCTTACCCGACCACCAACGGCCTGTGGAACAAGCCGACCCTGGTCAACAACGTCGAAACGCTATCAAACGTTCCGGCCATCCTGCGCAACGGGCCGGAATGGTACAAATCGATTGGCACGCCATCCAGCCCCGGCACCAAAGTTTATACCATCATGGGCAACGTCAATTTCAGCGGCGTGATCGAAGTGCCGATGGGCATCACCCTGCGCGAGGTGATCAACATCTACGCCAAGGGAATGAAACCGGGCAGCACCTTCAAGATGGCGCAGACCGGCGGATCGAGCGGATCGATCATCCCGGCGGCTTTGCAGGATACACCCATGGATTTTGAGTCATTCCGTAAAGCGGGTGTCTCGCTCGGCTCCGGCGCGCTGCTGATTTGCGACCAGAACGTTTGCATCGTTGACCTGGTCAAAGTCCTGCTGCAATTCTTCCGCTTCGAGTGCTGCGGCAAATGCACCCCATGCCGGGTTGGCACCCAGCGCACTTACGAAATCATTGAGCGCATTTCCCAAGGACAGGGAACCCTGGAAGAGCTGGATCAGTTGCTCGAAATGACCGCCGAAATGGAACGCTCCTCGAACTGCGGTCTGGGCCAGACGGCTTCGGCCCCGGTGCGCGATATGCTCAAACACTTCCGCACCGAAGTGGAAGCCCACATCCGCCTAGGCACCTGCCCGACCGGCGTCTGCCCGATGGAGCCTGAAGTGGAGCCGGTTGGGTAATCGCAGCATGACCATAAACAACCACGCACAATTTGCGTGACTTTTCAAGATCGTCACAACGGGTTTGCTCACTGATGAGCAAACCCGTTGTGGTAACAGTCAAAATGTACCGGCTGCGGCCCGGCGCATTGCCAAAACCCGGAAGCACCCAGCAGGAAGAAGGAGAATTCAATCATGAATGAACAAATTTCCCTCGATGCGCTCTTGCCTCCCGCGATGGCCGGCAAAGCCGAAGACCTCGGCGTCAAGAAAGCGAACCTGCCGGCAGACAACATGTTCGCCCTGGCGGTACTCGCCGGCGGATTTATCAGCATGGGCGCGATTTTTGCCACCACAGTTGCGGCCGGAAGCATGCCCATCAAAGACCCAAGCGGAGCACTTGTTCTCGCAACCGGGTTTCCGTATGGGGTTATTCGCCTGTTGATGGGATTGGTTTTCTCCATCGGCCTGATTTTGGTGGTCGTTGGCGGCGCGGAACTGTTCACCGGCAATACGCTGATTATTATGGCTTTTGCCAACAAGAAAGTTACCTTTTCCCAACTGATGCGCAATTGGGGCATCGTTTACGCTGGCAACTTTGTCGGTTCGCTTGGCACCGCGGTGATTATGTTTTTAGGCAAACAATATCTTTTCGGCAACGGCGCCATCGGGATCACCGCATTAAACATTGCCGAGAGTAAAAGCTCGCTGGAATTTATCCAGGCCGTCGCCCTGGGAATCATGTGCAATATCTTGGTTTGTATGGGGGTCTGGATGTCCTACAGCGCCCGCAGCAGTACCGACAAGATATTGTCCGTGGTGATGCCGGTGGCCTGTTTCATTGCGGCCGGATTCGAGCATAGCGTGGCGAACATGTATTACATCCCCTTTGGGCTGTTGGTCAAAAACTATGGCGATGCGCAGCTTTTCGAAATGATTGGCAAAAGCCCAGCCGATTTTCCTAACCTGACCTGGGGCAACTTCTTCATCGCCAACCTGCTGCCGGTGACCATCGGCAACATCATCGGCGGGGCAATCATGGTCGGACTGGTTTACTGGTTCGTTTACAACCGCAAAAACTAACCTTTAATTTGGCAAACAAAAAAGTGGACGGCTTTGGACCGTCCACTTTTCGTTTACAGGAGCCAGGCTTAGATACCGTCGAGTGTGCCGCGCACCCAGTCGCCGACCCACCAGTACTTATAATCCTCGCCTTGCGATGCCTTCACAGCGCCGACCACACCCTGGATCACCGAGATGATCGGCATAAAGCTGAACAGGCAAGCGAAGGGCAGCAGGAACAGGCCGACCACAAAGATCGACAGGATGCCCGAGATGGCCCAGGCCAGGCCAATGATTGTCCCGCCGCCGATCCACCAGATCAACTGGTTGATGAACGATTGCAGGCTGTGGTAGGCCACATAGCGGGAGCGGTCGCGGAAGAGCAGGTAAATCACCAGGGCCGCAATGGGGCCAAAGAAACCGGTGAACAGGTTCACAACCACGCTCAAGTGGGCCAGCATGGCCCAGGTGCGCTCTTCAGAGGGTGAAAGCGGTAAAGATACGGGGGTTGAAGTTTCAACAGTCATTTTAAAAATCTCCTTTTTATTCCATCTTTGCAGATATACGGGAAATTTCAGCCCCGGTTGCAAAAAAAGCGGCCCCTTGCGGAGCCGCTCATTATCATCATCTCGGGGTGGGAACTAAGCCCAGCCCTGGCCTTTGACAAAGTTGGTGATGACCGGAACTTCGACGTATTCGCCCTGGTAGGCCTTGTAGCCCAGATAGAGCTGGTAGAACCAGACCAGAATACCAACACAGAAACCCGAGGTTACCACGGTAATGATACCCAAAATCAGAGCCTGGGCATTGTGGGCCTTAAGGAAGGGGCGATTCTTCTTGTCTTCCATCAGCATGATGATGATCGGCAGGAGTGGTGAGAAGACATAGGCAAGCAAAGCCCATAACTTATCATCACTGGTGATTTCGGAATTAAATTGGGACATATTTTTTCTCCTCATGAATTAGTTTCTTCAATTTTACAGCAAATCGGGCAAAAAGCAACGGCTGCGGGACACCAGTTACTCATCTACACGCTAAAACAGTACAAATTTACTAATCCTTAACAAAAAAGTGACAGAAAATCGGCAAAAAATGATAGAATTTCTTAACCCAATCTTTTCCATTCAACGGAGGAATTATGTCCAACTTCGAACCAACCCCTGTGCCCGAAGCCGCGCCGAAGAAATCAAACACCACCCTGATCATCGCCATCGTCGCAGTTGTGCTTGTCTGTTGTTGCTGCGCCTGCCTCGCCAGCCTGGGTTGGGCATACGGCGATACAATCATGTATGAACTCGGTTTATAACGAATGAACAACCCCGCTGACTCGACCCTGATCGCTGAACCGCTCAAATCGAAGAACAAGACCATCATGATCGTCGTTGGACTTGTGGTGCTTTGTTGTTGCTGTCTCGGCTTCCTCGGTTCAGCGCTGGCTTTTGGGGAAATGTTCCTCGAAGCGCTCAGCTTCTAAAACGCTCCGCAAAGTGTTCTTGCAGCGCCAGCAGGCCAGCCAATGCCTGCTGGCGTGTTTTTTCGTCCAAATCAAGGGCGGCAAACTCATCCTCGTCGAGCACGACCTGGCGGCCGTCCACCGTCACCCACAGGTCGAGGGCCAGGTCGACATATGAAATCGTATCGGGGGCATCCCAAACCGCCGGAAAGCCGACATTGCAATACCAGCCCTTGATTTGATCATCGTCGCGGTCATGGATCTCGAAAATGTTATACCAGCGGTCGGTATAAAACAACTCAACAAACCGGTCATGCTGCTTCAGGAAAATCCCCTGGAAGGGTGTATCATCGCGGTTAAAGAGCGCCTCCAGGCGCACAAAATCAGGGCCGCGTTCCAATTCACGTCCGGTGTAGGTCCAGCTAATCTCGCCGTCCGGCTTGCGTTTGTGTACGGTAATCCCGGTCACGGCAGCGCCTCCACGTTGAAAACATCCAAATGCACCAACTCGCCCACCTGCGGGGCCTGCGGCAGCAGGAAATACCAGCCATTCTGCAACTCCACCCGGAACACGTCGCCGCGAAAAACCACATCGACTACCATCCCGCTGACCGTCCCGCCGGTGGGGACACGCACCGCCTGGGGACGCAGCAAAAGCGTTTTATGCAGGTCCAGGCCCGAGGCGTGCAACGCCCCGCCGCCTTCCCCCGGTTTAACGACATTGCCCAACCCGAGAAAGGACGCGACCCACCCGTTGGCCGGCCTGGCAAAAACTTCGGGCGGAGTCCCGGCCTGGGCAATCTGACCGTCGCGCAGCAGGATAATGCGGTCGGCCAGGCTAAAGGCCTCCTGCTGGTCATGGGTAACGTAAATGGCAGGGATGCCCGCCCGGCGCAGGATTTGGCGCAATTCCCCGAGCAGGGATTCCTTCAAGGCGCGATCAAGCGCGCCGAGCGGCTCATCCAGCATCAACAAGCGCGGACGGGGCGCCAGGGCGCGCGCCAGGGCCACGCGCTGCTGCTCGCCGCCGGAGAGTTCCGTCACCCGGCGCTGTTCAAACCCGGTCAGGTGAACCAGTTCCAGGCACTCGCGCACACGCCCGGCAACATCCCCCGCTGTTTTTTGCACACGCAGCCCAAACGCGACATTCTCGAAAACCGACAGGTGCGGGAAAAGCCCGTAATCCTGGAACATCAGACTGAAACGCCGCCGGTAAGTCGGAATCCCGGCCAGCGATTGCCCGTCCCAGGCCAATTCGCCGCTCTCGGCCTGTTCCAGCCCGGCGATGATGCGCAGGATGGTCGATTTGCCCGAGCCGGAAGCGCCCAGCAGGCAAACCGTTTCACCCTGCGCAACCGAAAAGGAAATCCCTTTCAGCAGGGGCTGGTTTTCATAGGTTTTGGTCAGGGAAGTGATATTAAGCATAGCAGCGGATGCGCCAGGAATATCCTTTATACCCGCAAACCGGAGAACAAATCAAGCCTGGCCAAGCCCTGTTTCGCAGAAGTTGCAGCCGCGGCGCTCGGCCTCGACAATCGCTTCATCGCTGGCCCAGAAGAAATTCTCCTCGCCAATTTGCTCCACAAGCCCGCCGCGCTGCATCATCCTCAAGGCGTTTTCATGTACGCCTGAGAACATCAGGGTGCCGCCCTGGGCATGGATTTTTTCATACAGGCGCTGGATGGCTTCCAGCCCGCTGGTATCGACCAGCGGCACGCCGCGCATGGAGAGAATCAGCGCATGGGTATCTTTCAGATTGGTAAAGGCCTCGTTGAAGTGGCCGGTGGCGGCGAAAAACAATGGCCCGGTCAGGAAAGCCACGCGCACATGGCGGCATTTTTCGCTAGTTTGAATGCCTTTTGTACGCAATTTTTGTGGGTCAACTTCGGTTACAGTGACATCCAGAGTTGCGATGTTGTTCAGAAACATGGCCCCCGAAAGGAAAGCCCCCACCAAAATCGCCTGGGTCAGGTCGAGGGTGATGGTGGCCAGCAGGGTAATGCCAAAGGTAATGATGGCGGTCTTGAAGCGTTTGCCGAAGATAAAACGGATGGCCTCCCACTCGTTCATGCGCCAGGCAGTGACCATCAGCACGCCAGCCAGCGCCGCCAGCGGAATGCGGGCCATGACCGGCGCGAGCAGGAACATCGACAGCAGCAAGCCAATCGCGTGGATGATGCTGACCATGCGCGTCTGCCCACCGCTTTTAATGCCCACGCTGGCGCGCGCAATCGCCGCCGTGGCCGGGACGCCGCCAAAAAACGGGATGACGATATTGCCAATTCCCTGCGCAACCAGTTCCTGGTTGGCCTGCAAGCGGATGCCGGTCATGTTCGAACCAACCGCGCCGCACAACAGGCTTTCGATTGCGCCCAGGGCAGTAATCGTCAGCGCCGGGGCGATAAAATCGGGCAAATCAGTCCAGGGGATTTGAAAAAAATCGAGGCGATCGGCCAGGAAAAGCGTGCGCGGGATTTCGCCAATCATACCCACATCCCAGCCCAGAACAGCGTTCAGGGCTGTAGCCAGGATGATGCCCAGGAGCGAGGCCGGGAATTTGGCGTTGAGTTTCTTCGGCCAGAGAAGCATGGTCAGGATAACAACACATCCCAAAGCAACGGCGCGCCAATCGGGGCTGAAACCGCCCTTGAAGTAACCCAGGAATTTGAAGGCGGCAGATTCCGCCCCGGCGGTCTGGACACCCAGAAAGCTGTCAATCTGCCCGATAAAGATGATCAGCGCAATACCCGAGGTAAACCCGGTAATAACTGGCGAGGGGATAAAAGCGATGAAACGGCCCAGGCGCAGCAAGCCGATGACCGTCAGCAAAACCCCGGCGATCAAGCCCGCCACCCAAATACCGGTCAAACCGTACTTTTGCACCAGTAAAATCAAGACCGCGCTCATCGCACCGGTCGGGCCGCTAATCTGGTAAGGCGCACCCGAAAGCGCGCCAATCAGGAATCCTGCCAGGATGGCCGTCACCAATCCGGCTGAAGCGCTGGCCCCGGAAGCAACGCCAAAGGCCAACGCCAGGGGCAGGGCTACCGCCGCCACCGTCAAGCCGGCCAGGGCGTCCTGCTGGAACTTTGCAAACGAATAGCCGCGAAACTCATCGCGGTAGAGTTGCGCCAAATTACGTCTTGGCATATTCTTTTCTCCTTAAAACATAAAAATGTCCGCAAAGGCTCATGCTCCCCACGGGCGTCCTTTGTGTCAAAACAGCCTGTATTCTACTACCATTTTCCCGCCAGGGTGTGAATGCGCCGCTAGAAAGAACACACAACAGGCCCGCCAGATACCAATTTTTACAGTTCGCTGGAAGAGACGCGCAACTTTTCAATCAGGAAAATACCCAGGCCGGTCAGGAGCATCAAGAGGGTCGCCATGGCCATGGCCTGGCCATAGTTCAGTCCGCCGGGCTGGGACAAGAAGCGGTAAATGGCGGTTGGCAGGGTCGGATATTCGGGACGTGAAAGCAGGGAAGCCGCGCCAAACTCACCCAAAGAAACGGTAAAGGCCAGCGCCGCCGCCGAAAAAGTGGCGCGGGCCACAATCGGAAAATCGACCCGCCGCCAAACCTGCCAGGGATTCGCGCCCAGGGTGCGCGCCGCCTCGCGGTAACGCTCGGGAATGGTCGCCAGGGCCGCCGACAGGTTGCGGATGACAAACGGCAGGGCGATGGTGGTGTGGGCGAGGGGAATCAGCAGGGGCGAGGTAAGCAGGTTGAAGGCAAACGGCTGAAACGGAAGCGGAAACGAACGGTTAAAAGTAACGATAAATCCAAGCCCCAGGGTAACTGCTGAAGCGCCGAGCGGCAGCATAATCAGCGGATCGAGCAAGGCGGTGAAACGGCCCGGGCGGGCAAGCACCGTCGCCGCCGGGAAACCCAGCAGGAGTGAGAGCGCCACCGTCAGCCCGGCATAGCCCAACGAATTGAGCGCGGCCTGGGCTGGCGGAACGTAAAAGAGTGAGCCACGGCGATTGATGAACAGTTCGCGGTAGTAATCGAGCGTTAAAAGCGGCTGAGGCTCCGCCCGTGAAACCTGGGCGCGGTCGGCTTCGAGGCGAGTCACTGAACGCAGCGGCAGGGAGGAGAGTGGGAAAAAGAAAAATGAAAAGTAAAAGACGAAAAGTAGCAGGATTCCTGCGCGCTGGAAAAGGGTACGCGGCTTGCGCCGGGCAGCCGGCTGCAAACCAGGCTTGACCTGGGCGGTGACGCGGGTCACATAACGGCTGTAGAGCGTTGAAAGGCCGAGGGTGCAAAGCAACTGGATGACGGATAAGAGCGCGGCGGCCGGCAGGTTGAGAAATTGCAGTGCCTGGAGGTAAATCTCGACTTCGAGGGTGGAATATTTGACGCCGCCCAACAATAAAATCACGCCATAGCTGGTGAAATCGAAAAGAAAGACCAGCAGGCTGGCGGCCAGGATGGCCGGGCGCAGCAAAGGCAGGGTCACGCGCCAGAGCGTCGTCCAGTGGTCTGCGCCGAGCGCGTGGGCTGAATCGAGCAGGCGCACATCCAGCCCGGCCCAGGCATCGCCCACCAGGCGGATGACGATGGTGGCGTTGTAGAAAACGTGGGCGGTGAGAATCGCGCCAAAAGTGCCGAGGAAGACCAGGGAGGGCAATCCGGCCTCGGCCAGGAGCAGGTTGAGCCAGCCGCGCGGGCCAAGCAGGGCGCTGAATCCGGCAGCGACCACCACGGTCGGCAGCATGAAGGGGATGGCGGTCAGGGTACGCAGCAGGTTTTTGAACGGGAAATCGAAACGGGCAAAGAGAAAAGCCAGGGGCAGGCCAAAGGCCAGGGTCAGCAGGGTCGAGGCCAGGGCCTGGAAAAAAGTGAATCGCAAAACAGCCCAAAGCCGCGGGTAGAACGATCCGCCCGGCGAGAGCAGGAAGCCGGGATCGAGGCCGAGGGTCAGAATCCGCCCGAGGGGCAGGAAAAAGAAAATCCCCAGAAAGAGGAGAGCAGGCAGCAGCGCCCACCCTCCCCAACGCAAACGCAGGTTCATCAGCGAACGACGGCTTCCGTCCAGGCTTCGATCCAGGCCTCGCGCTTGGCGTCAATCAGTTCAGGCGCAAGCGTGGCGGGTGAGGGCGCGATCTGGGCATATTTGATGAAGGCTTCGGGGAGCTGGGCCTGGCCGTTGACCGGGTAAACGAACATGTTGAGCGGCATATCCTGTTGGAAGGTTGCGCCAAGCATAAAATCGACAAATTTTTCGGCCAGGGCGCGGTTCTGGCTGCCCTTGAGGATGCCGACAAATTCCACCTGACGGAAACAACCGTCGAGAATCGAGGCGGTAGGCGACTCATCCAGCGGCTCGGAGGCGAAAACAACTTCGGCAGCCGGGCTGGAGGCGTAGGAAACGACCAGCGGTTGGGGGCCCTGGCCGGAAGAGGCGCTGAAATTGGTGTAGTAAGCGGTTTCCCAGCCATCGACAACCGAGACGCCGTTGGCACGCAGGGCTTTCCAGTACTCGATGTAACCGGGATCGCCATATTTGGCGATGGTGGCCATCAGGAAGGACAGACCGGGCGAAGAAGTGGCGGGATTCTCGACAACCAGCAGGTCTTTGTACTCAGGCCTGGTCAGTTCGTCGAGGCTTTGCGGGACGGCCAGGCCTTTTTCAGCAAACCAGGCCTTGTCGTAGTTGAGGCAAACATCGCCAAAATCAACCGGCAGGGCGCGGTTTTCGGGATCGAGCTTGAATTCGGCGGCGATATTGGCCAACTCAGGCGAGGCATACGGCTCGAAGATGCCGGCTGCCAGGGCGCGCGAGAGGAAGGTATTGTCGACCCCATAGAAAACATCGGCCAGGGGCGCATCCTTGCTCAGGATGGCCTTATTGAGCGCGGAGCCGGTGTCGCCACTCTTGAGAAAAGTAATCTTGACGTTGTTGGCTGCTTCGAAGGCGCGGATGACCTCTTCGCTGGCGGCAAAAGAGTCGTGGGTCATGACGGTCAGGGTTGCCGGGGCGGCGCTGGCGGGTTGGCTGGGCGCAGACTGTTCCGCTGGTGCGCAGGCAGCCAGCAGCAAAAGCAATAGGGATAACGACAGTAAAAGCTTTTTCATGGATTTTCTCCTGTTTTGGTTTTATTTTTGGCGAGTATGAATGCAAAGCAACAGCCCGGAGGCAATGCTGACCTGGGCTTGCGAGACGGTCATCCGGTTGCTGATGCCACGGGTACGATATGGGGAAAGGGTTTCAGACTGGAGCGGATACTCCAACCCGGCGGTCACGACTCCTGTGACGGGCATGCCCCAGGGCAGGAGCGATACCGTATCGCCGGGCGCGCCGTTGATTTCGGTCTGCTGGCGGATAAAGAAGGCCTCCGTCAAGCCATCCTCGGCGCGGACATCGGCGGCGATACATTCTGGCGCGGAAAGCAGGCTGAGCACGCCAAGGGACTGATCCAGGCGACCGCCATAGGCCCCCAGGACCAGGATTGGGCGGTATCCGGCCTGCAATGCAGTTTGCAGGGCCAGTTCGAGGTCAGTCTCGTCCTTGGCCGGCGGATGGCGCTCCAGGCGCGCTCCGGCGTTGGCAAATGCAACCAATTCCGCTTCGGAGAGCGAATCAAAGTCGCCGATGATGCGTGTGGGGGTCAGCCCCAGGCAGGCGGCATGGCGCGCGCCGCCGTCGGCGGCAATCAGGACATCCTCGGGGCGAATTAACGCGCGCATCCGCTCCAGGTCGGGCGGCTCGCCGTTGGCAAACAAAATGGCTCGGGGCATAAAAAAATCCTCCCTGGTGGAGGGAGGATGTTCAAGCGCAAAATAGGCATCCCTCCGCCGGTACTAACCGGATCAGGTTCTGCGGGTCGAGCGCGTTACGCTCCTCTCAGCCTGTTGGGCAGGCTCCCCGTTGGGTTGTTGACGTTCAAGGTTTGTATTGTAATCGAAAGCAGGAGAATTATCAAATTTGGTAAAATCATTCCATGCGCGCACAAAAAAACTTTCTGGCATTTGCCCTTATTCTCTCCATCCTGACGGCTTGCACCCGCGCCGCCCCAGTCGAAACCGCCCTAACCCCGGTAGCCCCGGCCAACGTGGCCCTGCCCACCCTGGCGCCAGTGCAGACCTTCCTGCCGCCAACGCGCGCCGCCGGAACCCCGCTGGCCAGCCCAACGCCGGATGTAAAACTGGTTCTGCCAACGTTCACCCCGCTCGCGCCCGAGCTGGCCAGCCTGGATACCGCCACGCCCGGCCCGGTGACGTACACCGTCCAGGCTGGCGATTATCTCGGGCAAATTGCCGAAAGCTACGGGATCAGCGTGGAGGAACTGGCCGGGGCGAACAACCTCGATCCGGTTTACGGAATCATCTATCCGGGCGATGTGCTGCTGGTCCCGGTCAGCCCAGAGCAGGCTGCCGCCGTTGTCCAGGCGACGCCGGTTTACGCTACAATTTCTTCCAACTATTTCAAAATCATCCCCGATTCGGAACTGGTCTATTCGCCGCTCGGAACCCTGCTGAACATCGAGGCTTTCGTGCGCCAGCAGGGCGGCTACCTTGCTTATTACACCCAGGAGGTCGAGGGCGAATCGTTGAGCGGCTGGCAAATCGTGCGCCGCATCGCCTTGAATTATTCTGTCAACCCGCGCCTGCTGCTGGCGATCCTGGAATATCGCAGCCAGTGGGTGAGCAATCCCAACCCGGCCCCCTCGACCCTGGATACGCCCATCGGCTATATCGATGAGACGCGGGTGGGGCTTTACCGCCAACTGGCCTGGACCGCCGACAAACTCAACGAAGGGTTCTACCGCTGGCGTGAAGGTCAGGTCACTGCCTGGCAACTGGCCGACGGCACAGGAATCCTGGCGCAGCCCGGCATCAACGCCGGGACCGCCGGGGTGCAAAACCTGTTCGCCAAGCTGGATGACCAGGCAAGCTGGGAGATCGACAGCGGACCAAACGGCCTGTATGCCACCTACAGCAAAATGTTCGGCTACCCTTTCGATTGGGCTATCGAACCGATCCTGCCTGAAACCCTGAGCCAGCCAACCCTGATCCTGCCTTTTGAGCCGGGCCAGTCCTGGTCGTATACCGGCGGCCCGCACGGCGGCTGGGATAGCGGCTCGGCCTGGGCCGCGCTGGATTTTGCGCCTCCCGGCGAGCCGATGGGCTGCGCCCAGACCGAAGCGTGGGTAACGGCTGTCGCCGATGGAAAAATCGTCCGCTCTGAAGCTGGAGCGGTCGTGCAGGACCTGGATGGCGACGGGCTGGAGCAAACCGGCTGGACTATCCTGTACATGCACATCGAGACCCGCGACCGTGTCCCGGTTGGACAATTTGTCCGCGCCGGGGAACGCATCGGTCATTCCTCCTGCGAAGGCGGTTTCTCAAACGCCAACCACCTGCACATTGCCCGCCGTTACAACGGGGTGTGGATTGCCGCCGATGCACCCGGCCTGAACTTCGTCATGGATGGCTGGGTGGTCAGCGGCCAGGATCGCGAGTATTTCGGGTTCCTGAGCAAAGACGGCGTCAGCCTGGAAGCCTGGGAAACGGTCGGACCGATCAACCAAATCCAACGCCCATGAAAAAACTGGCGCAACTCCTGTTTCTGGCTCTCTTTACTGCCTCCTGCGCAGCTCCCGGCGCAGGGCTGTGGGGCAATCCTGCCACGCCGACTCCGCCCGGCACAGCAACCCCCACCCGCATCAGCTATGCTCTCGTCGCCACCATCACCCCGACGCCCACCGCCACCCCACAGATGGTGTTGCCACTCTCCGATACGCCCACACCCGGCGCGCCAACTATGCCAACCCTGCCGCCGGTCAACACCGCCGGGCCGATGATCCTGCTGCGCGCCCAGAGCGGGGATACGCTAGAGATTATCGCCAGGCGCTCCAACGTGCGCCTGGAACAGGTGATTTCCGATGTAGTCCTGCCGCAGCCAAACACCCTGCTCGACCCCGGCACGCTCCTGCTCGTCCCAGACCAACTCCCCTCCGAGCGCACCAGCAACGGGCTGATGCTGCCCGACAGCGAATTTGTCCTTTCCGCAACCGCGATTGGCTTTGATACCAGCCTGTACACCAACGATGCCGGCGGCTATCTCTCGCGCTACACCGAATACCTGATGAGCAACGGCAAAACCAGCGGGGCCAAAGTTCTGGAGCGAATCGCTTATGACAATTCGATTCATCCGCGCCTGCTGTTGACCCTGCTTGAACTGGAAAGCCGCTGGGTTCGCGGCAATCCTTCCAACTTTGCCCAGGAAGAATACCCGCTTGGCTACGCCGATATCCAGTACAAAGGGCTTCACCGCCAACTGGCCTGGGCGATTGGAGAACTATCCACCGGCTACTATGGCTGGCGCTCCGGGGAACTGACCGAAATCACCTTTGAAGATGGCTCGAAAATCAGCCTGGCTCCGACCCTGAACGCGGCCACTGTAGGGTTGATGTATTTCTTCTCGAAAACACGCAGCCGTGAAACCTGGGCGCAGGCCGTGGCCGCCTTTCCGGCCCTGTATATCGAGATGTTCGGCGATCCCTGGCCGCGAGCCGAGCAAATCGAGCCGCTTTTCCCGCCTGGCCTGACCCAACCAGAATTGGGCCTGCCCTTCCAGCCGGAGCAGGTCTGGGCCTACACCGGCGGCCCACATGCCGCCTGGGAGCGCAAGGGCGCGCTGGCCGCTATCGACTTTGCCCCCGGCGCAATTGAACAGGGCTGCGTGAAATCGGATAACTGGGTGATTGCTCCGGCCCCCGGCCTGGTTGTGCGCACCGATGAGGGTGTGGTCATCCTCGACCTGGACGGCGACGGTTATGAACAAACCGGTTGGGTGCTGCTCTTCCTGCATATCGGCGACGAAGGCAAAGTAAAACTCGGAACTTACCTGCAAAAAGACGATAAAATCGGCCACCCGTCCTGCACAGGCGGCGTTTCCACCGGAACACATGTCCATTTCGCGCGCAAATACAACGGCGAGTGGATACTGGCGGGCGGGGCGTTGCCCTTCAACTTGAACGATTGGGTGGTTGCGCAAGGCAATGAACCCTACAAGGGCACCCTGTCGCGCGCTGGCGCAGTCATCAATGCCAGCACCAGCGGCGCCTATGAAACAAGGATTATCCGTGAGAAGAACGAATAGAATTTGCAACCGCTTTGGGGGATGGAAGCTGGCGCATGTCCCAACACTGCTTGCCCTCCTGGGCATTTTGCTATCAAGCTGCCTGCCCGCCGGGGGGACGGTAGCAACCCCGCAGCCCGAATCGCCTTTCGCGGAGGTTTTCCCGACCCCAGCCGCCGACTTTACCCCCATCCCCACCCGCCCGGCGTATCAGCCCGGCGAATTGGTTGAGTACATTGCCCAAACCGGCGACATCCTGCCAGCTCTGGCCGCCCGTTTCAACACCAGCGAAGCCGAAATCCGCGCCGCCAACCCGATCATCCCGCAGGACTCGACCACCATGCCCCCAGGTTTTCCGATGCAGATCCCGATTTATTACCAACCCCTGTGGGGCACCTCCTATCAGATCATCCCGGATGTGCTCTATGTCAACGGGCCAGCCCTGGTCGGATTCAGCAGCGCGGATTTTATCAACCAGCATGATGGCTGGCTGAAAACCTACCTCGAGCCGGGTTTCGAGGGCACCCGCACCGCCGCGGCAACCATCGACCTGGTCGCCAAGAATTTCAGCGTCAGCCCGCGCCTATTCCTGGCCATGCTCGAATACCAATCACAGGGACTTTCCAATCCGGCCATGCCCGATACGGTTTATTTCCTCGGGTATGAAAACGCCAGCTATAAAGGGCTTTACCTGCAACTGGTTTGGGCAGCCAATACCCTCAACAACGGCTATTACGGCTGGCGGCGCGGCAGCCTGCGTGAATTCGAATCCCCGGATGGCCGCTTGCAGCGCCCCGACCCCTGGCAAAACGCCGCCAGCGTATCGCTCCAATATCTCTACGCGCATTTATACAACAGCCCAATCTATGACCAAATCATCGGAGCCGGCGGACTGGCCCAAACCTATGCCAGTCTATTCGGCGACCCCTGGCAAGTCGAACCACACCTGCCCGGTAGTTTGCGCCAGCCGGAGTTTTCGCTGCCATTCGAAAACGGCAAATCCTGGAACTATACCGGCGGCCCGCACACCGGCTGGGGATTGGGTGAGCCTTTTGCTGCTATCGATTTTGCTCCGGCGGGTGTTTCTAATTGCGATTCATCCAGCGAGTGGATTGTGGCAATTGCCGACGGGCAAATTATCCGCTCCGAGCCAGGAATTGTAGTACTTGACCTGGATGGCGACGGCCAGGAACAGAGTGGCTGGGTTATTTTCTACCTGCATGTTGCCACAGAAGGGCGCACCCAGGTCGGGCAATCCCTGCCCAAGGGTGGCAGGATCGGTCACCCATCCTGCGAAGGCGGTTCCTCGACCGGAACGCACGTCCACCTTGCGCGCAAATACAACGGCGAATGGATCATGGCCGATGGCCCGCTGGCCTTCAATCTGGATGGCTGGGTAGCGGGCCGAGGTGCCCAGGCGTACCAGGGAACCCTGACCCGTTACTCACGCACAGTCACATCCTCGACCAGCGCCGAGGGCAAAAGTCTGATCAAGGCCGGAGACTAAAAACCAGACCCGGAATTAAAAAATCTGTGTCGGAATCATATCCGGCACAGATTTTTATTTACCGAAACAAAACTACCCGGCCTGCCAGATTCCTTCCTTGACCAGCGCCCCGCTGGCCGCATCACGGATAAAGTATTTCATCTCCATCGGTACCACCTTACCCAGCATGGACTGGGCCGGGCAATACTTGACCGAAGACAACTCAATCGCCCGCACTACCGCCGCTTCGTCAATGTTGTTGCCGCTAAAGTGATACTCAATAACGATGTGGGTAAAAACATGCGGGTGCTCGCCCTGTTGGTCGGCATGGACTTTGACTTCGAAAGCCGTCACATCCTGTTTCTTCTTGCGCACAATCGAAATCACATCCATGGCCGTGCAGCCCGCCAGCGAGACCGCCATCAACTCCAAGGGACGAAAGCCATCGTTGGCGCCGCCCACATCCGGGTGAGCGCCGAGCGGAACGCTAAAGCCGGTATCCGCCGTGCCGGTAAATGTCATACCATCTTTCCAGGTAACTTTTGCATCCATCAGATTTGCTCCTATATTTAATAGCGCGAGATATTCTCTCGCGCTACGATTTGTTATTCAACCAACAGCGGGGTAACATACTTTTCCAGCGCGGCCATGCTGATTTCGCCGCTCCAGGTCAGGCGCACCATGCCCTCACGGTCAATCACAAACGAGGTCGGCAGTCCGTTGACGCCGAAAGCCTTGCTGGCAACAAAGGATGGGTCGGGCCAAACCGGGAAGGTCAATCCATATTCGGCCACAAAATCGTCGACCGCTATGTTGCCCTGCAAACCATCTTCGATGGCAACAATCACGAAGCCCTGGCCTTTGTATTTCTCATAGTAAGCTTGCAGGGTCGGCATCTCAGCCTTACAGGGTGGGCACCAGGTCGCCCAGGCATTGTACAAGATCACCTGGCCGGCATAGTCGGACAAAGCCACCGGGGCATCGTTCAAGTCGGTCAAGGCCACCTCGGGAGCCGGGTAATTGACCGGGATCGGCACCACCAGGCCCTCGTCCAGTTGGCTGACGCTTTCACCCGCCTTTGGAATGGCCAGGAAACCGGCAATGGCCACCAGGATCAAGCCCCCGCCAATCACCATCATCAGCAGGCTCTGGCCGCCCATCGTCCGGGCTTTTTGCCGGGCCGCATCACGCTTGACCGACATGTCTACTTCTTCCCTTTCAGCGCCTGGCGGACAGCATCCAAAAGCTGGGCTTCGGGCACCGCCCCAACCACGCGCTCCGCGCCATCGTTGATGATGGTATCGGGCACGCCGCTGATCTGGTAGTGTTCTGAAAGCGCTGCAAATTCCATGGCTTCGATCCCTTCAGCGCGGATCATGGCCGGGTTTTCCATCGCGAACTGGTGAGCGAGCAACACGGCTCGCGGGCAGTACGGGCAGGTAGGGGTGACAAAAACCTGCAACAGAAGCGGGCTGGTTAGCCCTTTCAAATAGGCGCGCGTTTCAGGCGACAAACCCGAATCGCGGCCCGAAACCATCAAAATATCCTGAATCAGGGTGCTGAACTCGTGACCGGAAGGAATACCGAGATAACGGACACCCAGGTCGGTCACCTGCTCACCCTCGCGAGCCATGATCAGGATTGCCGGAGCAGCCTGAACTTTGAAACCCGCGGCCACATCGGCATCCGCCTGCAAATCATATACTTTCAAGCCAAGTTTCTCTGAAATTGGGGCCAGTTCTTCGAGCAACTGGCGCACTTCAGCGCAATAATCGCAGTTTTCCTGGGAGGTGAAGAGCAACAACTCAACCGGATGCTGCATCTTTTGAAAAACATCCCGGATTTGCCCGACAATCTCGTCATTGAGCAATTTTTCCATCATTTCTCCTTGGGTTGATTGCCCGCACGGGGCAAAGTTGACTTATCAGGTGCAACCGCCGCCCCCGCCAGCCACAAAGCCGCAGGTAGGACACTCCAAATCCAGCACGCCGTTGTAATCCAGGCGTGCCTGCCCACACTGCGGACAAAGCGCGCCGCGCTTGAGCGGCGCGGCAGGTGATGGGGTCTCCAGCAGGAATTCGGGGGGTTCGGTCACACCCTTTGGATGTGCAATCCCCTGAAAAGTTGCAGGTTTCATTTCCCCGGCAGGATAAAATCATCCAGTTTCAAGGCATGGAACAGGCGCGCCCGCGCCCCTTCCGGCACATCCACTGAACGGCTGCTGGTTTGATACAGGTAAATTGTTTTACTGGTCGTATCAACCACCACCCGGCAATTCTCACAGCCGCGCAAGTGCTGTTCCAACTCTGCGCACAGGTTTTCCGGCAGGCTGCCGTCCAGGTAATCGTTCAAAGAGGCCAAAAGGCCATGACAGTCATGTTTGTGTTCGCTCATTTTGCATTCTCCGCATCGAGACGCTCACCGTAATAGCTGGAAAGCGACTCGCGTAGATGGAGGCGGGCGCGCAGCAGGCGCGTTTTCACCGCGGTTTCGCTCAACCCCAACGCCTCGCTGGTTTCCCGGATCGAAAGGCCTTCAATGTCCCGTAACAAGAAAACCACCTTGAGCGTTTCCGGCAGGCGTTGAATGGCGAGGTTCAACTGGCTTTTGGACTCGTCGGTCAGGAATTCCTGCTCCGGCAGGCAACACCAGTCGCTAAACTGGGCCGGCAGGAACCCATCTTCATCCTCGTCCGGGTTCTCGTCCACCGTCAGGGTTGGGCGATGTTTGCGTAGCAACATCAAAGCTTCGTTGGCGGCGATCCGGTACAACCAGGTCGAAAGGCTGGAACGGCCTTCGAAATCCGGCAGGTGCTGCAACGCTTTCAAAAACGTATTTTGTAAAACATCCTCAGCATCAGCGCTGTCGCCAAGCATCCTGAGCGCCAGGCGATAAATGGGCGTGTAATACGCCTCGACCAGCCGGGCAAATTCGGCCCGGTCGCCAGACCTGAGAAGCTCTATGGAAAAATCCGGCGTGCTTGTTTCAATCATTAGATGCATCCTGATTCAAAAGGTTACAAATGTCACCAGAGTATACCTGAAATGACCCCTTTCCTCACTCGCCAGTGTCATAATAAAAAGGACAAATGTCAACCGATTTTAGAATATTTGCCACTATGTACACCTCGCAAGCAGGAATTATCATCTATACAAATGATTGGCGAAGTGATTCGATTCCCCCTTTTTCGCGACCTGAGTTCGGCAGACTTAAAGATCGTTGCCCCGCTCTTCTCAGTGCGCACCTACCCGCAAGATGCGATTATCTTCGAGCAGGGTGAGCTTGCCACCTGCCTGTACTTGCTGGCAAAGGGTGAAGTCGTAATCCGTTACAAGCCCTACGACGGCGACCCAATCAACCTCAACCGGATCAAGGCTGGCGGAGTCTTCGGTTGGTCGGCTGTCCTGGGCAATACGGTTTACAGCTCGTCGGTCGTTTGCAGCGAAGCCTGCGAAGTTTTGTTCATCACCGGGCCAGGCTTGCGCCAATTGCTGGCACAACACCCCCAGACCGGGCGCATCATCCTTGACCGGCTGGCGCGCGCGGTGTCGTCGCGCTGGGTCAACGCCCATGCCCAGATCAAGACCATGCTCAATAACGGTATCTCAAATCAGGATTTCCCGCTCGACCCAGAGGAGGCTCCCATGTCCGCTACCCCCGTTCCCAGCGCAAAAGAAACCCAAATCCGCGCCCTGCTCGATCAATTAAATGCTTATATCGAACAATATCACGGCGGCTCGGTTGAAATGGTCGCCTTTGACGGTGAAACGCTGAAGGTGCGCCTGGGCGGTGCCTGCCTGGGCTGCCCACTCTCCCCCTCCACCCTGCACGGCTGGGTCGAAGGCACGGTGCGCCAGTTTTTCCCCGAAGTAACTGTGGTCGAAGCAGTGGCCGCTGAATAAAAATACCCCTTAGCCTGTGAATTGAGGGCACAGGCAGCATAAGGGTGGGACAAAAAACTTCCGGCCAGAACTGGCCGGAAGTTTTTACTTTCGATAAGCCTGAGACTTAACGTTTCAAGAAAAAGCCGCCAATCAGGCCCAGCCCGACCGCAATCAGGGCCACCGGCCAGACAAAATTGGCCAGCCCGGCAGTCGCAGTGGAGCCGACGAAAGCACCCATCAACACCAACACCGCCGCCGGGATATACGCCCAACGGGTATCCGTGATTGGGTTGGGCAGCAAGGCCACCAGCAGGAAAGTTAATCCCAGCCCGATGAAGAAAATGCTGCCATTGGCATCGAAGCGCAAAACATCATCGACAACGCTGACCACCGCCAGGGTTACCAGAACGCCGCCAGGGATGATCGCCCACCAACGCGAACGGTCGGTCAGGTAAACTGTCCAAAAGGCCAGGCCAATCGCGCCCAGGAAGAAAGCCCCACCCCAGCCGGCGAACCTCTCCGGCAGGATGCTATCGGCAGCCATGCCAAACAGGGCAAAGGCCGGGATGACCGCCCACCAATTTGTGCGCATGTTGTCAAAAAAGAAGCGGGCAAAGATAACGCCAATCCCGGCCAGGATCAAGGCCCAGAACCAGCCCGCAGCGCCATGCAACAGGCCAAACTGCTCCAGGAAGAGCAAGCCGCCCAGCAGCATCAGGCCGCCGCCCAAAACCACACGAAAATCAAACCGTTTCATCATGCCAAACCCTCCGCTTATGAATGAACGCTGAGCGAATTTGCGCCGCCTTCGAAGCGCAATTCAGCGCGATTGAGCGCGCCATCGAAGTCGGGCGATTGGTACAAACCACCGCCAACTTGCGGAAAACGGTTCGTGTCAATCGAAACCGACGAGGCCCCGCCCTCGACCCGAATGCGGGCAGCCATGCCAACCGGCACGGTGACATCGATTGAAGCCGCTCCCGACTCGATCTCAACAAACGGCTGGCCTTGCGCCGGCAGGATCATGGTCGTGCTGCTGGCGCCGGTATCCATTTTGAAACTGCCCAGCTTCACCTGGCTGAAATCGAAAGTCATGCTGGCTGCGCCCGCATCGATATCGAAGCTGACCGGCACTTCATTCGTCAGGCGGAACTGCCACATGCCATTTTCAGGCCCCACGAAAGGGATGAAAGTCGGCCCGGCATCCACATCCACCGAGAGAACATCACCATCAAGTTCTGAACTGATGTCCATGCCTGTGCCTTTGACGCCAGTCACGGCCACGCCTGACGGCGCGCCGCCGCTGACCTGCACCTGGCCAGCGCCATGATCGAAATCGAAGGCCACCCGACTGGCACCCTGCAAATCAATTGAGAAAGCTTCATTTTCGCGGAACTCAAAACGCGGATGCGCAAATGCGCCCCACAAAATCCAGCCGCCAGCCGCAATCAGGAAAAGCGGCCAAAGGAAATTGATCACATTGTCAATCAGGCCCATGGCCTGCAAAGCAAACAAACCACCGACTGCAATCAGCAGAAAACCCCAAAACAAGCTGCCGTTTCTCATCTTACTCTCCTCGCCGGCGGAACAAGCCGTTGGCAACCAGCCACAGTCCGGCAACCACCAACAGGACTGCAACACCATATGTGCCGCCCAAAATTTGCAGGCCGCCAAAGATGGTGGCAAAAATCAGGAACATGACAGCGCTAAAAACAATGGCGTTCATGCCTTCGCGGGCGCGTTTGCCATTCCAACTGAACAGGCCATACAGGACGGTGCCAACGCCTGCGAAACCAGGGATGAGCGTCCACAGGTACGACCAGGAATCCCAGTCGCCGCTGGCGTTTTGGTAAGTCAGGATACCGCCGATGCCAGCCACGATGGCCGCCGGAACAGCCATGCCGGGCGCTCCAACCAGCAAACCAACCAGCAACAGTGCGGCGCCGATGGTGACAATATTCAACGGCCATTGCATATACTGCCCGGCCCACTCTTGCAAGCCCGGCACTTGATTGACTGCAACGAACCAGACTCCAACCAAAATCAGAATCAGGCCCATTGCAAGCTGCCCACGATCACGTTTCATAGCATTCTCCTTCATATTTTCAAATCAAAATAAAATATCATAAAAAATTATAACTTTAATTTTGAAATTGTCAATAATTTTATCAATTTAAAGAAGGGGCAAAACTTAAAAATATCAAAACTCACCTTAATCATACGCCAAAACCGGGCAAAAGTTTCACAGAAAAAGCAATATTGGCAGCAAAAATTGACAAATTCACTCCAAATCAGTGACAATCATCCGCTGGCAGGCGCGAGGGCAGCCGTTATAATGCAGGTATGTTAACCCCAACACAAATCGAAGCCAAACTCGACCGGATTCTCTTAAAGGTAGAAAAACCGGGCCGCTATGTCGGCGGCGAAATCAATGTCACCGTCAAGGACTGGGCAAAAACGCCCCTGCGGGTGGCGTTGGCCTTTCCCGATATTTACGATATTGGCGTACCGAATGTCGGCTTGAAAATCCTGTACGACCAGATTAACCAGCGCGAAGATGCCCTGGCGGAACGCGCCTACGCGCCCTGGGTCGATATGGAAGCCGTCATGCGCGCCGAGGGGATTCCGCTTTACTCGCTCGAAACCTTCCACCCGCTTCTTGATTTTGACATTCTGGGCTTTTCACTGCCCTATGAGACACTCTTCACCAACGCCCTGAACATGCTCGACCTGGCCGGGATTCCCGTCCGCGCCGAAGAACGGACGATGGCGCACCCGCTGGTCATCGCCGGCGGCCACAGCACGATGAACCCCGAGCCGATGCACGCCTTCATCGATGCGTTTGTGATTGGCGAGGGGGAGGAAGTCATCCATGACATTCTGAATGTAGTTAATCAATTTGGTCTCGATTCGCGGCAAGAACCGCCGCTACTCGACCAGCGTAAAGCACTCCTGCGCGCCCTGGCCCAAATCCCTGGCGTGTACGTTCCCAGCCTGTACCGTGCAGACTACCTCGATGACGGTACCCTGGCCGAGGTGAGTCCGCTCGCGCCCGAGGCGCCGAAAAAAATCACCAAGCGGATGGTCGCCAAACTGCCTCCCCCGCCGACCAGGTTCATTGTCCCCAACATCGAAGTGGTGCATAACCGCGTTTCGGTCGAGATCATGCGCGGCTGCACCCGCGGCTGTCGTTTCTGCCAGGCAGGCATGATTGTGCGCCCAGTGCGCGAGCGTTCGGTCGAGGAAGTGGTCGCCGCCGCCGAAGCCGCCATCCAGGCTACCGGCTCGGAGGAGTTGGCGTTGATGTCGCTGTCCTCGTCCGATTACAGCAACATTGTTGAACTGGTGACCGCCATCGGCGACAAATTCGGCGACAAGCACCTGAGCGTCTCGCTGCCGTCGCTGCGGATCGAATCGGTCTCCATTGACCTGATGGAAAAGCTGAAAGACCGTCGCACCGGCGGTTTCACCCTGGCCCCCGAAGCCGCCAGCGAGCGGATGCGGCGCATCATCAACAAGTTCATCCCCGATGAAGATATCATCAACACCGCCCGCGAGATTTACGCGCGCGGCTGGGTGACGCTCAAGCTGTATTTCATGATCGGCCACCCCAGCGAAACGCTCGAAGATGTGCAAGCCATCGCCGACCTGTGCAAACGCGTCCTGCGTGAGGGCCGCAAAGTGGCTGGCAATCGGGTCAAACTCAACGTTGGCGTCAGCACTTTCATCCCCAAGCCGCACACGCCCTTCCAATGGGTGGCGCTCGACACGCCCGAACAAATCCGCGCCAAGCAGGTACTGCTGCGCCAGGAAATGCGCGATAAAAGCATCAAACTGACCCTGACCAAAATCGAAGACAGCCTGCTCGAAGGCTGGCTGACACGCGGCGACCGGCGCACCGCCGAAGTCATCTACACCGCCTGGAAAAACGGCGCGAAATTCGACGCCTGGAACGACCAGCACCACTTCGATACCTGGTACGCCGCTTTTGCAGAGCATGGCCTCGACCCCGAGTTTTTCACCTACCGCCAGCGACGAACCGATGAAATCTTCCCCTGGGATCACATCTCCAGCGCGGTGCGCAAGGAATACCTGTTCCAGGATTTCCGCCAGAGCCTCGAAGGCCAGATTCGCATTGATTGCCGCCAGCACTGTTTCGCCTGCGGCATTTTGCCGACTTTCACCCAAACCCGGCGCGAAAACCCCGGCGATTACTGGAAGTGTCCCGAAGTCAAAAGCCCGGCCCGCAAGGCGGCAGAAACGGTGGCCGCATGAGCACGCGCATCCGCATCACATTTGCCAAGCAGGGCGCGCTGCGCTACATCGGCCACCTCGATCTGCACCGTTTGTGGGAGCGCGCCACCCGCCGCGCCGACATCACCCTGTCCTACAGTCAGGGCTTCCACCCCCAGCCCAAAATCCAGCTTGCTTCGGCCCTGCCGCTGGGCTTCTCCTCGCGCTGCGAAGTGGCCGACCTGTGGGTCGAAAGCCCGGTTGGCGACGATTTCCAATCGCGCCTGCAAGCCGCCCTGCCGGCCGGGCTGGCACTCCAACAAATCGAAACGGTGGATGAGCGCGGGCCTGCCCTGCAAACCCAGGTGATTGCCGCCGAATTTGAAGTAACCTTGCTCGATGAAGTGGATACAGACGCGCTCACCCGCCGCCTGTCCGCCGTTATCGAAGCCGATTCCCTGCCGAGAGAGCGGCGCGGCAAACCCTATGACCTGCGGCCGCTGATTGAATCCCTGACCTTTTCCGAGACCCCAGCCCCATCCTTGCACATGCGCCTGACCGCGCGCGAGGGTGCCACCGGCCGCCCGGAAGAAGTGCTGGCCGCACTGGACATTCCGCTTGAAAGCACGCGCATTGAGCGCACAAAATTGATTTTTGTGTAGCGCGAGACAATATCTCGCGCTACCGTCCGCGACTTTGGTACAATCGGGCACATGCGTAAAATCCATGCCTTGTCCCTGATTGTACTTTTGCTTTTAAGCGCCTGCTCGGCCAGCATCGAACAACCGAATGATAATTCCACGCCAACCCTGCCGCCGCTGACCTTCTCTACCGCCACCTTACCGCCGACCTTCACCCCACAGGTAACATTTACCCCGGCTCCACCAACCGCCATCCCCACCTCCGTACCCGTCAGCGGCTTGACCAGCACCCAGGTCAATGTGCGCTCCGGGCCAGATGCGGGCCGCGATTCGCTCGGTCTGTTGCCCGCCGGCAGCCAGATCGAGGTCATCGGGCGCAACACGGATGGCCAATGGCTGGTGATCGTTTTCTCACAGTCACCTACCGGACAGGGCTGGGTCACCGCCCAATTCGTTGAATTGGCCGAAGAAAAGGAAATCGAAGACCTGACCGTGATCGAAGCGGCTTTGTCCGCAGAACCCGCCCAACCTGCCGGGCAGCCAGAGGTCCAGGCCAGCCCTACCCCCGGCGAACAAAAACGGACAGCCAAAACCACCAGCCAGATCAACGCCCGCAGCGGGCCAGCTTCCGCTTTCGATTCACTCGGCTTGCTGGATGCCAACATGACCGTTGTCATGACCGGGCGCAATCAAATCAACACCTGGGTGCAAATCGAATATCCCGCCGATTCTGGCGAACGCGCCTGGGTGGCTGCCGCCTACCTGAGCTACGAAGGTTTTCTCGACAGCCTGCCCGCCTTCGACAATGAGGGAAAACCCATCCTGCCAGCCGAAACCGGCGGAATCGCCACAGCCCTGCCAACCACCGCGGCCGGCGGCAGCTACCAACCAGCCGTCGAAGACCTGGACAGCGCCGATAACCCGGCCGTGCGCCTGAGTTTCTCGCCATCCGGCACACGCAGCATCATCTACGCCAGCGATGTATCCTCCCCGACCGGCGATAATGCTGACTGGCTCGAATTTACCGTCAACACGCCCCAGGCCAACCAGGCTGCCATCCTTTACCTGGAACTTGACTGCACCGGCAACGGCTCGATCACCGCTGAACTGCGTCAGAACGGGCTGCTGGTCAGCGAATTCCCCGGCCTGATCTGCGGACAATACGATGTTGCCTTCAAAGCCCTGAGCGGTGTTGCTTACCTGCTGCAACTCAAAGCCGATGGTTCCGCCGCTGATGTCCGCTATGTGACCTATTACTTTTACATTAGCACGGCCCCCTGATCAATATGAAAAAAAACTCCTTACTCCTTAGCCTTGTCATTCTCATCTTAACCGGCTGCTCCATGCCCGGTGTTGCCGCGCCGACGCCCAGCCCCAGCCCCAGTCCGAGCGCGACCGCCACCATTACACTAACTCCCAGCCTGACGCCCACGGCAACCGTTACCGAGACAGCAACCATCACCCCAACGCCAACCATCATGCCGACCATCGAGCCGATGACCGGCGTCCTGCGTGCGCCGACCAACATCCGCGAGAAGCCGAGCAAGGGCGGCAGTGAACGCCTGGGCGGCCTGTATTTCAACCAGGCCATCAAAATCATTGGCCGTAATGACCGCGCCAACTGGTATTGGTTCATCTATCCCGAAGCCCCTGGAGGAACCGCCTGGGTGCTGGCCAGCGCCGTGGATTTGCAAGGTGAAATCGGCCTGCTGCCCATCGTCACCTTCCCCGAAGGGCCAGACAAGCCGGTAGCTGTCCCGCCGCTGTTGCCGCCCAGCACAGGCGCACCGCTGCCGCTCAATCCACCCGGCCCCGAGGCCCGGATTGGGGTAGCCGTTCAACTCCTGAATGTGCGCGTTGGCCCGGGAACGGGGTATCTCAGCCTCGGAACCATCCCCTACGGGACAACCATGAGCTTCACCGGCCGCGTCGAAGATAATTCCTGGTATCAGATCGAATATCCATCCGGGCTGGATGGCCGCGCCTGGATATCAGGCGATCTGGTCAAGCTGGATTTCGGCCCCAAGCAATTACCAATCTACAACTTCCTGGCAACACCCGTCACCGAAGCGCCACCCCAGCCCGAAGAGCCAACCGCAGCGCCCGAGGCAGGCACACCCCAACCGGCCACCGAAACGCCCATCCCGCCCAGCCCAACGCCGAACCTGCCCACCGGGGTTGTGACGGCCCAGATCAACGTCCGCAGCGGCCCGGCCTCTTCATATGAAGCCTATGGAATGCTGAACCCCAAGGAAATTGTCGTGATTACCGGCAAAACCCTGAATGGCAACTGGCTGCAAATCGAATATGCGGGTGCGCCTGACGGCAAGGGCTGGGTGGCAACCGCCTATATCACCCTGAATAGCGACATCAGCAAGCTCCCATATTTCGATAATCTGGGAACACCGTTGCCCCAGCCCTAACAATTGCGCTGAATTGCACAAAAACGACTTTTATGGTAGATTTACTTAATAATTCCTGATTGCGGGAGGCCAAGCATGAGCAAACAGATTGTGCCAGATGTCATCGTCAGCCGATTACCGGTATACTTGCGCGCCCTGCAGCGTCTGGCCGATGTTGGCATTACTACCACTTCATCGCAAGAGTTGGGCGAAAAAGTGGGGATTTCAGCTGCCCAAATTCGTAAAGATTTGTCGCAGTTTGGCGAATTCGGAAAACAGGGAACGGGTTATTACATCCCGTTTTTGATTGAACGATTGAGCCAGATCCTGAACGTTGACCGCATCTGGGATGTGGCGGTTGTTGGCATGGGCGATATCGGCCATGCGATTGCCCGCTATAACGGTTTCGCCAATCGCGGTTTCCAGGTAGCCATGTGTTTCGACGCCGACCCCGCCAAAATCGGCAAAAAAATCGGCGAGTTCGAAGTGCGGGATGCGAAAAACCTGGTTGCGGATATCAAAGCTGCCGGTGTAAAAGTTGCCATGGTATGTGTCCCCGCTTCTGTGGCCCAGGATGTGGCCGACCAGCTTGTCGAAGCCGGGGTGCGCGGCATCCTGAATTACGCGCCGCTCAAACTGATTGTCCCAGCCAATGTCAGGGTGCAGCACATCGACCCGGCCATCCATTTACAGCGCATCACCTACTATATCGCTTAGTTCCCAAAGAATCGAAAACGGCTTCTTTTTTACAAGAAGCCGTTTTTATTTTCCAAAGAGCAATCAGGTGTTTTTATTCCAACTATCAACAGCCTGTTGGAAAACCTGGCGCAGGTCAGTGGGTAAATCATCGAGGCTGCCAAACTTCTGGCCGTTCACCCAAATCTCAAGACCGGAATCGGCATTTGTGCCAAAATCAATCTCATAATGGCTGAGTTCAGGATGAGCTTGCAGCCGGGCACGCAAAATATCTTCTATCTGCTCGGCGAATGGTGAGGCCAATTGTTCGTCCGGATCATGGTCAAAGACCTGAAAGCCCTCGCCATCGGCTTGGGCCGCAGCGATCGTTTCAGGCGGCGGGGTCTGACGCATCCATTCCGGTTTTTCGTCGCCAGTTTCGGTCAGGTTAACCTGATTTGCGCGGATAAAAAGAAAAGCCAACACACCAACCACAAACAGCGCAGCAAGGCCTGCAACGACCAGGATAGTGAGCGAGCGACATCATCTTTCTCCGTTTCTGCCTATACGGGCGGCAAATTGCGCCGTAAAAGGGCATACATGGGCAGGGCGCGGGCCGCGCCTTCGGCCACACAGGTCAACGGATTATCGACCAGGTAGGCCGGAATGCCCAGGGACTTGGTTAACAACTTATCGACCCCGCGCAGGAGCGCGCCGCCGCCGGTCAGGGCCATACCGCGGTCAATGATATCCGAAACCAGTTCGGGGGGTGTTTTTTCGAGCACGCGGCGGCAGTTTTCAGTTACCTGCTTAAGCGGTTCCTGCAACGCTTCGACAATTTCTCCGGTGGTAATCGTTACCGGACGCGGAAGTCCTGTGACCTGATCCTGGCCCTGGACATCCATGCTCTGTTCGTTATCCTGGGGAACAGCTGCGCCGATCCTGATCTTGAGTTGTTCGGCGGTCTGGGGTGAAATCACCACCCCGTATTTTCGACGGGTATAGGTGACAATGGCATCGTCCATGTGCATTCCGCCGGCGCGCAGGGTTTCCGCCGAAACAATGCCATACATCGCCAGGACAGCCGCCTGGGTTGCGCCGCCGCCCAGGCAAACCACCATATTGCCCGAGGGGGAATTGATTGGCAGGTCTACGCCCAGAGCCGCAGCCAGGGGTTGCTGGATCAAGTAAGCATCGCGGCTGCCAGCCTGCAGCACAGCTTCGTGAACCGCGCGGCTCTCGACGCTGGTCACGCCATAAGGCACGGAAATCATCACATTCGGCTTGAAAATACGGATTGGGCCGCTGACTCGCTGGAGCAGAACACGCAAAAGCGTTTCGGTGATCTCGTAATCGGCGATGACGCCGTTCTGCAAAGGCATGGCAACCTCGATGGAATCGGGGACACGCCCAAGCATGTCACGGGCTTCCTTACCCACCGCAACCATCTTCTGGTCAGCAACATCGATTGCCACAATGGTCGGTTCTTCAACCGCTACATGAGTGCCGTCTGAGATGCGCGTGTAAATTGTCCCCAGGTCGATACCCAGGTCGCGAGAAAAACCGGCCATAATGATTTATTATCCTTCGTTGGAAGGGAAGCGTTTACCAGTGCGATAGCGTTTCACCGCATCGAGGCGCAAATTCGAGCGAAGCAGAGCAGCTTCCAACTTTTCGTATGCATCTGCGTCCTCGGCGCTGACTTTGCTCAAGGCTTCTTCGGCCTTCCTGCGGGCGGATTCAGCGCGGGCTACGTCAATTTCCGCCACATTCTCGGCGGCATCGGCCAGAACGGTTACAATTTCAGGCTGGATTTCAGCCACTCCCCCGGCAACTGTAAAAATTTGTTCCTGCGATTTCTCACGAACTTTAATGAAACCATATTTCAGGGTGGTCAAGAGCGGGGCATGGTGCGGCAAAATACCCATCTCGCCATCAGCGCCCGGCAAGACAACAATATCCACGTCACCTTCAAAAACCATACGGTCTTGTGAAACGATTTCACATCGAATAGGCATAAGGTTCTCCGAGATCGGGCGGCAAATTCCTGTTTGAATGCGGAATCTGCCACCCGAACCTAGATATGCTTGGGTTACGCGCCCTGAGCCAGGCGTTCAGCTTTCGCGCGGGCGTCTTCGATGGTGCCGACAAGTTGGAAGGCCTGTTCGGGCAGGTCATCGTGCTTGCCGTCCAAAATTTCACGGAAGCCGCGGATGGTATCCTTGAGAGAAACATACGTGCCGGGAATGCCGGTGAACTGCTCGGCCACAAAGAACGGCTGCGAGAAGAAGCGCTCGATCTTGCGGGCGCGGGCCACCAGGAGTTTATCATCTTCGGAGAGTTCATCCACGCCCAGGATGGCGATAATATCCTGCAAATCCTTGTAGCGCTGCAAAACGCGTTGTACTTCACGGGCGGTGGCATAATGCTCAGGCCCAACGATGTTCGGGTCGAGAATACGGCTGGTCGAAACCAGCGGATCGACCGCCGGGTAAATACCCTTTTCAGCAATCGAACGCTCCAGGGCGATGGTCGCATCCAGGTGGGTAAAAGTCGCCACCGGGGCCGGGTCGGAGTAGTCATCCGCCGGAACATAAACGGCCTGCATCGAGGTAATCGAACCGGTGCGGGTCGAGGTAATACGCTCCTGCAACTCACCCATTTCGGTCGAAAGAGTCGGCTGGTAGCCTACCGCGGAGGGCATACGCCCGAGCAGGGCCGACACTTCCGAACCGGACATGGTAAAGCGGAAGATATTATCGATAAAGAGCAACACATCCTTGCCCTGGTCGCGGAAGTATTCCGCCATCGCCAGCGCAGAGAGCGCAACGCGCAAGCGCACGCCGGAAGGCTCGTTCATCTGGCCATAAACCATGACGGTGTCTTTCATAACGCCAGACTCAATCATTTCACGATAAAGGGCCGTTCCCTCGCGGGTACGTTCGCCAACGCCGGCAAAAACCGAATTGCCCTGATGCACGGTCGCAATTGAGCGGATCAGTTCCATGATAACCACGGTCTTGCCCACGCCTGCGCCGCCGAAAATGCCGGTTTTACCACCCTTGGTAAAGGGCGCAATCAGGTCGATCACCTTGATGCCGGTTTCGAAGATTTCGGTGCTGGTCGACTGCTCGGAAAACGAAGGGGCCGGGCGGTGGATCGGGTAATGCTGATCAGCCTTGATTTCGCCCATCTCATCAATCGGCTGACCAAGAACGTTGAAGATACGGCCAAGGGTCGCCGGGCCAACCGGAACCAGGATCGGCGCGCCGGTGGATACGGCAGGCACGCCGCGCTGCAATCCATCAGTCGAATCCATCGAAACGGTGCGCACCCAGCCTTCGCCAAGGTGCTTTTGTACTTCCAAAACGAGCGGTTCCCGTCCGGGGCGCTCGACTTCAATCGCTTCATAAAGATCGGGTAAATTGCCTTCGGGAAAGGCTACATCCACCACACCACCTTGAATCTGGACTACGCGGCCAGTCTCTTTCGCCATTTTCGCCTCCAACTTATTGAGATGTGCCCTGGGCTAACGCTTCAGCGCCGCCGGCAATATCGAGAATATCGTTTGTAATCGATTGTTGACGAACCTTGTTATATTGAAGCTGCAATTCGCCAACCAATTCATTGGCATTATCGGTCGCATTACGCATGGCCACCATGCGGGCGGCATGTTCACTCGCCAGCGACTCGAGAATTGCCTGGTAAACCTGTAAGGCTGTAAAGCGGGGGATAATTTGATCCAGGATTTCATTTTGGTCAGGCTCATAAATGTATGCAGCCGAAACATGATTCTTGTGTTCGAAATCCACCACCCGGCCTTCGCCGCCATCCACTTCCAGGGGCAGCAGTTTCTTGATGACCGGGTCTTGTTTGACCATGTTGATGAAATCGGTATAGACCAGGAAAACCTCGTCCGCGCGGCCTTCCAGGAATTCTGAAACGGCCAGACGGCCTATCGCAGAAACATCCGCAAACGAAGGTGCGGGGGGCAGGTTGCTAAAATCCGCAATCACTGGCTGTTTGCGGCGCACAAGCAGGTCGCGGCCCTTGCGGCCAACCGCGATAAATCGGAGCGGGGTCGGCCAGTTGGAAAACTGGCGAAAAGTGTAGCGAATCAGGTTGGTGTTGTAAGCGCCGGCCAAACCACGGTCGCCGCTGATAACCACCACCAGCGTATTCTTAACCTTCTCGCGGGCAGTCAGAAGCGGATGCAGGGAATCGCGGCCCGGCTGGGCGGAAATGTGACTCAAAACCTGCCAGGCCTTGGTCGCATACGGGCGGGTGCCCATCAGGGCGGCAATTGCCTTGCGGACCTTGCTGGCAGAAACCGCCTGCAAGGCGCGCGTCACCTGCGAAATATTTTTTACACTCTTGATGCGAAGCCGCATCTCTCGGGCAGAAGCCATGAATTAGTCTCCTCGTCGGCTAGTCAATCGGGGGCTAGTCGGCGCGGCTAAGCTTGCCAGGTCGCCTTGAAAGCGGACAGGGCTTCACGCAATCTCTTCTCGTTGTCGGCTGTGATCTGGCGCTTCTCGGTGATATCCTTGCCAATCTCAGGATGCGATACATCCATATATTTGAGAAGGTCCACTTCCCAGGCGCGCATCTTCTCGACCGGGACTTCATCGGCAAAGCCCTGGGTGCCGGCAAACAGAACCATCACCTGATGCTCAAGCGAGACCGGCTGGTATTGCGGCTGCTTAAGGATTTCCTGCATCCGGCGGCCACGGTTCAACTGACCCTGGGTGGCCTTATCGAGATCGGAGCCGAACTGGGCAAAAGCAGCCAGTTCGCGATAGGCGGCCATATCCAAGCGAAGACGACCAGCCACCTGTTTCATGGCCTTGGTCTGGGCAGCGCCACCCACACGCGATACCGAAATACCCACGTTCACCGCCGGGCGAATACCGGCATTGAACAAGTTACCTTCGAGATAAATTTGGCCATCAGTGATGGAAATAACGTTGGTCGGCACATAAGCGGATACGTCGCCGAGCAGGGTTTCGATAATCGGCAGGGATGTCAGCGAACCACCCGTGCCCTTTACCTTCACAACCTTGAAGTTTTCATTGCCCTCGAGTTTTTTGAGCGCCTGTTCGGCCTCATGCTGCGAGAGCGGCCCGGTATAAACCTTGCCGTCAAAAGCGTCCGCTTCGCTGGCTTCCGCTGCGGCAAAATCCTTGCGGGTGATAACAAATTTATAGGCCAAACGCGCGGCGCGTTCGAGCAAACGAGAGTGCAAGTAGAACAAGTCACCGGGATAGGCTTCGCGTCCGGGCGGGCGACGCAGGAGCAGTGAAACCTGGCGATAGGCCCAGGCATGCTTCGACAGGTCATCATAAACGACCAGGGCATCGCGGCCGGTCTCCATGAATTCTTCACCCATGGCGCAGCCGGCATAAGGGGCGATGTACTGAAGCGCGGCGGCTTCGTCAGCCGCGGCAACGACCACAATCGTGTGATCCATCGCGCCATATTTTTCGAGCAGGGCCACCGTTCGGGCAATCGCCGATTTCTTCTGGCCGATGGCGACATAAATGCAGATAACGCCTTTGCCCTTCTGGTTGATGATCGTGTCGAGCGCGATGGCCGTTTTACCGGTTTGGCGGTCGCCGATGATCAATTCGCGCTGGCCGCGGCCAATCGGAATCATCGCGTCGATCGCCTTGATACCGGTTTGGACGGGGGTATCCACATCCTGGCGGGCAACCACGCCGGGGGCAATGCGCTCGATCGGGCGGAAACCGCTAAAGTTGATCGGGCCTTTGCCGTCAATCGGCTCGCCCAAAGCGTTGACTACACGCCCAACCAGCCCGTCTCCCACCGGGACTGAGGCGATCCGCCCCAGGGAGCGCACCGTCATGCCTTCGACGATTCCGGCGTAATCACCCATAATGATTACGCCGACTTTGGTTTCTTCGAGATTGAAAGCAATGCCAATCACCCCGTTCTGGAACTGGACCAGTTCCTGCGAACGGACATTGGCCAGGCCTTCTACACGGGCAATACCATCACCAGCTTCAAGCACCGTTCCAACATCGCTGATGCTGTAATCAGCCTGGAAGGAATCGATCTGCTTTTGAAAATCGCTCGTGATTTGCTTAATCAGGTCTGACATTTGGCCTCCACCATTGGGATTTTTCGACGATTCAACCCCGCCTGAACTCCAGGCGTAACCGTACCCACGTGTTAAATTGGAAAATGCCGTGATAAGCGGCGGGCAGAACGCTCCAATCATACCTGAAAGCATAGGGATTGTCCAGTTAGCGGAGTTGCGGCAGGGGCGGGCCGCGCAGGCCGACCGGCAAAATGTTAACAAAACAAAAACACAACCCGCTTTGATTCCGGCCCGTGTTTTGCTATACTGATTCTGTTGTTTATTTCAAGAAAGGAGAATTTCTTATGACCGGTTTTGGTTTTCTTATCGGCCTGGCAGCCGGATTTGTGGCCTGGTTCTTCCTGCGCTATGTGCTGACTTCGCTTTACACCGTTGATCAGAACGAACGCGCCGTCAAGACCATCTTCGGGCGAGCCGAGCGAGTCGGGAACGCCACCACGGCGGAATCGCCTCTGGGCGAAACGTTGAGCGAAGAACACAAACTGCGCTACAACTACCCCCAGGTGCGGGTCATCCCGCCCGGCGGCCCGTACTTCAAGTGGCCCTGGGAGCGAATCTACAAAGTATCCATCGCCACCCAGACCATCAACATGGCCCAGGATCTTGAGGACCCGCGCGCAAACGCCGGCGGGACGCTGTTGGAGGCGGTCACCAAGGATCAGCTCAATACCGGCCTGACCGGGCAGATCCGCTATCGGGTGGCCGAGAACAACCTGTATGCCTACCTGTTCGGGGTCAAACGCCCGATCCTGCATGTGATGGGCTACTTCGTTTCGGTGCTGCGTGAACGTATCGCCAGTTTTGTTGCGCCGAATGCAAATGAGGAAGGGATTGGCGGCCTGAGCGGCGTTTCCGGAGTGTCGATCAACGATCTGCGCAAAAACCTGCGCGACCTGAATGACCACATGGAGCGCGAATGCGCCTCCTCCACAGCGCGCTACGGCATCATCCTGGACGCTTCGCTGATCACGGGCATCGACCCGCCGCCCGAAGTCGAATCGGCGCTGGCGGCCATCAACACCGCCCACAACCAGGTTTCGTCCGATATCAGCCTGGCCCAGGCTGCCGCCGACCAGAAAATCGTGCAGTCGAAGCGCGCAGTTGAGATCGAGACCTTGAACGCCCAGGCCGAAGTCGAGCCGCTGGTGGCCCTGGCCGAACAGTTGGCCGCCCTGCAAAAGAGCGGACAGGGCGCGCTGCAGGCCTACCTGCGCAACGTGCGCCTGAAGTTGTACAACCGCGCCCAGCAAATCGTACGGGAGGTGGAATAATGGAAGGCTTCCTGGTTGAATTTTTGATTGGAGCAGCCATTTCGTTCGTCGGCATGTGGTTCGTGATGCCGATTGTGTTGTTCTTCCTGCGCCTGATCGGCCTGTATACCACGGTCGAAGAAGGCACCTGCCAGGTATTCATCCTGTTCGGGCGCGTGGTCGGGATTTTGAAGGAGCCGGGGCTGGTCATCCTGCCGCTCAAGTTGGGACCGAGCGCCTTCCTGGTCAACTGGCTGGGCAGCCGCAAGGTGCTGGATATGCGTCTCGACCAGCAGTATCTGCGCAGCAACCCGGTCAACTCGGAAGAAGGCGCGCCGATGGGCGTGGGTATCTGGTATGAAATGTATATCAGCGACCCGGTCTCGTACCTGTTCAAGAACGCCGACCCGCGCGGTTCGCTGGCGGCCAACGTTAGCAATGCGGTGGTGCGCTCGTTGAGCAACATGCCGCTCGAGCAGATGCTGGTCAACCGCCATGGCATGAGCCGGATGGTGCGCGAGGAAGTCTCACCGCGCTCGCACGAGTGGGGCTACAAACTAGGGTCGGTCTACATCCGCAAGGTGCACTTCCGCGATGTCGGCATGATCCAGCAGATCGAGGCCAAGGTGGTCAACCGCCTGCGCCAGGTGACTTCGGCCATCAAGCAAGATGGCGCGAACCAGGTCAACATCATCACCAGCACCGCCGAACGCCAAGCGGCGGTTGAGTTCGCCAAGGCCGGGGCGATCCGCCCGCGGATTGTCGGCGAGGCGATGCACAACATCTCTTCCAACAAGGAAGTTGGTTCGGCCCTGTTCGAAATCCTGGAGACACAGAACATCCTGGAAGGCAAAGGCCAGTTGACCCTGGTGCCGCCGAACAAGGAACTGCTCAACCAGCTTCTCGTGGCGGGCAAGAACAAGTAAGTGGAAAAGCAAAAGGAGCGGTCACAAGAAGACCGCTCCTTTTTACGAACAGGGCCGGTGGGGAAACCCGCCGGCCCTGTTCGTTTACTTTTTACTTTCCACATAAACCCTGACCGCATCGCGCATGAATTCAGCCAGTTTCGGGTCGATGGCGTCGTAGGTGGCGCGGAAGCGCGGATCGTTGACATAGCCCTCCGCCAGGCCGAGCAACTGCTCGAGGTTGGGGGTCCAGAAGTAATCCATGTGCGCCCGCCAGCGTTCGATCAGGGCCTGGACTTCGGGTGAAGCCGCGCCGCGCGGCATGGCAGCCACCATCTCAATGTAAATCTGCTTGCCCTCGGCCAGGATGGCCTGCTGCTTCTCTTTCCCGTAGGCCTTCCACTTGCGGTTGGATTCGCGCACAGTCTCGGGGTCGTACATCTGCTCCGCTTCGCGGGCGTAGCGTTCCTCTTCTTCGGGGGTAAAGCCGGAGAAAATCTGTTTGTTGTCCATCAGTTTTTGTCCTTTCAGGTAGGCAATTGTATTGTCCACCGTGCTCACAAGAGTTTCCAGGCGTTTGATGCGCCTGGCGATCTCGGTTTTGTGGCTTTCCAGCGCCGACAGGACATCGAAATCACGGCGTCCCATGATCTTCTTGATGTCTTCGAGCGGCAATCCCAACTCACGGTAAAACAGGATTTGCTGCAAGTGCAGGGCAGCCTGCTCCCCGTAATAGCGATAGCCGTTTTCGCCAACCCGGGACGGCTTAAGCAGGCCGATCTGGTCGTAGTGGTGCAGGGTGCGGGGAGTGACTCCCGCCAGGCTGGAAAGTTGTTTGACGGTGAACATGTTCTCATCCAATCGTACGGTTTTGCGCGCTGGCCTGAATATAAACTATGACGTAACGTTAATGTCAAGGGTTTAATCAACCTCTTGACATTTTTGTCCGCCAATATTACTATTAGATATATTACGAAAGGATACTCAAAATGGAATTTGTTATTCTCGGCCTGCTCGCCCTGCGCGCAATGACCGTTTACGAACTGAATAAAGCCCTCGAGCGCGGCGTCTCGCTGTTCTACAGCGCCAGCTTTGGCAGCATCAACGCCGCCATCGCCAAAATGCTGGAAAAAGGCTGGATCAGCGTCCAGGAAATGGTCGAAAACGGACGCAACAAAAAAGTTTTCCACCTGACCCCCACAGGAAGACAGGCCTTTCAGGATTGGCTGGCCGCAGAAATCGAGGCCGAAAAGGTCAAGGACCCGGCCCTGACCCGCCTGTACTTCATGGGCTTTGCCGCGCCCGCCGAACGGATCCGCGTACTGGAAGCGCACCTGGTAAACCTGAGCCAGTTCCTGGCCCGGCTGGATTTCATCCAACAACAGGCCACGGAATTGCAAATTGGGCCGGAACTGCAAACCGTGGTCAAGTTCCAGATGCTGACCCTGCAATATGGGCGCGATTTTTACGCTTTCAATATCCGCTGGTATGAAACCCTGCTTGCAGAACTCAAAGAGGAAAACTGATGAAATCCCTGCAAGAAAAACAACTCGCACAAGAAAAGTATAGCCTGTACTATTACACCCAGGGCGACCCGGCCAAAGAAGCGCTGGTTTTCATCCATCCGGCCTACGGCGACCACACCTGTTTCCATCATCAGTACGATGACTTCGCTGAAAACTACCACGTGATTGGCATCGATATGCTCGGACACGGCCAATCACAGGTTAACGGCGCAAATGTCACCATCGAAAAAACCGCCGACCTGGTGGCTGAAATCATCGCAAAGGAAGGCCATCGGGATGCTCACCTGGTAGGTGTCTCGCTCGGATCGCTGATGGCTCAATATATTGCTGACAAGTATCCGCAGCGGGTTCGCTCGGTGACTGTGACCGGCGGCTACAGCATCTTCGGCGACAATTCAGCCATCAACAAAGCCCAAAGTCGCGAAATCATCAAGGCTTTTTTGCTGATCCTCTTTAATATGGATGGTTTCCGCCGCTATGTGGTCAAGAGTACCAATGTGGTCGACAGTGAACGCGAAATCTTTTATCGGGCGATGCAGCGCTTTACCAGGAGCTCACTGCGGGTGATGCCCGGCATGAGCAAAATCATGGATAAAACCCAAAAACGCCTGGCCCAGCCGCTGTTGATTGTCGCCGGGGAACATGACCTGCCGATTGTCTACAGCAATTCGCTGGAATGGCACAAGCTGGAGCCCAACAGCCGGTTGGCGTGCATCCCGGACGCCGGACACTGCGCCAACATGGACAATCCGGCGGAGTTCAACCGGGTACTGGCCGAATTCCTGGCCGGGCAATAAAATTAAAAGTGCAGGACAAGCCTCCCGCTTGCCCTGCACAGCCAAAGTCGTAGCCGGATTTTTACAAAATCATCTCAAGGCTCAGGTTCCAAAGCTGTTCGGCGGCAGCCCGGTCATAGCTGGCCGGATCGGATTGCACCTCGCGGGCATCGACAAAATATTTGCCGCTGACCCCGTCCACTTCGCGCGAGGTCGCCAGGTAAATGCTGGTCGAAGCGCCGTCGTTGGTATTCTTGGCCACCGGCGAAAGAAGGCGCAGCACCAGACGCATCAGGAAGCCGTTGTTCTTGCCAAACTCGCTGGACACAAAACCCGGATGCAGGGCATTGACCGTTACGCCGCTGCCTTCCAGGCGGCGGGCGAGTTCATAAGTAAAGAGCACGTTGCACAACTTTGACTGGCTGTAAGCGGCAAAACCCGAGTAATTTTTCTGGCATTGGATATCGCCGAAATTGACTTTTGCGCCGCGATGGGCATCGGAAGAAACATTGATGATGCGCGCCGGGGCGCTGGCCTTCAAAACATCCAGCAGCAGGTGGGTCAGCAGGAAATAATTAAGATGGTTCAAGGCGAACGTCATCTCGACGCCTTCCTTGGACACCTGGCGGGTCATAAAAACACCGCCGGCATTGTTCAGGAGCACATCCAGGCGGGTATGACGCTTCTTGAACTCATACGCGGCGCGGTGGACATCTTCCTTGAGCGACAGGTCGGCGACGATGTATTCGAGGTTGGGGTTGCCCGTTTCGGCCTTGAGTTCATCGATCACCCGAACGCATTTCTCAGGCGAACGGCTGACGATGGTCACCTGCGCGCCGCGCCGCGCCAGTTCGCGGGCCGTTACCAGGCCAATCCCGGCGGTTGCGCCAGTGACCAAAACCGTCTTGTTTTGCATGGATACTGTCATTGCGGCCTCCAAAACCAATCCAATTATACCCGCCCCGGCCCAATCCAGCCGCCGGGCCGCAAAAACCGGGTAGAATCCAGGCAAGGAGCAGACTATGACCACCGACCCTACTCAAATCGAAGTAAGCCATAATCCGCAGCAACACCGTTTCCAGGTTGAAATCGAAAGCCACCTGGCCGTGCTCGAGTACCGGCTGGACGGCTCGACAATCACCTTCACCCACACCGGCGTCCCAACGGCGCTCGAAGGCCGCGGGCTGGGCAGCAAACTCGTCCGCGCCGGGCTGGATCATGCCCGCAGCCAGGGCTGGCGGGTTATTCCGCTGTGTTCGTTCGTGGCATCCTACATTCAGAAGAAGCCCGAATACCAGGATTTGCTGGCCCAATAAAGCCGGTTCCCAACAAAAAACTGCCTGAACAACGGCAGTTTTCTGTTGTCTATTCGTATTGAGCCAGCAGCGCTTCCGCCTGTTGACGCACCCAGGCCGGGAGCGATTCGCGCTCGAGGAGCGAGGTCAAAGTCGCGCGGGCCTCGTCCGGCTTGCCTTCGCGGAACAAGGCTTCCGCCTCCACCAGCGCCGCTTCGGGAAAAACATCCAGCCCGCGGCGAACCTCGCCCAGGATTTCACGCGCTTCAACGAAGCGGCCCTCATGCAAAATCAAATAGCGCGCCTGGGCCATCAGGAAGGTCGGCTTGTCGGCCTTTTGCAGGGCTTCGCCGTCGAGCAAATCGGGGGCCAGCGGATTCTCCGCCGCAAAATAAGCCGACCGGCGCAAATTGTCGCTCAACAAGGCCAGGCGCGGACGGGCTTCGAAGGCGCGCAGGTAGAGCATGAATGCTCCCGGCCAGCGCTGCTGGCGTTCGAGGCTCTTGGCCAGACCGAGCAGCAAGGGCACATCCTCGCGGGCGAGTTCCGCAGCCAGGCGGATTTCAGCGTAACCTTCGAGTTCCTGGCCGGATTCGATCAGGGCCAAACCCAACTCGACATGCGCAATCGCCGAATCGGGTTCACCCTCGGCCCGCTGGCTGGCCTCGTCCAGCGGACGGATTTCAAGCGGGATGGAATTGACTTCCTCCAGGGCCGGATTTTGCGGCTGTTCGGGGCTGGCGACCGCCTGAACCTGGGGGGCGTCTTCAGGGCCAAAAACGCCCATATCGTTCAACATGCCGATGCCCAGGCAGCAAATACACAAAAAGACCGGCAGGCCGGCCAGGAGCCACTTCCAGGGGATGCGGCGTTTTGGCGTCTGGCCGGGTTCGGCAGGCACAGTATCCGTTTCGGCGCGCACCGTTTGGATGACAATCCGCCCGCCATCGGCGGAAACCGTTTCCGCTGGGCTGGCAGGGGTGGCCATGACGGTCGAGGCCGGAGGCGCAGCGGGCGGAATCGCGGCCACCTGGGCCGGGGCAGCGCTGCGCGGCTCCTGCCAGGCGGACAAAAAGTCGCGCACAAAAGCGGCGACATCGACGTAACGGTCGCCGCGGTCCTTGGCCAGGGCCTTGAGCAGCACCCGCTCGACCTCCAGCGAAAGGGTCGGGTTGACCTGGGTCGGCAGGGGCAGCGGGGAATAAATGTGATCGTGGATGATCGAAAATGGGGTATCGGCGCTGAACGGCACACGTCCGGTGGTCATTTCATAGGCCATGACGCCGAAGGAATAAATGTCGGTGCCCTGGTCGAGGTCCGATTTGCCCAGGGCTTGCTCCGGTGAAATGTACTGGGGCGTGCCCAGAATCATGTCGGAGGTCAGGGTCAAATCGCCGGATTGGGCAATCCGCGCCAGGCCGAAATCGGCCAGGTAAATGCCACCATCGCTGGCCAGGATGACGTTGCTGGGTTTAATATCACGGTGCAGGATGCCCTGTTTATGGGCATAAGCCAGACCCGCCCCCACCTGCGTGATGATCCGGCTGACCTCGGCGGGATCGAGCGGACCGCTGTGCAGGCGAGCCTTGAGGGTATCGCCCTCGATATATTTCATCACCAGGTAAGGCCGACCGCCATGCTCGGCGTAATCGTAGATCGGGACAATATTCTGGTGTTCGAGACGTGCTACCAGGCGTGCTTCGCGCTGAAAACGAGCCAGGAAATTGGGGTCTTCGAGAAAAGCCTGATGCAATACTTTAATGGCAACATAACGGTCGAGCGAGGCATGATAGGCCTTGTAAACCGTGGCCATCCCGCCCTGGCCAAGTTGTTCAACGATCCGGTATGGCCCGATGGTTTCTCCGATAGTGAAAGACATAGGCTTTCCTTAAAACAAGATGATTTTCCCCATTATAGCCCAAGAGCCGGGCTTATCTCGAAAAATACCGCTGGAGAGCGTAAATCGCCAGCCCAAGCAAAGCGCCGACGGCATCAATCAGCACATCCAGCGGACTGGGGGTGCGTCCCGGCACGAAAGACTGATGGAATTCATCGCTGGCCGAATAGGCAACCGCCAGGAGCCAGGCCAGGGCCAGCGTTTTCAATGCGGGGACACCCGCTTCCCAAAGCGGCCTGCGCCAGTGCAAAAAAGCCAGCGCCAGGAGCGCATAGCCCAGGGCATGGCCGCCCTTCTTGACCAGCAGGTCAAACAGGCCAAAGCGCGGCATTTCGCTGGACGGGATGGAGGAAAAGCCGAAGATGACGACCATCATTAGCACTGCCGGCAGCCAACGAGGGAGTTTTGTCAGGAATGTTTGCATGATGGCCATTTTACCCGATGCGCCTCCCATAAGAGTAACAAAGAACTTTTGACACGAATTGATATGAATTGTCTTTGACCTTTTCGTGAAATTCGTGCCCAGCGTTTTTAAGCCATTTTTGTGGTAAAACCACATCATGCGCCCCGAGACCAACGAAGTGCTCCTGCGCCAAGCTGATGGCTGGCGGCATTATCAAAATCCCCACCAAATTTTGCAAACCGACCGGCTCGACCAAGCCCTGCCCCTGCTGTGGGAACTCGAAGCGCTGGTTGAACGCAATGGCTGGCACGCTGCCGGATTCCTGTCCTACGAAGCGGCCCCGGCTTTCGACCCGGCCTTGTGCGTCCACCCCGACCCAAGCGGATTCCCGCTGCTGTGGTTCGGACTGTATCCGCCACCGCACGCCATAGAACTCCCACCGCCATCCGCTTCTCCGCTTCAAAATCCGCTCCCCCATCCGCTCCACTGGAAAGCCTCCATCTCGCGCAAGGCCTATAACGCCGGCATCGCCGCCATCAAAGAACACATTGCCCGCGGCGAAACCTACCAGGTCAACTACACCCTGCGCCTGCGCGCCAAATTCCCGCGCGACCCCTGGGACTTCTTCCTGAACCTGGCCCAATCCCAGAACGCCCATGCCGCCTATCTCGACACAGGCCGCTTCGTTATCTGTTCGGCTTCGCCCGAGCTTTTTTTTAGCCTCGACAGAGAAACCATTACCGGACGGCCGATGAAAGGCACCGTCAAACGCGGGCGCACCAACGCCGAAGACGCCGCCCAGGCCGCCTGGCTGCAAGCCGACCCCAAAAACCGGGCCGAAAATTTGATGATTGTCGATATGATTCGCAACGACCTGGGCCGCATCGCCGAAACCGGCAGCGTCCACGTCCCTGCGCTGTTCAGCGCCGAACGCTACCCGACCCTGTGGCAGATGACCAGCACCGTCCGCGCCCGCACCCGCGCCCCCATCCACGAAATCCTGCGCGCGCTCTTCCCGTGCGCTTCCATCACCGGCGCGCCCAAAGTCAGCACGATGAAAATCATCCGCGCCCTCGAAAGCACCCCGCGCCGCATCTACACCGGCAGCATCGGGTTCATCGCGCCAGGCCGCCAGGCTTCTTTTAATGTCGCCATCCGCACCTTGCTGGTCGACCGCCAGACCCAAAGCGCGGAATACGGCGCCGGCGGCGGCATCGTCTGGGATTCGACCGCCCGCAGCGAATACGACGAGGCCCTGCTCAAAGCCCAAATCCTGACCCGTCCCGCGCCAGCCTTTGACCTGTACACCACCCTGCGCTGGACGCCATCCGAAGGCTACTTCCTGCGCGAGCGGCATGTTCAGCGGCTGGTTGATTCGGCGCGTTATTTTGGGTTTCATCTGTTACAACCGGCCCGCCCGGATATAAATATCCGGGCTATCCATACCAAGCCGCCTGAAGGCGACTGGGAAAATCGGGGCGTTTCCGCCCTCGAGGCGTATCTTGACCATCTGGCCGCATCGTTTACCGAACCCATGCGCGTGCGGATACTTCTCACCCGCGCCGGGACTCTCTCGCACCAGGCCATGCCCCTGCCCGAGACTCCCGCTACCCCTTCGACAGGCTCAGGGCAGGCTCTCTTCAAGGCGTCCCTCGCTCCCGCGCCGGTCAACAGCGAGGAGGTTTTCCTCTTTCACAAAACCACCCGGCGTGAGATCTATCCGGCCCCGGCCCCCGGCGCGGACGTGAGTCTGCTCTACAACCAGCGCGGCGAGTTGACCGAGTTCACAATCGCCAACCTGCTCGCCGAACTGGACGGCGAACTTGTCACCCCGCCGCTCGACTGCGGACTTTTGCCCGGCACAATGCGCGCCGAACTGCTCGCAAGCGGACAAATCTGCGAACGGATACTGACCCTCGATGACCTGCCGCACTGCACCCAACTCTGGCTGATCAATGCCGTGCGTGGCCGGGTGAGGGTACAATTGGTCTAAAGGGAAACGCCATGAAACAAAAATACTTTATCGATAGTCACAAAGCTGTCACCTTCCTCGCCGTATTGGGGATGATGGCCTGGTTCCAGCAATGGGACAACCCAACCGCCTGGGTTTACCTGGCCCTGCACGGCACCTATGGCATTTTATGGGTACTCAAAAGCCGCATTTTCCCCGATAAACAATGGGAAGAAGACAAAGGCCTGTTTTACGGCCTGTATATCTGGGCCGGACTGAGCCTGTACTGGATTGCGCCCTTCATTATTACCTCGCAGGCTGTACAGGCCCCGGCCTGGCTGCTTGGACTGTCGGTCGGCACCTACACGTTTGGCATCTTCCTGCACTACGCCGCCGACATGCAGAAGCATGTCCAACTCAAGTACAACCCCGGCCACCTGATTGACGACGGGTTGATGGCGCGCGTCCGCAACATCAACTACTTCGGCGAACTGCTGATTTATCTCGGCTTCGGCATCCTGGCCATGCACTGGATTCCGCTGGCGGTGATTGCGCTCTACCTGGCGATTATCTGGTTCCCCAACATGCTCAAAAAGGACAAATCGCTTTCGCGCTATCCCGGTTTTGCCGAGTACAAGCGCAAGTCGAAGTTGTTTTTTCCGTTTTTGTTTTAGAATCTTGAGCGTAGAATTCCAATTCTGCAAAAAACAAATGCGCAAGGCCTTAAAAATCAAAATCTGGACGCGGATTACACAGAAAACACGGATTTACACGGAAAAATTAAGAAAAATCCGTGAAATTCCGTGTAATCCGTGTTTTCCGTGTTCAAAAGGTTTTGCTCTTCATTGAACAGCAAACTCAAGTTAGAATCCATTCATCCCAAAAAAAGGACTCCACATGCCCCTTTCCCTGACACTTGCCCCACAAACCGGCTTTGCCGGCCTGATCGTCGTCCCGACCGCTGCGCCTGAAACGGTCAGCCTTGAAACCGCCGGCAAAGAAACCGGCGACATCCGCCTGCTGAACGGCAAAGCGGTGCTCTCGCTCGGGCCGCAGGCCAAAATCAACGCCGAGATGATTCGGCGCGCAGGCGGGATGCTGGCCAAATGGCTGGCCAAACACGAAATCCCCAGCGCCGGGCTGGAACTGGCTCCGCTGTTCGGCGTTGGCCTGGCTCCCGAAGCCGCCCTGGGCGCCCTGGTCGAAGGGCTTTTGCTCGGCAATTTCAAATTTACTGCCTATAAATCAGAGAAAAAATCCGTAGAAACCAGCCTGAGCCTGCTGACCGATGGCGAGACATCCGCACTGCAAAAAGCGCTCGAAAAGGCAACCATCATCAGCGAAGCCACCAACCTGGCCCGCGAGTGGTCGCACGAACCGGCCAACGTCATCAACCCGGTTACGCTGGTCGAACGCGTCCAGAAACTCGCCGCCGAAGTCGGGCTGAAATGCACCGTGCTCGACGATAAACAACTCGAAGCGATGGGCGCGGGCGCAATCGTCGCGGTGGGCAAGGCCTCGGCCACCCCCAGCCGCCTGATCATCCTCGAACACGCCGGGAGCAGCGCCGAAAAACCGGTCGCGCTGGTCGGCAAGGCGATTACCTTCGACACCGGCGGCTACTCGCTCAAACCGGTCGACGGCATCGTCGGCATGAAATACGACAAAAGCGGCGGGATGGCCGTCATCGCCACGCTGATGGCCGCCGCCCGGCTCGGACTCAAAACCCCGGTCGTAGGCGTGATTGCCGCTGCCGAGAACATGATCTCGGGCCACGGCTACCGCCCCGACGATATCCTGACCGCCCTGAACGGCAAGACCATCGAAATCATCAGCACCGACGCCGAAGGCCGCCTGGTGCTGGCCGACGCCCTGACCTACACCGAGCGCACCTTCCAACCGCGCGCGATGGTCGATATCGCCACCCTGACCGGGGCGGTCATCATCGCCCTCGGTTCGGTGCGCGCCGGGGTCTTGAGCACCAACGATGGGCTGGCCCAGGCCCTGATCCAGTCTGGCGAGCGCACCTTCGAACGCCTGTGGCAGCTCCCGCTCGACGAGGAATACTTCGAACTGATCAAGGGTGACGACAGCGACATGAAAAACTCCGGCGGACGCAAGGCCGGGACGATTGTCGGCGGCACCTTCCTGAAACAGTTTGTGACCGAGGCCACTCCCTGGGCGCACATCGACATTGCCGGGGTGATGGGCGCGGAAAAAGAACTGCCCTACTGCCCGAAGGGCGGCATGGGCTTTGGCGTAAGATTGTTTATCGATTATTTGGAAAATCTGTAGAAGCACTGTCACAAAGTCCTGCCTGCGCCGTGCGCAAGCACAGGTGAGCGGAGGTTTCGCGCTGTTTGCGAAGCCGTAGTCGAAGGGCATTATCCATCAATAGTCCTTCGACTACAGCCCTTCGTTGCACTCAGGGCCTCCGCTCAGGACATTGGCAAGGAGTTTTCATGACCGCATACGTTATCGTTGATATCGAAGTAACCGACCCGGCTGGCTACGAGGAATACAAAAAACTGGCCCCCGCTCCCACCGCCCTGTATGGCGGACGCTACATTGCCCGCGGCGGCAAAACCGAAACGCTCGAAGGCGATTGGAGTCCCTCGCGGCTGGTGATTATCGAATTCCCATCGGTTGAGCAGGCCAAAGCCTGGCTGAACTCGTCCGAATACGGCCCGGCGCGCGCCATGCGCCACCAATACGCCAAAAGCAGGATGGTTGTGATCGAGGGAGCCTGATCCATGCCCGAAAAACCGCTCGCGCGCGGACGCACCGCCGAAGTGTATGCCTGGGAAACGGGCAAAATCGCCAAGGTGTATTTTCCCGGCTTCAGCGCCGAAGATGCCGCCTACGAGGCAAAAATCGCAGCGGCGGTGCAGGCCTCGGGTGTAGCCTGCCCTCGTTTTTATGAACAGGTCGAATTCGAGGGGCGTCCCGGTTTGATCTACGAGCGGGTCGACGGCGTCCCGATGGCGGAACTGGTCTTCAAAGGCCCGTGGCGCGTCCCGTCCCTGGCAAAACGGATGGCAAACCTGCATCGCGCGATGCACCAGCCAAAAATCGAGGCCGACCTGCCCCGGCAGCGCGAGAAGTACACCCGGCGCATCGAAACCTCGAACATCCTGCCAGCCAGTCTGAAAACGCGCCTGCTGGAGACTTACGCAAAAATCCCGGATGAAAGCCGCCTGTGTCATGGCGATTTTCATCCGGGAAATATTTTGTCAGCCGGGACTCAAGACCTGGCGATTGACTGGATCGATGTTTCGCTCGGCCACCCGCTGGCGGACGTGGCCCGCAGCTCGATTTTGCTGCTCGGCACAGCCGCGACGGTGCCGATTCTGCCCGTGCGCTGGCTGGTGAACTGGTTCCACAACCAGTACCTGCGCGCCTATTTTGCCGATGGCGGCGACCAGGCCGTTTACCGCGCCTTGCTGCCGATTGTGGCGGCGGCGCGCCTGGCCGAGGGCATCCCCGAATTGCAGGGCTGGCTGCTCAGGCAGGCCGAAGCCGTTTACCAGGCGTAGGCTTCGGGCGCTTCGCCGCCAGGGCCAGGGAAGATTTCGTCCAGTTTCTTGAGCGCGTCTTCACTGAATTGGATTTCGAGCGCGCGCAGCGAACCGGTCAGTTGCTCGTCGGTGCGCGGGCCGATGATGGGGGCGGTCACGACCGGGTTCTTCAGCAGCCAGGCCAGGGCCACATCGGCAGGATTTTCGCCCATTTCTTTGCAGAACTGTTCCCAGGCTTCGAGCTTGGGACGATTTTTATCGATTTCCTTTTGTGTGTTTTCAGATGCGCGGCGGCCTTTTTCGATTTTGGCCAACACGCCGCCCAGCAAACCGCCCGCCAGCGGACTCCAGGGAATCAGACCCAGGCCGTATTCCTTGCAGGCTGGCACGACTTCCAGTTCGACAGTGCGCGCGTTCAGGTTGTAGAGCGATTGTTCGCTGACCAGGCCCATAAAATTGCGCGCTTTGGCTTTTTCCTGCGCCTGGGCAATGTGCCAACCGGCAAAGTTCGACGAGCCGACATAGATGACCTTGCCCTGCTGGACGAGCACTTCCATCGCCTGCCAGATTTCTTCCCAGGGGGTCAGCCGGTCGATGTGGTGGAACTGGTACAGGTCGATGTACTCGGTCTGCATCCGTTTGAGCGAACCTTCGACCGCCTCGCGGATGTGGCGGGCCGACAGGCGGCTCTGGTTGGGCCACTCACCCATGCGCCCAAAAACTTTGGTGGCGATGACGGTCTTTTCGCGCCGTCCGCCGCCCTGGGCAAACCAGCGCCCGATGATGTTTTCGGTGATGCCCTCGCCAATCTTCCAGCCGTAAACGTTGGCCGTATCGAAGAAGTTGATGCCCAACTCGAGGGCTTTGTCCATGATGGCGAACGATTCTTTTTCCTCGGTGTGCGGGCCGAAGTTCATCGTCCCCAGGCACAGACGCGATACTTTCAGGCCGGTGCGGCCCAGTTGCGTGAATTCCATGACAGCCTCCTGTTGAATGATATTTTTATGGTAACACAAAACGATTGCAGCAAACCAGCAACCCGATGGTAAGATTAAGTAGCAACTATTCTTCATTCTGCACTCTGCATTCTTCATTCTTCATTCTTCATTCTAAATTACATCATGCTCTCTCCCACCTGCCTTGTCCTGGTCTGCTTCCTGCCCCAGCCGCGCGATATGGAAATTGCCCGGCTGCTGGGCTGGTACCGCATCCCGCTTAAATCTGCGCCCAAAGTTGTCAGCGTGGATTACCTGGCCTTTTACCAGCCGGCCAGCTTCGGGGAGCGCGGCGCGCGCATCGAGTACATCGCGCCCCTGCGCGGGCACGAACTGACCACCCGCGCCGAACTGCTGCGCGACGAGGCCGACCATCCCCGCGCGCGCGAGGAATATTTCAAATTGCAGATTGGCGCGCTGGAGAAGCTCAAAAATCCCATCCTGGCTGAGAAATGGCGAAGGGTGACTTTTTTCTACTCGACCGGCGAATACCTTTTGCAGGCCCGCACCCTGGCCGATCTGATTGTCCGCGACGACGAGCGCGCCCTGCTCTGGAAATCGCTGCGCGAACGCGCCCAAGCGGCCCAATACCGCACGTCCGCCGACCTGCCCGAAGCGGACTTGCCGCCCGAGGTTTTGCTGGCCCTGCTCGGCATCAAAGACCTGCAGGGTGGCTACACCCCGGCCCCCGGAGAATAACTTGGACGAAAAGACCCAGCCCAACGAACCCGTCTGGACCTATCGCGGCTACCAGCTCAAATCGAGCGAATTCACCACCGCCATGGTGCATCTCTTCCGCGCCGAGATCCAGCGCGCCAATGTCTGGCGGCAGCGGCTCGATACCACCACCAACTGGGCAGTCGTGACCACCGGCGCAGCCATCTCCTTTGCTTTTACCCAGGCCCAGGGCAGTCACGTGGTCATCCTGCTCAACATCCTGCTGGTGACCATCTTCCTGATTATGGAAGCGCGCCGCTACCGCTACTATGAATTGTGGGCCTCGCGCGTGCGCCTGATGGAAACCGACTTCTACGCCGCCATGCTTGTGCCGCCCTTCCACCCCTCGCCCGACTGGGCCGAGAGCCTGGCCGAAAGCCTGCTGACCCCGCACTTCCCGATTTCGATCTGGGAGGCAACCGGCCGCCGCCTGCGCCGCAACTACCTGTGGATTTACACCATCGTCGGCATGGCCTGGCTGGCCAACCTGTGGCTAATGCCCACCCCGGTCAACGATCTGGGCCACTTCATCGAACGGGCAGCCATCGGCGGTCTGGCCGGGCAAATCGTGCTCGGACTGGTGGCCATCTACCTCTCGGCGCTCGGTATCCTGGCCGCCCTGACCCTCAACCTGCGCCAGGCCAGCGGCGAAGTCCTGCCGCGCTTCAACGTCCCGGAGGTTGGGTTGGGCAAAATGGAAGGCCTGCGGGCCTGGTTCCGCCCCTCGGCCCGCCGCCAGCAATTGTTGACCTTCATCATCACCAACCACCCCGAGACCGTTTCGGCAGCCATCCTGACCGATATGCGCCGCGGCGCGACCATCGTTGATGGTAAAGGCGCTTACACCGGCAAACCCCACAGCGTGTTGATGGTCGCCCTGACTGCCACCGAGATCGCCCAATTGAAAGCCCTGGTGGCCGGGGCCGACCCGCAAGCCTTTGTCATCGTCTCACCGGCCCAATCCGTGTACGGCGGTGGATTCACCCCGCTCAAGGAGGAGAAAAAATGAACACCACACTCATCAAAAACGGGACAATCATCACCGCTGCCGATACCTTTAAAGCGGATATCTTGATCGAAGGCGAGCAAATCCGTTTAATCGGCTCGTCCCTGAGCGCTCCAGCCGAGACCCTGGTCATCGATGCGAGCGGCAAGTTCCTGCTCCCCGGCGGAGTCGACCCACACTGCCACTTCGACCTGCCCATGTTCGGCACGGTCTCGTCGGATGACCACTACACCGGCCACAAAGCCGCCGCCTTTGGCGGAACGACAACCGTGATGGATTTTGTACCCCAGCCCCCACCCCCCTCCCCCGTTTTCTCCGAAAATGGGGGAGGAATCAAGGAGGGAGTCGAAGAATGGCTGCAAAAATCGGCCAAAGCCGCCATCGACTACTCCTTCCACATGAACCTGACCCACTTCGACGAGGCGGTGGCCGCCGAAATCCCCTCCCTGGTCGAAATGGGCATCACCACCCTGAAAGTTTTCACCGCCTACAATGGCCGCCTGCGCCTCGACGACGGGGCCATCTTCCAGGCCTTGCGGCTGGCCAAAGAAAACGGGATGCTGGTCATGGCCCATTGCGAAAACGGCGACGTGATCGAACCGCTGATTGCCGAAGCGCTGGCCGCCGGGCACACCAGCCCCGAATGGCACGCCCACACCCGCCCGGCCTGGGGCGCGGTCGAATCGACCTTGCGGCTGGCGGCAATGGCCGCCCAGGCCAACGCCCCGGTCTATATCGTCCACATGAACGCCGGCGGCGAGGCCGACATGCTGAAATACGCCCGCGAACGCGGTGCGCCGGTCATGGGGGAAACCTGTCCGCAGTATTTGTTCTTCACGGTCGAGCATCTCAAACGTCCCGATGGCGCAAAATGGATTTGCTCACCGCCCATGCGCAGCGAGGCCGACAACGCCCGCCTGTGGGCCGCGCTTGCGGACGGCGACATCCAGACCGTTGGCACCGATCACTGCCCGTTCTTCTTCGACGGCACCAAACCCATCGTTTACGAGGGCAAGCCGATTGCCATCCCCGGCAAGGAATTGGGCGCAGGCAATTTCACCAAAATCCCGAACGGCCTGCCTGGTGTGCAGGACCGCCTGCCGGTTTTGTGGACGACCGGCGTGAACAGTGGCAAAATCACGCCCAACCAGTTTGTGGCCTTAACCAGCACCAACCCGGCCAAAATCTTTGGCCTGTACCCGCGCAAGGGCGCAATCGTCCCCGGCGCAGATGCCGACCTCGTGCTCTGGGACCCGGCCAGGAAAGTGACCTACGGCATCGCCCACAGCCAGCAGCGCACCGATTACAACCTGTATGAAGGCTGGGAGTTGACCGGCTACCCCGAAAAAGTGTTCCTGCGCGGCAAGTTGATTGTTGACGGCCAGGAATGGCTCGGCAAAGCGGGCGATGGACAGTTCCTGAAGCGCAGCCCCGGCGCGCCGGTGTTATAGTTTCTATCCGAAAATTGAACGATGTCATTGCGAGCCGCTCTTTGGCGGCGAAGCAATCTCCTAAAGGTCAGTTTTTCCTATTAAACGGGAGATTGCTTCGGGGCTGTCACCCCTCGCAATGACATTTACCCCAGGAGAAAATAATTTTCGGACAGGTTCTTCTTAATTGTCAGCCTTATGGTTTTATTAAACCTGACATTTTTCACTTGACTCTGACCGGTCTTCTTCATAGAATCAAATCATAATTCAAGCGAAACAGGGAAGAGACAAGCGCGGAAAGTTTCCCGCGCAAGCGCCGAAGGTGCAAGTCTGCTGCGGGCACGCGCAGGTGAAACTCTCAGGCAAAAGGACCCCATTTCGTTTTTCTCTGGAAAGTTCCAGCAATGGACACCGACGGGGCAAACACTAAACCGATGGTCGAGTAGTCCTGAGATTTTTTCAGGATGTATCGAGACCTGAGGCAAGTGTGAATCTCTCAGGTCTGATTACAGAGGACGCACAAGTCAATTTGTGCGTCCTTGACTTTTTTAATTTCACGCTTGTCATTTCGAACCGCGTAGCGGTGAGAAATCTTCGGCACGGTTAAGATTTCTCGCTATCGCTCGAAATGACAAAGAACCCACCAATATTCCAAAGAAGGAGTACTCCCATGTCCAACACCCCCAGCAACCTGAAATATGCAAAATCCGATGAATGGTTCGACCCGGCGACCGGTAAAGTCGGCATTAGCGACTACGCCCAGGGCCAGCTCTCGGATATCGTTTTCATGGAAATCACCGTCAGCGTCGGCGACAGCGTCGAAGCCGGCAGCCCGATTGCCTCGGTCGAATCGGTCAAGGCCGCTTCGGATGTGCTCGCCCCGGTCTCCGGCAAGGTCGTGGCCGTCAACGAAGACCTGTCCTCCGCGCCCGAAGGCATCAACGGCGAACCCTACGAGTCCTGGTTCATCCAGGTCGAAGGCGGGGACGGCGTCGGTTTGATGGACGCGGCGGCGTATGAGAAGTATTGCGAGGAACGGGCGCACTAAAAAAGTATCAGGTACCAAGTGTCAGGTGTCAGGAAAACCTGGCGCGTTATCACCTGAGACCTGACACCCTCACACCTGACACTTTCCAAAGGAAAACATGACCTATATCCCCATCTCCCCCAAAGAACGGGATGCGATGCTGGAGACGATCGGCGTGAAGAGCCTGGATGCGCTCTTCGAGGCCGTTCCGGCCAAATATCGCTTCCCCAAGCTTGATTTACCCGCGGCGCTGACCGAAATGGAAGCCGCCAGCCTGCTCGATGAAATTGCCAAAAGCAATGAAAACGTGCGTGGCGACCTGGTTTCCTTCCTCGGCGCGGGCATGTACAACCACTACACCCCGGCAGTGGTCGACCACATCCTGCGGCGCGGCGAGTTCTACACCGCCTATACCCCCTACCAGCCCGAAATCTCACAGGGTACGCTGCAAGGCATTTTCGAATACCAATCGCTGATGACCGCCCTGACCGGCATGGAACTTTCCAACGCCAGTCACTACGATGGCGCGACCGCCGCGGCGGAAGCCGTCAACATGGCGTTTGCCAACTTCCGCGGCAAACGCCGCAAAGTGGTGGTTTCGCCGACCGTCCACCCGCAGTACCGCGAGGTTATCCGCACTTACACCCAGGGCATGGATTTGGCAGTCGCCGGGGATGACGCGAATGCCGATTTGCAGGCATCGCCCGAAGCGCTGACCGCGCTGATCGACCAGGATACCGCCCTGGTCATCGTCCAGTACCCGGACTTTTTTGGGCGGGTCTTCGACTACAGCAAACTGATCGAAACTGCCCACGGACAGGGCGCACTGGTCTGCGTGGTTGCCAACCCGACCGCGCTGGCGATGTTCAAGACTCCCGGCAGCATGGGCGCGGATATCGTCGTCGGCGAGGGCCAGCCGCTCGGCCTGCCGATGTGGTTCGGCGGCCCCTCGCTCGGCTTTTTCACCACCCGCAAGCAATACGTCCATAAAATGGCGGGCCGGCTGGTCGGTGAGACGGTCGATTCGCGCGGTGAAAAATCCTACGTGCTGACCCTGACCGCGCGCGAACAGCACATCAAGCGCGAGAAAGCCACCTCCAACATCTGCTCGAACCAGGGCTTGCTGGCGCTGGCCTCGGCGGTCTACCTTTCGACGGTCGGCAAAACCGGCCTGAAGCAGGTCGCCAGCCTGTGCTACCAGAAGGCGCACTATGCCGCCGCCGAATTGAGCAAAATCAAGGGCGTCGGCCTGTGCTTTGCCCAGCCCTTCTTCCACGAGTTCGCGGTTTGCTTCCCGCAGCCGGTGGACGAGATCAACGCGCACCTGCTCGAACACGGCATCCTGGGCGGCTACGACCTGGGCCAGGATTACCCGGCGCTCAAAGACCACATGCTGATTGCTGTGACCGAGATGAACTCGAAAGACGAAATCGACATGCTGGTGGAAGTGGTCAAGGAGGTGCTCGATGCGTGATCTTTCGACTGCACTCAAGAGAGAGCCGACGATTTTTGAACTGTCCTCGCCCGGACGCACCGGCGTGACCTTCCCCAAATCGGATGTGCCAGCCTTTGGGCTGCCCGATGAGAGCCTGCTGCGCGACGAACTACCCCTGCCCGAACTGGCCGAGGTGGATGTCGTTCGCCATTACATGGCGCTCTCGAAGTACAACTACAGCGTGGACGGCGGTTTCTACCCGCTCGGCTCCTGCACGATGAAGTACAACCCCAAGATTAACGAAGATACCTGCCGCCTGCCGGGATTCCTGTACAGCCACCCCTTGCAGCCGATTGAAACCGTGCAGGGCAACCTGCTGCTGATGTACCAGATGCAGGAATGGCTCAAGGAAATCAGCGGATTTGCGGCGGTCACGCTGCAACCGGCCGCCGGGGCGCACGGTGAATTTACCGGCGTGCTGATGATGCGCGCCTACCACAAAGCCCGCGGCGACGAGAAACGCATCAAAATGCTCATCCCGGATGCCGCTCACGGCACCAACCCGGCTTCGGCGGGCATGTTGGGCATGAGTGTGGTGGTCATCCCCTCGGATGCGCGCGGCAATGTCGACCTGGAAGCGCTCAAGGCCCAGTGCGACGATACCGTGGTTGGGATGATGCTGACCAACCCGAACACGCTCGGCCTGTTTGACGAACACATCGAGGAAGTGATCCGGCTTGTGCGCGACTGCGGCGGCCTGATGTACGGCGACGGCGCGAACCTGAACGCCCTGCTGGGCATCGTCCGCCCCGGCGATTTGGGCTTCGATGTGATGCACTTCAACCTGCACAAAACCTTCGCCGTGCCGCACGGCGGCGGCGGCCCCGGCTCCGGCCCGGTCGGCGTCAGCGAACGGCTGGCGGATTTCCTGCCCGCGCCGCTGGTAGGCATCCTGGAGGAAGCCGAAGAGGATGTCCCGCCGCTGTATGGCTTTGTGACCCCCAAACACTCCATCGGACGGATGAAAGCCTTCCACGGTCACTTTGGCGGCGGCCTGGTGCGCGCCTACACCTACATCGCCATGCACGGCCCGGACGGGTTGAAGGACATCTCGCAGTATGCGGTGCTGAACGCCAACTACCTGGCAGCGCGCCTGCGCAGCACCTACAAAATCCCGTTTGACCGCATCTGTATGCACGAGTTCGTCATGGAGGGCAACCCGCCCAACTCGAGCGGCGTGCGCGCCCTGGATGTGGCCAAACGGCTGATGGATTACAACTTCCACCCGCCGACGAACTACTTCCCGCTGATCGTGCATGAAGCCCTGATGATCGAGCCGACCGAGACCGAGAACAAGGACACTCTCGACGCTTTCGCCGAGGCGCTGATCAAGATTGCCGAAGAAGCGCGCGACAACCCCGAACTGGTCAAGACCGCCCCGCACACGACTCCCTTCGGGCGCATGGACGAGGTCAAGGCGGCAAGAGAACTGGTGCTATGCTGCTGGCTGCCGGAGAATTACAATCTAGAGTAAGCGGTAATTGGTAAAACGTAAAAAGGTGACAGTCGCCTGCAAAGCGGCTGTCACCTTTTATGTAAACCAGGTCAGAAATCCAGAAATCCCTACGGTCGCAGAGGACAGAAAACAGAATCAAGGCGAGCCGCCGTAAGGGGATGAAAGCACGCAACGAATACCGACGTCGTTGTACCTAATGTCGGGTTCGACTCTGAGGCGGTAGGCAGAGCGGGAACTTCTATAGTCGTAGTACCACCCGCCGCCGCGCAAGATGCGGTAGTCGCCGCTGGATGGGCCTTGTGGGTCGAAAGCATTTTCGCCAAGCGTGCCATAATAGGTTTCGCTGTACCAATCGGCCAGCCATTCCCAAACATTGCCAGCCATGTCATGCAGCCCATATGGGCTAACGCCCTGCGGGTAACTGCCTACCGGGCTGGTAATGCCTACATTGTTGTTGTAATTTAAAAGGGTTTTATCGGGAGCGTTGTTGCCCCAGGGGTAGGTCCTGGCGTCCGTGCCGCGGGCGGCTTTCTCCCATTCGGCTTCGGTCGGCAGGCGCGCCCCGCGCCAGGCGCAATAGGTTTGGGCCTGGCCCCAATCAACATAGATCACCGGATGGTCGGCATAGTCGGCATCGTTATAGAAACTGGTGCTGTAGGGCGGCGTGCAGCCCCCAGCCTCTACGCAGGCTTTGTAGCGCGCGTTGGTCACTTCGTATATATCCATGTAGTAGTCGGGCAGCCTGACCTGGTGAATGGGCTGCTCGTCACTAGCACTGTCGCTGCCCATCGTAAACGCCCCGGCGGGCACCAGACGCATAAGTACGCCCTTGGCATCCGCCATTTCGGTTGGCAGGGAGTCGGGCGTGGGCGAGTTCGCGGGGGTGCGCGCCAGCATTGCCAGGACGGTGGGCGAAGCGGCCCAGGCGCACAAGGCGGTAATGAGAGTTCCAGCCAGGCCAATCAGGGCAATCACAACTTCTGTTTTAATTTTGGGGGCTTTGGGTAATTTATCGGGCTGTGCCGGCGCTCCCCGGCCAGGTGGGGGAGATTGAAGCTGGTTGCCATCGCCAATAATGACATTTCCAGGAACATCACCATAAATGTTGATATTTTGCACCCCACCCGCACCGCTTTTTTCTGCTGGCGCGGGAACTTCCCGGCTCACGCCGGGCGGTGAGGCATCCGCCAGGTTGAGAAGGAAACTGGCTGGCGGCAGTTTGCCGCCCTTCACATCCACATACTGGGTTGTGCCGATGTGCCACCAATCTTCACCATCCAGCAGCAGCGGGAAAATTCGCTTCTTCAACTTGCGGGCCAGCATCAATTCGTTCTGCACCCACTCCGACTCATTTGAATTGGGCGACATAATCAGGATGAAAGCATCACAGTTGCGCACCCGCTTTTCGATTTCATGCGGCCAGCGCGCGCCAAAATCGATGCGGTCGTCAATCCAAGATTCGAAACCCTTCTTCAGCAAATGTTGCTGGAGTTTGTGGGCATAAGCCTTGTCTTTGTGGCTGTAACTGATGAAGATGTGTCCCATGCGCTATCCCGCTCAAGAGTAAGTTGAGATAATTATACAGGCAAAAGAACGCAGGCGCTTCCTTCTTTATCGCATAATCGTGATAGGATTACAAATAAACAAGGAGCGAACTATGCAAAGTGTGGTGGTGACAGGTGTTTCCACGGGGATCGGGTGGGCGGCGGCGAAAATTTTGGTCGAGCGCGGTTTCCGCGTCTTTGGCAGCGTGCGCAAACCAGCCGACGCCGAACGGCTGCAACAGGAATTCGGCGCGGCCTTCGTTCCGCTGTTGTTCGATGTGACCGATGAGGCCGCCGTGCGGGCCGCCGCCGACAGCGTGCGCGAGCAGTTGCGCGGCGAAACCCTGTTCGGGCTGGTCAACAACGCCGGGGTCGCCATCCCGGCCCCGCTGCTGCACCAACCGATTGCGGACTTTCGCAAACAGGTCGAAATCAACCTGGTGGCGCAGTTGCTCGTCAGCCAGGCCTTCCTGCCGCTGCTGGGCACCGACCGCAGCCTGAAAGGCAAACCGGGCCGGATCGTCAACATCAGCTCGTCTTCGGGCAAGAACGGCTCACCCTTTGTCGGCGCGTATTCGGCCTCCAAACACGCCCTGGAGGGCTTTTCCGAGTCCCTGCGGCGCGAGTTAATGCTCTACGGCATCGATGTCATCCTCGTCGGGCCAGGTCCGATCAAGACCCCGATCTGGGACAAAGCCGGTGAAATCGACCTGGCCCAATACCAGGAGACGGAATACGTCGAGGCCATGCAGCGCTTCCAAAAATACGCCATCGACAGTGGCCGCAACGGCTACCCGCCCGAGAAGGTTGCCCAGGTGGTGCTGCGCGCACTGACCGCCGCCCGGCCGCGCGTCCGCTATGCGGTCGTGCCGGGCAATCCGCTGGTCAAGTTCCTGCAAGGCTGGCTGCCCAAACGGCTGCTGGATGAAATCATCGCCCGCGGGCTGGGGCTTAAGCCCAAACGCTAGACTATTGACATTTACATAAATCGATTAAGATAGGGTTATGACATGGATACCGAGAAAACTAACCCGAGAACAAATGTCAGAGCGGCGCACAGAAGGAGTGCGTATGCTGCAAGCTGGCGAAAAAAGT
>JAEWVF010000080.1 GCA_023459215.1 Chloroflexota bacterium
AAATCCGCGCGCCCGTAGGGCAGTCCGTCCAATCCGCGTAATCCGTGTCCAGATTTTGGGTTTTAAGCGCCCATTGAGCCAAGATTCCTGCTTTGCCAGACTCGTAAAAACGAACTCTAAAGTCAAGTAATCTGATGGAAGTCGTCGAAAGGAGATTCTTATGTCGCATAAGCTAACCTGGTACGGACACGCTACGCTTGGCCTGCAAACCGAGCAGTTTAACCTGCTGATCGATCCGTTTTTCAGCGGTAACCCGGCCAGCCCGGTCAGCGCTGAGCAGGTCGCCGCTGATTTCATCCTGGTAACACACGGTCACGGCGACCATGTCGGCGATTCGGTTGCCATTGCCGGGCGCACCGGGGCGACTGTCATTGCCAACGCCGAGATCAGCGGCTGGTTCCGCAAGCAGGGGCTTGAAAAGGTTCACGCGCAGCATATCGGCGGCGGGTTCAAGCATCCCTTTGGCTACCTGAAACTGACCCAGGCTTTGCACGGTTCGGCCTTGCCCGATGGTGCTTACGGCGGCAACCCGGCTGGGTTCTTGTTAACGCTCAACGACGGCAAGAAAATCTACTTTGCCGGCGATACCGGTTTGTTTGGGGATATGAAATTGATTGGCGAGGAAGGTCTGGACCTGGCGGTTATCCCGATTGGCGATAACTACACCATGGGCCCGGCAGATGCCCTGCGGGCGGTGAAGCTGCTTACCCCAAAGGTGGTCATCCCGATTCATTTCAGCACCTGGGGACTGATCAACCAGGATGCCGCCGATTGGGCCGCCAGGGTGCAGGCGGAGACCGGCGCGCAGGCGGTGGTGCTCCAGCCCGGTCAATCCTGGACTTTGGCCTGAGTTGCGCTGCGTAACGGCGACCAGGCTGAGGGGAGTCCGTCCGCTCCGCGCTTCTATCCCGGATTTGATGATAGTCTTATCCATTGTTAACGAAATCCCTGTATAATTTCATTGTTTGGATTAGACATTTCACAGGAGGAACATATGATTTCCAAAGTAATGCAAGCTGCGATCAATGAGCAAATTAACAAAGAGATGTTCTCTTCATATCTCTATCTTTCGATGGCCGCTTATTTCGAGGCCGAAAATCTGCCCGGTTTTGGCAATTGGCTGCGCATTCAGGCTGAAGAAGAAAATGAGCATGCCATGAAGTTCTACAACCACTTGCTGGAACGCGGCGGTAAAGTTGAACTGAAGGCGATTGCTGCCCCGAAAACCAGTTGGGGTTCGGCGATGGAAGCCGTCAGCGAAGTCCTGACCCACGAGCAGCACGTCACCAAGTCGATCCATGATTTGTACGAAGTTGCCTTGCAGGAAAAGGATTACGCCGCCCAGGTGATGCTGCACTGGTTCATCGCTGAACAGGTCGAAGAAGAGGCCAACGCCTCCGCCATTCTGGATAACATGAAGCGTATCGAGGCCCACGACACTGCGATCCTGATGCTCGATCACCGTCTTGGGAAACGCAAGGAAGATTAATCAATTAACGTTGTTTAAAAGGCGGCCCAGCGGGCCGCCTTTTTTATCTGGATGTCGTATAATATTTTTATTCTTGTTTAGACAGGAGGCCCTATGCTCGTTATCATCAGTGATTTACATTTGGGCGATGGCACCTGCGGTAAATCCATTTCGCCCAGCGCCTTTCATCTCTTTGGCGGACGCTTGCGCGAGCTGGCGTACCAGGCCTCGTGGCGTCAGGACAATACCTACCGGCCTATTGAAAGTATTGATTTGGTGTTAATGGGCGACATTCTTGACCCTCAGCACTCAACTTTATGGCTGGATACCCAGCCGGGTGACCCGAACTACACGCGCCCGTGGACCGATTTTCGTGAGCCTGGATATGCCCAGAAGCTCCAGGAAGTGACCCGCGCTATTCTGAAGTACAACAATGAAGGCCTGGGTATTTTCCGCGAATGCGCCAAAGGGCAACTGGTTTTCCTGCCGCCCGCTACCGCCCAGGGCAAACCCGATTACGAAACGGATGAGCGCTTTTATCCCAAGTTCCACATCCACTACATGGTTGGCAACCATGACTGGCACTACCATTTGCCCGGTCCGGCCTTTGATCAAATCCGAACCGAAGTAATCGAAGCGATGGGCTTGAGCAACCCGCCCGACAATTTTCCGTGGGAGATTGAGGAGCTTGAGCCGCTCGAGGAACGTTTTGCCCTTTACCAGGCCTATGGGCGGCATGGTGATTTATACGATAAGTTCAATTACAACCCCGTGCTGGGCCGGGATTCGGCCACCCTGGGCGATATTTTTGCCATGGAGATGCTCAATCGTTACCCAATCGAGGTTTCCCGCCAGTTTGGCAACGAGCTATCTCCTGCCCTGGTCGACAGCCTGCGCAAGCTGACCAATATCCGCCCGGCCCTGGCAACCCCGCTCTGGATCAGCGGCCAGATCAAACAACATGCCAAAACCCATGCAATGGAATCCCAACTCAAAAAGATTTGGGATGGGATGGGCCAGGAATTTTTGGCGCTCGATTTTGTGCGCCAGGCAGACAAGGCTTTCCAATTCGATATGGTCGATGCCTTGCAGCTTGTATTAGGGATCTCAAAGCGGACTTCGTTCAGGCGCATCAACGATGTGGTTGTGTGGGTGCGTGAAAAAATGTGGGGCGGGCAGATTTCTTATACAAAACATGCCCTGGCCGAACCCGTTTTCCAGAAGGGCAGCGCGCGGTTTATTGCTTATGGTCATACCCATCATCATGAGATTGTCCCGCTCGATAGCGATGGCCTTCCCCCGACAACCTCTTACCAGATTTACATGAATTCGGGCAGTTGGCATTCCTACTACACCCTGACGGCCAAAAATCCCAAGGATCAGAAATTTGTTCCCTACCAGATGCTTTCTTACCTGATCTTCTACCGTGATGACCAGCGCGGCGGACGCCATTTCGAAGCCTGGTCGGGAGCGTTTGCGTAAACCCGCTGCCTTAAAAGCGAAGACGCAGGATTTTCTCCTGCGTCTTTTTGTTTGCCAGAAAAACGATTTGCTCAACTCTTCTGAAGCGGAATTCGAATGAAGAAGGTGCTGCCGGGCAGGTTGGCCTCATCGCAAGCCGGGCTTTCCACCCAGATGCGGCCCTGATGGGCTTTGATAATACCCGCCGCAATCGCTAATCCCAATCCCGGTCCGCCGCCTTTGAAGGTGGTCCGCCCTGAGGAGTGCAATTCCACTTTGCCGAGTTGGTACAGTTTTTCGAAGATCACCTTGTGGTTGGCCGGATCGATGCCGATGCCGGTATCCTTGACTGAAATTTCGATGCACTCGCCCATGCGTTCATCGCTCAATGGCTGGGCGTCGATGGTGATCGAGCCGCCATCCGGTGTAAATTTGATGGCGTTGACGATAACATTGTCGAGCGCCTTCTGTAAAAGCTGTGAATCGGCCATGAAGTAGGGCGCAGAGCGGATCGACTCTTCCAGGATCAGGGTCATTTTGCGCCGCTCGAGGTCTTCGCGGTAATCGTTTTGGATTTGGGTCAGGATTGGCGCGACAGCCGTTTTCTCGAAATGCGGTTGCAGCGTCTGGCTGTCCAGTTTGACCACATCGAGCATACTGTTGACCACCTGGTGCAGGCGGTCGGTGCCTTTCAAAACCCCATCGACAGCCTGTACCAACATCTCCTGGCCTTGGATGGCCGGGACGCCGCGCAGCATGGTCAGGTATCCCTTCATCACGGTCAGCGGGGTGCGCAGTTCATGCGCCGCCACCTGGATGAAGGAGGTTTTATTTTTATCCAATTTTTCCAGGTGTATGTAGGCGTTGTTAAGTTCTTCAACGCGTTGTGAAACCATGCGTTCCATGAGTTCGTTGAACTTGTTCAACTCGTCGTACAGGCGCGCATTTTCAAGCGCGATGGCGGCCTGCATACCAAAGGTGGTTACCAGCAGTAAATCGTCTTTGCTGAACGCGCTGGCTTCCTCGCGGGTGACCGAAAGCATACCGATTACCCTGTTTTTCGAATAAAGCGGCACACCCATCCAGGAATGATGCAGCGGCAGCCATTCCACCTGCTGCCAGCCGGGGTCCTGGCTGACATCGTCGATGAGCAGGGCCTCGCCCGAGCGGGCGATTTGCGAATAAACGCCCTCATCGTCAATTTCCATATGCAGGTCATCCACTTCGGGGCTGGGCGGAAAGCCGCGGTGGGCCATCATGCGGGTTGTGCCGCCCGGTTCCTCCAGGAAAAGCGCGCCGCGTCCGTAAGGGATGACTTGCGCCAACTGTTCCAGGATTTGCTGGGGGACTTCCTCCACTTTCAACAGGGTCGACAGGTGGCGCGACGATTTTGCCAGCGCCTCGGCCTGTTGGCGGCGCGATTGTTCGGTTCCATACAACTTGGCCAACTCGGTAGCGGTTTGCTCGGCAATATCCTTGGCGATGGCCAGTTCCCCGGCGCGTTGTTTCGATTCTTCGAGCAGGCGTTCCACCTGGCGCTGGGCTTGTTCGCGCTGCTCGCCCAGCATCGTGCGCAGGAGCGCGCTCGAGATCAGGTTTCGCACCCGCGTGTACACTTCCCAGTCCGAAGGCCCGAATTCCATCCAGATGAATCCGAAACGATTCTTGGCGAGGGAAAGCGGCATGACCACTGCGGTGTAGCGCCGGTCTTTGGGTGTGATCTCGGGAATCAGGCGACCCGTGGGCAGGGCCTCCTGTTCATGGGGCATTTGCAAACCCGCCTCGTCATACTTCATCAACAGGTGATAGCTTTTGGACGGCGGCAGGGCGACCGGTTGTGGCCGGGCTGAATCGTGGTAAAGCAGCATGTAAAAGTGGTCGATGCCCATTTGCGGGAAGTGCTGCTGGACCGCTTCGCCGATTCCGGCCATGCTCATGGCGGGCGCCATCGAAAAACTGAATCCTTGCAGAATTTCTTCCTGTTGTTCCAGTTTCAATCGGTTGAAGGCCTGGGCGCGCTGCGAGAGTTCCCCAACCAGCATGCGCGCCTGCTGGAATAAATTTTCAGCTTTGAGGGTGGCTTTTGCTTCGCTGATGCCAGCCAGCGCGTGCCGGCGCAAGGTGGAGACAACGTTATGCCAGGCGGTCGCCTCCTGGTCTGCTTCCTGCAAAATTGTTACCAGGGATTGGATTGCCCGCAGGAAATCCTCGTTTTTTGTATCGTCGCGCAGGGATGCCAGTAACGAGTCCCAGGCGTGGCCACAAGACTCGCGATATTCCTTGGCAAGAGGGGCGCTCTCTGAAATTTTCCCGGCCCCAACCAGGGCGCGGATGGCTGCGTCGCGCTTGTCTTCAAGGTGACCAGTGCGGGCCACTTCCTGCTGACTTACTGCGGCCGTGGTCACGCTTTCGGGCAGACAGCCGCACGACCAGCGCACCACCAACTCGGTCGGAATGCTGACCTTCGGCTGGCGCGGCTGGCCGTTCATCGCTTCCGTCAGAATTTCGACCGCGTGCAGACCCATATCGTAGAACGATTGGTGAACGGTGGTTAACGGCACCCCCAGCGACTGCGCCTCGCGGACATCATCAAACCCGGTGACGGCCACATCGGCTGGGACGCTGATCCCACGCTGCTGCAAGGCCTCCATCGCGCCGAAAGCCATGCGGTCATTGGCTGCAACGATGGCATCCGGCTTGAGTTTGCGCTCATCGAACAATGTCCGGATGGCTGCGCGACCGCTTTGAACAGTGAAATCGCCGTCTGTAACCAGCTTTTCATCAAACTTTATGCCGTGAGTCTTGAGTTCTTCGCGATAGGCATGAAAACGCTGGTCTGAATCGACCTGGTCTTTGATGCCGCGGATGAAAGCCAATTTTTTGTAGCCGTGTACTTCCAACAGGTGGCGGACAATCGCCCGCATCCCACCGATGTTATCGGAAAGCAGGTTGGTGGCGTTTTCGACATCGATGGCGTTGACGACCACCGGCAAACTGGCGTAGTGTTCGTAGAATGTTTTTAAGTCTTTGGGCTTGACGCCGTGGGCAACATCCGCAGCCATGATGATGCCGTCGATGCGGTCGGGCTTTGCCAGGTCATATAAACCATAGGATGCAGTAAATTCCCCCGGTGTGATCAAGGCGGAAGGCTGTCCGCCGACAAAAATGACCAGGTTCAAGTCGTTTCTCTCGGCTGCGTGCGAGATTCCCGACATGAAATCCTGGCCCCAGACCCGGCTTACCTGGGCGGTAAAAACTCCAATAGTTTTGCGAGAGGTTGCCTTGTCTGATTTTTTCATTCGGCTTTGTCCCTTGCTGGTCTTTGTTCGATTATATACCACCTTGCAAGGTCTGGAATAGTAAAAGCGTTAAAAGTTGGAACCTTTCAGGAGCACGCCCGCGATGATGGCCATCTGGCCGAGATGATAAGCAATCATATAGCCCACCCGGCGGGTGCGCAGCGGATGAACAAATTTGTTCCAGGCCAGCAATGAATCGGAGGTGGCGAACAGGGCAGCGCCGCCAGCTACCAGCAGCGCCGCGGTCAACGGCCATTCCGGGCGGAACAGGGTTGCGAAGCCCGAGAGAAACATCAGGCTTAAAATCACCATATAGGCCTGGACCGGCTTGCGTAAGCGGCGCAGGCCCTTTTCAACCAGCCCTGCCCGGATGCGGCGATAAAGCCAGTTGGCCGGGACGATCACCAGAACCGCCAACGCAATCACCGGCAGGCTGATGTGCGGAAAGGGGATATTGAAGCCGATGATATAACCGATGTGCGCCAGCACGAACAGGAGCAGTCCCAGCACAAACCGGCTGGGAAAGAGTAACAATAAATCCCCGGCCATCGAGAAAAGGATGGCGGCAACAAAGAACCATCCACTGCTGGCAAAATCGGGGCTGCCGGATAGGTACGCAACCAGGAGCGCGGCCACCACTGCCGGTTTAAAGAAAAATTCAGCCTTGTACCAGTGTTTGTAAACGGTGATCCAGTGAACGATGGCCAGGAGCAAGGTCAGGCCGAACAGCGCGAGGGTCATCGGCGTTTTTTCTTATCGAGTTTGAATCCAAAATGACGCAGAGCTTCTTCATCGTCGCGCCAGTCTTTCATTACTTTGACGCGCAGTTCGGTATGGACTTTGCGCCCGCTCATGGCTTCGATTTCTTTGCGGGCATGGATGCCGATTTTTTTGAGCATGTTGCCGCTCTCGCCGATGACGATGCCTTTTTGCGAATCGCGCTCGACGAAAATGGTGGCGGCAATGTAAGCCCCGGCATCCCCGCGTTCGGTGAACTCGTCGATGCGGATGTGGACGCCATGCGGAATCTCGTCCCGCAGGTTAGCCAGGCAGGCCTCGCGGATCAGTTCGGCGGCGATATCGCGTTCGTAATAGTCGGTGACTTGCTCGGGATCGTAATCGGGGTCGCGCTCCGATAGATGGGCGGAGAGGGCTTCGAGCAGGGCATCCAGACCCATGGATTGAACCGCTGATACGGGGATGACCGGTGCGTTCGTGACCAGCTCCTGATACGGCGCGGTTTTGGCAGATAACGCTTCGGGTGGAACCAGGTCGAGTTTATTGGCGGCCACGACCAGGGGCGCGCGCCGCTTGAGCTGCGCCAGATACGCGGCGATGCGCCGGTCGTCCTCGGTCGGCTCATCTGCGACGGAAACCATCCACAAAATCGCATCGACATGCTCTAGGGCGGCTTCGGCCTGCTGGTTGAGAATTTCACCCAGTTTGTGGCGCGGCTGGTGGATGCCGGGGGTGTCGACAAAGGCGATTTGAATCTCGCCGCGGGTCAGGATGCCAAGCTGCTGGCGGCGGGTGGTCTGCGGTTTGGGCGAAACGGCGGCGACTTTTTGCCCGAGCAGGGCGTTAATCAGGGTTGATTTGCCCACGTTGGGGCGGCCAATGACGGCGACGTAACCAGATTTCATCTTATATCTCCAATGCCAATAGCGGAATTTCCATCTCTTGCGGGGTCAATCCGCCGTGATGGCCGTAGTATTTTTGTTCGTATTTGCCTTTTTCATACCACCAGACCGATTCGTAACGGTAGGAAAGGATGACCAGGTTGCCGATGCGTTCACGCAGGCGCGGGGTGATCTTGGGGCCAAAGTAACCGGCGTCGAGCAGGTCGGCGGTGCGGAGGACATCCGCTTTGCCGGCCAGGCCTTCGACCAGCAGCGCCTGGACTTCAGCGAGATGCTCTTCCTTGATGTACAGGAACAGATCGCGGCACGAGCCGCCGGGGACAAGCAATTTTCCGTCAGCGCTGGTTTTGACGAATTTCTCGAAGCCAGGGAAAGCGCGGTTGAGATAAATTGTGGTTTTCGGGTCGACTTCAGCCTGGCCGTGGTCGGCGGTCAGCAGCAGCAGGGTTTTGCCGGTCGTTTTTGACTTTTGGCTGAAGAAGTGACGTTCGAGAACGGTCAGGAAGGTATCGATTTCGGCGTCGGCCTGGGCAGAATCGGGACCGTATTCGTGGTTGATTGAGTCGATTTTATCGTAGTAGAAGAAAAAGTAGTTTTTGCCTTTGGCTTCGGCCAGCGCCTGGCGCAGGTTGACCAGGATTTCAGGCAGGGTTTTGAACCCGCGCGCGTTGGCCCCATCGAAGGCGATGTTGGAGTAAGTCGAGGGGGTGTATTCGCGGTGTTGGAAAACCTGCGATTTGACTCCCAGCCCTTTCAGGCGGCGGTAGATGCTGCGCGGTGGATAGAGCGTTTTCGGGTCGATGCCGGTGGCCTTGAGCTGGTCGCGCTCCGCGCTGCCGGAGAAGGAAAACAGCAGCGGAACAATCATGGCGTCGAGCAGCGGCTCGTAATAGTTCCACTCATGCAGGCCGCTTTCGCCCATCGGCTGTCCGCTATGGATGTAGGGGACATGGGCCGAGGTGGTCGAGGGGAAGAGCGAGGTCAGCTTGGCTGTCTGGCCATCGCGCTGAAAGCGCTGTAAAGCAGGCATCTCGGCAAAACGCTCGAAAAAACGCCAGCCGAAGCCATCAATGAAAAATAGCACGACATTGTCGTAGGTTTCTTCCAGTTCGGTGAAGGGGCGCGAGGCTTTTGGGCCGCCCAGCAGGCTGGTGATGAGCGGCGGCAGGTTGGCGAATCCGTGCGCATCGAAGCGTGGTTTGATAAAGGATGGATTCATGCCGGGTATTATAAGGTGAGTTTGCTTGAAATTACCGAAGAGAGTCTGTTGGCCAGGATTGGCTTTGAAAAAGCCCCCAAATCGCCCGGCCAGATTCTCCAACTTTGCGTTTCTGTAATGGATTTGTCAAACAATCGTAGGGGAAACGTAGGTTAAGCGTCAAGCAGTATTAACGTGAAGGTTGTATAGTAGGCACATAGGTGATTTCTCTTCTCCTCCTTTCAAAGGAGAGCCGGGGTCGGCGTCCCCGGCTCTCTCGATTCTAGCACAGGTTGTCCGGGGGACTGGCAGGCAGCCCGCTTCAGCTATAATTGCGCTGTAAAACCAAGAATGACCGTTCAGCGCAAAAGCTGTATTTTGTGTGAACGGCCATCAAACATGTGAAAAACAGGAGGCGGTATGACCGTCCAAATTACAATCATCGGCCTGGGGCAGGTGGGTGTATCCATCGGCCTGGCCCTGGCAGCCCATACAGGAAAGATTCAGCGTATTGGGCATGATAAAGACCTGTCCCAGGCGCAAAAAGCCAAAACCCTGGGCGCGCTCGACCGGGTTGAGCACAACCTGCCGCGCAGCGTCGAAGGCGCCGATTTGGTTATCCTGGCCCTGCCGATGGATGCCATTGCCGAAACCCTGCAGTTGATTGGCCCGGATTTGCGCGAAGGCTGCGTGGTGCTGGATACCGCTCCTTACAAAGCGCCGGTGGCGGATTGGGCGCAGACTCACCTCCCGGCTGGCCGCCATCATGTTGGCCTGGTCCCAGCCCTTAGCCCGCACCAGATCACCGGCCTGGATCGTCCGCCGCATGCGGAATTGTTCCGCGATGGGGTGGTCGGACTGGTCAACCCGCCCGGTGTGCCCGGCGAAGCGGTCAAACTTGCTTCGGACCTCGTTACGCTGCTTGGGGCGCAACCGTTTTTTATGGATATATCCGAATCCGACAACCTGATGGCTTCCGCGCACCTCCTGCCGCAATTGCTTTCGGCGGCTTTGCTCGATATGACGGTCGATTTTTCGGGTTGGCGCGAGATGCGTCGGCTGGCGGGCCGCCCTTATGCGGCGGTAACCCTGCCGGCCGCCAGCCAGGACACTGCTGAGGGATTGGCGCAGGCGTTGTTGTCCGATCCGCAGGCCAGCCTGGCCGCGCTGGATGCCTACCTCCAGACCCTGGCGGGGTTGCGCACGGCAATCGCTGTTGGCGACGAATCCGAACTTGTACGCCGCTTTGAGCAGGCCCGATCTGGACGCGAGAAATGGTGGGCCGAGCGCGCCAGCGGCGATTGGCACAAGGTCGAGTTTGGCTCGGGAGAGCGCCCCCGGCGTCCCGGGTTGTTTGGCAACTGGTTTGGGCGGGATAAAGGACGATGAGTTTTTATTGCTACATCCTGGAATGCGCCGATGGCACTTACTATACCGGCTGGACGACTGACCCGATCCGGCGCGAGAAACAACACAACGCTGGCCGGGGCGCGCGTTATACCAGCACCCGCCGACCGGTCAAAATGGTTTATCTCGAAGAGCAACCGGACAAAATCAGCGCCTTGAAGCGTGAGTTGGCAATCAAGGCGCTGAAACGGGAGCAGAAAAAGAAGCTGGTCGAAAAGGTGGTTGAGCAAAAATGAAGGGCTGTCCGGTTTTGGGGCAGCCCTTCATTTTTTTAAAGAGTATTTGGTTCATTACCTGCGTAGGTGTACTTTCTTTGATTTGTAAATATTTTGCAATATTCAAAAATAATGCCAAGATACTTGCAACGGAGAAAATCATGGTCAATATCCTACAGAAATGCCCCAGTTGTCTAAAAATCGAGATGTAGTGAGAGAGCCTCCCCTAAAACGGAGGCTCTTTTTATTTTCCTGCGTGGTGATGGTTGCCCCCTTTTTCCTATTTGAGAAAGGTTCGATTTATCATAAGATGATAAAGTCTATCTAAATTGACTTGATAGATTTGGATTTATTGCCAGGGGGCGGTTCTGTTTTAGGAGATTGTTATGTCCCCTTTTCACCACTCTTATAAAATTTTGCTTTCTATGGCGGTTCTGGCGCTGGGCTCCCTGGCCTGCAACCTGGATTTTATCCGTGAGATTGCCGAGCGGATCGACACAACCCCGACCGACTGCAACGCGGAAGCCTTTGTCGTCACAGCCCCCAGCGATACTTATGATGGCATGTGTAATACCCATTGCACCCTGCGGGATGCCGTTATCGCGGCAAACACCTGCCCCGGCGACGATGCCATCCAAATCGGCGCGGGGACTTTTTCCCTGCGCCAGCGCGGCAGCGGCAACGAGCGCGGCGACCTGGATATTACGGAGAGCGTTCGCATCAGCGGAATTTCCCCCGATGAAACGATTATTACTGCAAACGAATCCTGGAAAGAGCGCATCTTCGAGATTGCTGCGGGTGCAACTGTCCGAATGAGTGGCTTGACCATCTCAGGCGGCAATATCCAAACGGAAAGCGGCGGCGGCATCCTGAACTTTGGCGATCTGACGCTTGAGCGTGTTCGTTTGCGCGCCAACATCGCCTTCTCGGGTGCGGGTCTGCATAACGACGGTCGGGCTGTTTTGCTGGATGTCGAAGCGCTTGACAATATCTCTACCCTGACCTTCGATGCACTGCGCGGGAGTAACATCCTCCCGTACCCTGATGCCGCCACCCCCGAAGGCTGCGGGGGCGGTATCTCGAACGCTGCGCAGATGCAGGTCAGCGGAGGAACGTTCTCGGGCAACTTTTCCCCAATCGGCGCTGGCCTGTGCAACCTGCCGGCAGGAGTGATGAATGTTTCCGGGGCGCAAATCTCGGCAAATGGTACTCGGCTTCGGCCTGCCATCTTGGGCGGTGGAGTGGCCAACTTCGGCGCGCTAACTATGCAATCTTCCCAGGTGAGCGGGAACGCTGCCCGTTTTGGCGGAGGGGTGTATGCGTTGATGTCCCGTGATACTGCCGGAGCGTTACTATCCCTTAATGAAGTGAGTATCGCTGAAAACCAGGCTATCAGCTATCTTGGCGAAAGATACGGTGGCGATGGGGGCGGGCTGTACATTCGATCTGGTAGCTTCACCATTGAGCGCTCGCTCATATCTGGAAATCATGCCCAAAGCCAGGGTGGAGGCCTGTACTTCGAACCGGGCTCCGGTTGTGTCTGGTCAGGCGGGGCCTGCACTGGTTCCGAGTTGGGAGATTCCTACGGTAGCGCCATTGGAATTATCAGGCATACGTCCATCGTCCGCAACCGCGCGGAGCAAGGCGATTATATTGGTAAAGGTGGCGGCATTGCTTCTTCGGGTTTCTATGGGCAAGGGCAATATCGTTTCGAAAATGTCACAATCAGCAGCAATCAAGCCTATGAGCGCGGCGGGGCGATCAATGCGCGTGGGAATGCCGAGTTTACCTTTGTCAACGTTACAATCGCCCAAAACTGGGGCAAAACGACCAGCGGCATCAATGTTGAATCTTTTGCTGTTTTCAACTTCAAGAATACCCTGATCGCCGGGAATTCGCCCTGGAACTGTTATTTTGAGGGCCGGCCTAACATCAACTCACAGGGTTACAACATTGAAACCGGGAATTTGTGCCAGTTGCGCCAGGCCACCGACCTCCAGCTTAATCCGGATACGATTCTTTTTGCCAACATCCTGACGGAAGATAACGGTCAGTTGGTCCACATCCTGTACCCCGGCTCTGCTGTTGACCGAATCCCGCTTGCGGAGTGCCTGGCGGAAGACCAGCGCGGCGCAGCCCGTCCGCAGGGAGAACGCTGTGATGTCGGTGCGTACGAGCTGCTTATCTCTCCGTCCAGCCTGCAAGGGTTTTCAACGCCCGTGCTGCCCGAGGCAAGCCCCACCCCAACGGCGCTGCCGACCCCAACTGTCGCGCCGCAATTACCGACGATAACCTTCACCAAGAACGCGTTCTGTCGCAAAGGGCCTGGCACAACTTATTTTGATTTGACCGCTTTCGAAGCCGGGAAAACGGCTGATGTTGTTGGGCGCAACGAGCAGGGTTCGTGGTGGCTGGTGCAGGTTCCCGGCAGCGAGCAGCGCTGCTGGGTGGCGGATAGCGTTGGCGACAAAACCGGCGACTTGGGCCTGGTTCCGTTTGAGCCAACCCCGGTCTTGCCGGATGAGCCGGGCGGTTTCAACGATAGTTCAGCTTGCAGCCCCAATCTTAAAACGCGCGATGTGAAACTGGCCTGGGTCGACAGCCCCAACGAAAGCGGCTACCGGCTGTATCGCAACGGCGTTTTGCTGACGACCCTGGGCGCGAATGTTACCGTTTATGTTGATACCGTCGCAGCGGACAAAAGCTTCAGCTATGAGATCGAGGCCATCAACACCTTTGGCGCTTCGGCCCGCCAGACGACCGAGGTCTCGGCCTGCAATTAGCCAAGATAAATGGTTGTCTTCCTAAATGCCCGACATGCTCGAAGAACTGCGCTCGGCCGGGCTGAAGATACAACTCTAAACGAAAAGAGCCTCCCGTAAAAAGGATGCTCTTTTCGTAAAAAATAGCGGGTAGGTGTTTTATGAGATGCAATTAGTAATCATCACGTTCTTCTTGTATTTTTTCTGTTTGAATGTCATATTCAAGTCTATCGATATACTCATTTAGCCATTCCATAACCTGTGGATTAGTTTCATTTTTCCTAAATTCTATAGCTTTTTCCCGTTTCTTTAAAAAATGTTGACTAGTTGGCCCTGACCAACTTCCACTTCTAAAGTTTGAGTGTAAATTTTTTCTAACGCTTTCTAGATGTCCATACTTCACCAAAAGTTCACGCGCCCAGCAGGTTTGCCCTGCTTCGTGATGCAATGTTTTGGGAACAAAAGTCGCAAAATACCATGCTCTTTGATCAATGTCTTCGTTTACCCATTCCCACACCGTTTTTTCGGGAAAAATATCTAAAGGACTTGGTTTGTCTTCGCCTCCTAAAATCTCAGATTTGCCTTGTAACCAATACGCTATACCAAATGCTCTGCCATCATAAGGAGGATCTAAATACTTGGCAACTTGTTTCCATACCAGTTCTGGATATCGTTGTGCTATAGTACCAATAATATTGTGCACTGTTGAAAATAAACTTCCAAATAAAGTATTGTCATCTGCAAAGTGCTCTAAAACAACACCGCTAATTTCCAGTGCGTGATTAGGATATTGTTCAATAAATCGGGTTGCTATTTCTCTCCAGTTATATTCACCCATCTGGTCAAACCTGATTTTTTCCGATGGCGTAAAGAATGTGGGATGAGTCAATAGTGCAAGTGTCAGTTTTTCAGGAACAGTTTTATTTTGACCTCTATGAATATAAAGGTGATGATGGGTCGATAAGGCAATGAGCGTTAAGGATATGTCATTTTGCGATAGTAACAGGTTGAACCATTCTTCAACAATATTTGGCGATACATTATTGAGAAAATTTCCATACTCAAAAAGTATAAATTCGACAGGATTTATTTTTCCTGCTTTTGCTAAGTTAATGAGCAAATTAACCATCTCATCGGTGAGTTCGTCTGAGTGCCAAATAACCATCGGCACGACATAAACTAACTCATCATCTTTAGCGAAAGTTCGAACAATATTAGTCCAAGCATCTTTGTCTTGTACATAACTATCTCGCAGATAGCTTCCAAGAAAAACCGCAGGTGTTCGTTTACTCTTAAGCTCCTTCGCTATTTGCACAAGATCAGCATATAGTAATTTTTCTTTATCTTTCTTGCCTAATTCTGCTGCAAAGCCTCGGGCTCGATAAAAATCATTTGACATTGACCAACGAAGTTCTGTTTTTAATTCAGCCTGATTAGATAATCCATAATCTGCTAATTCTTGGATTCTTTCATCAACTTTATTTATGATATTGCCGGCTTCGTCAAACTTATCATCAATAAGATTCATAGCAATATATCGAACTAATAAATCGTGATAGTTACTCCCCGTTAATTCTTTCTGAAATCTTTCCCACTTATCATAACCATTGGCGGGAATCTCCTCTCTAAAATCATGCACAAAACGGACCACTGTAGCGATTAACCGTTCTTTTTCAACATATTCTTTTTTTGATAATAGTTGAAGATCTACTATTGACATTTACATAAATCGATTAAGATAGGGTTATGACATGGATACCGAGAAAACTAACCCGAGAACAAATGTCAGAGCGGCGCACAGAAGGAGTGCGTATGCTGCAAGCTGGCGAAAAAAGT
>JAEWVF010000081.1 GCA_023459215.1 Chloroflexota bacterium
ATCACCAGCAGGAAGGTGTAATCGATCAGGGTGTAGCCCCAGATGTGGCGCAGTCCGTTACCGAGCGGATACTGATAACCGAGCGATGAGACGAATTCGATCTGGCCGCGCAGGATGTATTCCGCACCCAGGCCCAGGGCGGGCAACAGGATGGCCATCACGATCAGTTGCAGGCGGGCTTTGGGAATTTCGAAACGGGTGATGTAAGCGCCCATAGCGAAGGCATCGATATGCGAGAAAGGCAGCACATAGACCCCGACGGCTGCGTTCGGGTAAAGGGCCGGGAAAGCGCCGCTGTTATACAGAAACCCAATCAGGGTGCGGAAGAGCGGCCCGGCCAGGATGGCTGCCAGGAAAACGGTTTTCAGCTTCTCGCGCGGGGTCAGGAAAATGACCAGCGGCCAGACGATGTAAAACTGTTCCTCGACCGAAAGCGACCAGAAGTGGGTCAGGAAGCGCGATTCGACAAATTGCGATCCGGCATGGAAAAAATTATAGATGTACAGCAGGCCGTAAGGAAACTGCTCCTGGTAGAGCAGCATATAGTTTTCACGATATTTCAGGGCGAAAAGCAGCGCGGTCACCCCCAGCATCAGGAACAGGTAAAAATAGTAGAGTGGGAAAATGCGCAGGAAACGCCGCCCGTAGAATTTAACGAAAAATGCTTGCGGGGCAAGGGTTTCTTTCATGCGCAGCAGGATGTCGGTGATCAGGAACCCCGAGAGCACAAAAAAGAGCAGGACGCCCGTCCAGCCGAACAGGAAATAATCGGTGTGAACGCCCAGCACGAACAGGAAGGCGATGGCGCGCAGGCCATCCAGTCCAGGGATCACGGAAGTCTCCAAAAAGTAAGCATGACTGCGCTATTTTACGCCATTTTTGGTAGAAAGCAGAAAGAGGAAAGATGCCGGTTCGGTCTCTTTCCTCTTTCTGCTTTTTGTCTCGATTGAGTTTCAAGCTGCCGCGGCCTGCCCATACAACTGGTCGCGGATTTGTTTGACCCGGTTGCGCAGACGGTCATCGCGTTCAATCACATCGCTGATTTTTTCGATGGCGTACATCACGGTGGTGTGATCTCGACCACCCAGGGCTTCGCCAATTTGGGGCAGGGAAGCATCGGTTTCCTGGCGCAGAAGGTACATGGCAACCTGGCGCGGTTCGGCGATTTTTTGCGAGCGGTCGCGGCCCAGCAGGTCATCGACCGAGGTGTTCCAGGCGCGGGCGACCAGTTCAATCAGCTTGGCCGGCTGGACGTTGCGGCTTTGCGGCAGCAGATCGATCAGGGCGGTTTCGGCCAGTTTGGCGGTCAGCGGAGCGCCGCTCAAGTCGGAGAAGGCAACGATACGGTTGAGCGCGCCTTCCAATTCGCGGATGTTGGATTGGACACGGCGGGCGACCAGGTCCATGACATCGTCCGGCACCTGGCGGCCCATCTTTTCGGCTTTATAGCGCAGGATGGCGGTGCGGGTTTCCAGGTCGGGGGCCTGGATGTCGGCGGCCAAGCCCCACTCGAAGCGCGAGCGCAGCCGGTCTTCCAGCGTGACCATGGCCTTGGGAGGCCGGTCAGACGAGACGATGATTTGTTTGTCCTGGCCGTGCAGGGTGTTGAACGTGTGAAAGAATTCTTCCTGGGTTGATTCTTTGCCGGCGATGAATTGGATATCGTCGATTAGCAGGACATCGATCGAGCGGTATTTTTCGCGGAAGGAGGCGGTGGTATGCGAGCGGATGGCGTTGATTAGGTCGTTGGTGAATTCTTCCGACGAGACGTAGAGTACGCTCAATCCACGGGAATGACAGGCGTTGCCGATGGCATGTAACAGGTGGGTTTTTCCGAGGCCGACACCGCCGTACAGGAAGAGCGGATTGTAGGCGCGGGCCGGTTTCTCGGCAACGGCCAGGGCAGCGGCGTGGGCCAGACGGTTGTTGGCGCCGACAACGAAGGTGTCGAAGGTGTAACGGGGGTTGAGGGTGGATGAACGCGGTTTGGCGGCGGCAGGTTCCGGTGAGTCCACATCCGCGCCCGCTTCTTGAACGGGTTCAATTTCAGGTTGGCTGTCGCGCCCGTTGCTGACGACAAACTCAACATCCAGCGGGCGGTTTAAAATTCCTGAAAGCAAACGAGCTATGGCGCTCTGTAAACGATTTTCCAACCAGTCGCGGGCGTAAGCGTTGCGCACACCGATGGTTACCAATCCGTGCTCAAGGTTGAGCAGATGGGCATCGCGCACCCAGGTATCGAAGGAGGCGCGCGGCATTTCCATCTGTAGCTGTCCGAGCACTGATTGCCAGGCCTGTTCTGCGTTCATGAATTACTCCTGTCAATGAGGTGTGGGGCACTGAACCCTCTGCCTGTTTTGCAGAGGGCGCAGGGATCTTCGTGCTTGTACGTCGATACTTCTCAGGGAGTCTGGTTGTGGTAAGTGGGAGTTACCGCAATTGACTGCACACATTCTAGCAGAAGAGGCAGGACTCTGCCACACGTCAAACCTACGCAACCTTAAAAAGATTGTCTTTTTTAAGATGGTGAAACCTTAAAGGATTGGGGAATTTGGCTTGCGTAAATTGCCGAAAAATAGAACAAAAGTTTCAGCCATGAAGGGTTGGGTTGAAAAAATCAACCCCCACATGTGGGGGTTGATTTAAAAAAACGCGCGTTTTTTCGAGATATACGTTAAAAAATTCAGCGGACAAACCAACCTGTTTGTCCGCCTGTGAAACCTTGATTCTGGGCATTCCTAAACGAAATGGGAATATTAACGTCAGGTTAATGGGATTTGCCGTTGGGAACCCAAACCAGGAGGGATGTGCCTTCATCGATGACTGAGCAAAGTTCGACATCGCCGCCGACCTGGTGGGCGCGGGTGTGCATGTTCGAAAGGCCATGGCCGAGGGTCAGGCTCATTTTTTGCATGTCGAAGCCCTTGCCGTTATCGCGGATTTCGAGCATAACCCGCTCGGGGGTTTTCCAAACGCTGATTTCAACCTTTTTGGCGGCGGCGTGCTTGGCGGCATTGGCCAGGGCTTCCTGGCAAATATGGAAGAGCGCCAGCGAATGGCTCTTGGGCAGGTTGGCAACATCTTCCGGTGAGCCGCTCAGGTTGGCTTCGGCCAGGGTATTGGCGCGGAATTCCAGGGCCAGGCGTCTTAGTCCGTCCATCAGGTTTTCGTCACCGAGTTGGCGCGGACGCAGGTCGAGGATGTAGGTGCGAATGTCGCGGATGGTGTGGTTGAGGCTGTTGATGGCTTGCTGGATGCGTTCGGCGGCGTGTTTGGGGTCTTCATCGGCCAGCAGGCGGGCATGTTCGAGCACCAGCCCGACGCCGTAAATGGATTGGATGATGCCGTCGTGCAGGTCCATGCCGATCCGGTCGCGCTCTTCGAGTACGGCCAGGCGGCGGGCGTCGTTGTGCAGGCGCGCATTTTCGATGGCCAGCCCGGCCCAATTGCCCACAGCAGTCACCAGTTGCACATCGTGGTCGTCGATGGGCAGGTTGCTGCGCGTGACGGCGCTCAAAACGCCGATGGCATTCCCGCTGGAAGTGAGCGGGATGCAGGCGATTTGGCGGAAACCGGCCTGGATGATGGCCGGGCGGACATAACGCGCATCGCGGGCGATATCGTGGCTCAAAATTGGTTCGGCGCTCTGGGCGACCAGGCCGATGATGCCCTCGCCAACCTGCATCCGGTTGCGCGTCCAGAAGGCCTCGGCGGCTTGTCCGCGGTGCAGCACCATGCGCAGGGTTTGTTTGTCTTCTTCGAGCAGGAAAATTTCCCCGGCCTCGACCTTGAGATATTCCATCACCTGGGCCAGGGTCTGGTTCAAAATCTGCTCGAGTTGCAGCGAGGAGGTCAACGTCTCGGCGATGTTGTTGAGCAGGGCCAGGTCCTGGTTGCGGCGGGTCAGGGCGCGGTCACGTTCCTTCAAGTCATCGTACAGGTGGGCATTGTGAATGGCAACCGCCGCATACGCTGCCAGCATCTGGATGATTTGCTCATCGTCGCGGGTGAATTCGGGCGCTTCCAGTTTTTCGGTCAGGTAGATTTGGCCGAGTTGGGTTTCCCCGTAGCGGATCGGCACCCCGAGGAAGGAGCGCATGTGCGGGTGGTTTTGCGGGAACCCGATGCTGCGATAATCCTGCTGGATTTCTGGAATACGCAAGGTTTCATCGGTATTCATCAGCGCGCCAAGCAAGCCGCGCCCCATCGGTGGGTGCGGAATGCGCCGGATTTCATCATCACTCATACCAACAGAAATGAACTTCTTTAGCCGACCGTCATCGTCCAAAACCCCCAGGGCGGCATAACGCGCATCAACCTGCTCGCAGGCCACCGTGGCGATGCGTTCAAGCAGGGATTCAAGAGAAATATCGTCCACCAACGTCAGGCTGGCTTGATGTAAAGCAATCAAACGTTCTTCCAACTGCTGTCGCGTTAGAAGCATGTCTCTCTCCTTGTAAAAAATATTCTACCCTACACGTCTGATTTGGACAAGTTGATAGGTTTTGCCAGAAGGCAACTGTAGAATATCTGTAAAGTCAAAATAAAGCATTTTTAAGGATAAACCATGGCTTCATCGCGTATTTCAGGCTTTTACAACCTATCCTTGAGCGAACGCCTGGCCCAGGCCGCCGCTGCTGCGGATCAGACTCACGAATCGCTTGCCCCCTGGACAAACGGCGGACTCTCCCCTGAGGCCGCCGACCACATGATCGAGAACGTCATCGGCCTGCACAGCCTGCCGATCGGGCTGGGACTGAACTTCATCGTCAATGGCCGCGAAGTGCTCGTCCCGATGGCGGTCGAGGAGCCTTCGGTGGTGGCCGGGGCCTCCTTTATGGCCAAACTGGCCCGCGCCGGCGGCGGATTTAGCGCCACGACCAGCGACCCGCTGATGATTGGCCAGATGCAGGTGATTAACCTGGTTAATCTTGAAGAAGCAAAGTTCAAAATTTACGAGAAAAAAGCCGAACTACTGGCCGAGGCCGATTCAATCGACCCCATTCTCAAAAAATTCGGCGGTGGTGCAAGAGACCTCGAGGTTCGCGTCATTGAAGATTCGGCGATTGGCGGCTTCCTCGTTATCCACCTGATTTACGATGTGCGCGATGCGATGGGCGCGAACGCGGTCAATACTGCCTGTGAGCGCCTGGCCCCGCGCGTGGAGGCGATTACCGGCGGCAAAGTCCACCTGCGGATTTTGTCGAACCTGGCCGACCGGCGCATTGCGCGGGCGAGGTGTACGGTCCCGGTAAAAGAATTGGATATGGTAGGACAAGATAATGTCTTGTCATACCCTGGCGAAACCGTGCGCGATGGCATCATCGCCGCCTACGCCTTCGCCGCTGCCGACCCGTATCGGGCGGCGACTCACAACAAAGGCATCATGAACGGCGTCGATGCGGTCGTGCTGGCGACCGGCAACGACTGGCGCGCCATCGAAGCCGGGGCGCACGCCTACGCGGCCCGCTCCGGGCAGTACACCAGCCTGAGTACCTGGGGCAAGGATGCCGAGGGCAACCTGGTCGGCACGCTCGAAATGCCGATGGCGGTTGGCATCATCGGCGGGGCGACCAAAGTCCACCTGGCGGCCAAGGCTGCGATTCAACTGATGGGCATCAAAACAGCCTCCGAACTGGCCGAGATCATCGTCTCGGTTGGCCTGGCCCAAAACCTGGCTGCCCTGCGCGCGCTGGCAACTGAAGGCATTCAGCGCGGACACATGTCCCTGCACGCCCGCCAAGTGGCGATTGCTGCCGGGGCGACTGGCGCACAAATCGAAAAATTGGCGGCCCAATTGGTGGCCGAGAAAACCGTCCGCATTGACCGCGCGGAGGAAATTATCAAAAATTGGAAATAATTTGTAGGGGCGACCCGCCGGGTCGCCCCTACGGGAGAACAATATGCCAAACACCACCCTTTTAAAACCCAACAAACCCGTCGGCATTGTCGGCTATGGATCGTATGTGCCGCGTTACCGTATTCCGGCCAAAGAGATTGCCCGTGTCTGGGCTGGCGGCAAGGCGGGCGGACTGCCGATTAAAGAGAAGGCCGTTCCCGGCCTCGACGAGGACGTGATAACCATGTCGATTGAAGCTGCGCGCAACGCCATGGCGCGCGCCGAAATTCAGCCAAGCGACCTGCGCGCGGTTTGGGTTGGTTCTGAATCGCACCCCTACGCCGTCAAGCCGACCTCGACAGTTGTCGCAGAGGCCATCGGCGCGGTTCCGCATGTCCAGGCTGGTGACTGGGAATTTGCCTGCAAGGCCGGCACCGAGGCGATGGTGGCGGCTATGGGTTTTATCGGCTCTGGCATGGCCGAATACGCCCTGGCCATCGGCATGGACACTGCCCAGGGCAAGCCCGGCGACGCGCTCGAGTACACCGCTGCGGCGGGCGGAGCGGCTTTTGTCATCGGCCCGGCGGAAAACTCGCTGGCGACGATTAACGCCTCCTATTCCTACGTCACCGATACGCCTGACTTTTGGCGGCGCGAATACCAGAAATATCCCGAACATGGCGTGCGTTTTACCGGCGAACCGGCCTACTTCCAGCACATCACTTCCTCCTCCAAAACCCTGATGCAGGAACTCGGCACAACGGCCAAAGATTACAAATGGGCGGTTTTCCACCAGCCGAATACCAAATTCCCGCAGAAAGCCGGCCAGATGCTCGGATTCACGCCTGAACAGATTGCGCCTGGCCTGCTGGTGACGGTGATTGGCAACACCTACTCGGGCGCTTCGATCATCGGCCTGACCGCCATCCTCGATATTGCCGAACCTGGCGACCGCATCCTGCTCGCCTCCTTCGGCTCCGGGGCTGGTTCGGACGCCTTCGACATCACCGTGACCGATAAAATCACTTCCCGGCGCGACAAGGCCACCAAAACCCAGGAATACATTGCCCGCCGCACCGAAATCGATTACGCCACTTACGCCCGCTATCGCGGCAAGATTACGATGAAGTAGGAACCGGATTTTGAACCGGAAAAACGGATGAGCGTAGCGGATACATTTTGCAAGGAAACCTTATGACCGAAGTCATCATTGCTGGTATTGGACAAACAAGCATCAACGAACATTGGGGCAAAAGCCTGCGCCAGTTGGGCATCGAGGCCATGCGCGCCGCGATTGCCGATGCGGGCGGTTTGCAGCCCCATGCGCTTTTTGTCGGTAACATGTTCGCCCCCAACCTTTCGCGCCAGGCGCACCTGGGCGTGCTATTGGCCGATTTTGCCGGTTTGCGCGGCATCGAAGCGGTAACGGTCGAAGCGGCCGGCGCTTCGGGCGGCGCGGCCTTGCGCCAGGCTTATCTTGCCGTGCAGAGCGGCCTGGTCGATGTGGCTATGGCACTCGGGGTCGAGAAGATGACCGATGTGGTCGGCTCGGAGAACGAATCAGCGCTGGCCACCACCGCCGATAGCGATTACGAGTCCGTTCAGGGCCTGACCTCCGCTGGACAGGCAGCCCTGCTGATGCGCCGCTATATGCACGAATACCATGTCCCAGCGGATGGCCTGGCCGGTTTTGCGCTGGCGGCTCATGCCCACGGGGCAGGAAATCCGCAGGCCATGTTCCAGAAAGCGATCAAGCCCGAGCTATATGCCAAGGCCGAGATGGTCAGCGACCCGGTCAATATGTTTGATGTCGCTCCGCTGGCGGATGGCGCTGCCGCGCTCGTCCTGACCCGCCGCGCGCTCCTGCCTCGCGAGTTTCATCATCCGCTGGTGGCGATTGCCGGCTCCGCCATTTCGACGGATATGCTCGCCCTGCATGACCGCCACGATCTGCTGCACTTCGAGTCGGTCCAGATTTCAACCGCCAAGGCCCTGCGCCAGGCCGAGATTTCGCTTGAGCAGGTTGGTTTCTTTGAATATCACGATGCCTTCAGCATTTTTGCGGCGCTCTCGCTTGAGTCGGCTGGTTTTGCTCCGCGCGGACGGGGCTGGCAAATGGCTGCCGAAGGGGCAATTGGCCTGGGGGGCAAACTCCCTTGCGCGACGATGGGCGGGCTGAAAGCGCGCGGCAATCCCGGCGGCGCTGTCGGCGCGGTTCAGGCTGTCGAAGCGGCCAGGCAGTTGCGGGGTAGCGCGGGCGCGAACCAGTTAAACGGAGTCCGCTATGGGATGATTCAATCCCTGGGTGGACCGGCCTCCACGGCTGTGACCCACATCCTGAAAAAAGTGGAATAACCCTGATAGTTCCTGATAGCCTGATTGTATAGAATTAGGCTTGAACAAGGAGATGACTTATGGAAATTCCGCGCCACTGGCGATTAAAAGCACAACGATATGGTTTGGTGGGTGAAGTTTGCCCGCACTGCGAAGTCAAGATTTTCCCGCCCCGCGATGTTTGCCCCGAATGCGGCGGCGAGGCCAAGACCACTTTTGCCTTCAGCGGCAAGGGCGCTGTGTATTCATATACAACCATCTATGAAGCCCCCAGCGGGTACGATGAGATGGCTCCCTACACTGTGGCCCTGGTCAAACTGGACGAAGGCCCGGTCGTGACAGCCCAACTGACCGACCTGGGCGACCAGCCGATTGAAATCGGCATGCCGGTCGAAATGGTCACGCGCAAGATGCGCAACGACGGCGACGAGCGCGGAATCCTGGTTTATGGGTACAAGTTCCGGCCAGCCGTGGCACAGTCGGCATAAAACAATTGAAATAATGTATTTTTGCTGAGATCATACAGGGCTGTCCCGTCATCGCGGCAGCCTTGTATGATTTTTGGACTCTGCTTCAGTAAATGGAACAATAGAAAGATGTTACTTTTATTAGACATCTTGCAAAAGTATTGATTGGTTTGGGAAAGCCCTTCGACTTCGCTTCGTGCATGAAATTTTATTGCCCTGAGCGGAGGGCGGAGCGTATTTTGCGCAGCCCGCAGTCGAAGGGCGCTCCGCTCGCCTGTGCCGGCGGCACTGGCGCAGGCAGGACTTGTGATAGCACTTATGTAAGAGTTCTATTGAATTATTATGCCATTAATGGCATAATAAGTACATGCAATTCGAAGAATTGTTACGCTTGGTTGCTGACCAACCGCTTTTTGAAACCGGACTGCTACTCTCAGGGGATGTAGATCCAAACGATGTCCGCCGACAGTTGTCACGCTGGGTCAGCGCGGGCAAGCTGGCACAGTTGCGGCGGGGCTTATACACCCTTGCCTCACCTTACCAGAAGGTTATTCCCCACCCCTTCTTGATCGCCAATTTTTTGATGCCCGGCTCTTATGTCAGCGCGCAATCGGCATTGGCATATTATGGGCTTATTCCCGAATACGTTGTCCGCACATTGAGTGTGACCACCGCGCACCCGGCGGAGTGGGATGGCGGGTTTCACTTCCAACACATCGCTTCGCACCTGTTCTTTGGCTATCAGCGCGTGGAATTATCCCCGGAACAGTCGGCCTTTGTTGCCATTCCTGAAAAAGCCATCCTCGACCTGGCGCATCTCACCCCCAACGCAGATGACATGGATTATTTACGCCAGCTTCGCTTGCAAAACCTGGAGCGGCTCAACCTGGGACAGTTGGATGCGTTTGCCCGGCGTGCCGGCAAGCCAAAATGGAGGCGAGTGGCTGACCTTGTTCGCAACATTGCCCAGGAAGAATTGGACGATTACGAGGAAATTCCATGAAGGAAGAATTACTCGAACTGGCAAAATCGGAAAAATCGCCTATCACGGCGCGCAACCTGGCACGCGAATATCTACAAGCGAGCATTCTGCAAAGCTTGCAACGGACTGGCGCGATGACCATGCTGGCATTTCATGGCGGAACCGCTCTGCGGTTTTTGTATTCCCTGCCGCGTTATTCAGAAGACCTGGATTTTGCTCTGGAAAAACCGTCCGAGCGGTATGATTTTCGCGCCTTATTGAAGAACATCCGCAGTGACCTGCAAATCCAGGGTTACGCAGTGGAGTTGAAAGTCAACGACCAGAAAACGGTTCACAGCGCTTTTGTGCGTTTTCCCGGCTTGCCCTTCGAATTAACCTTATCTCCGCACCGGGATGAAATCCTTGCAGTAAAAATCGAAGTGGATACCAATCCGCCGGGCGGAGCCGGGCTGGCCACCTCGCTCATTCGCCGGCATGTGCTTCTCAATTTGCATCACCATGAGCCTACCACCTTGCTGGCTGGAAAATTGCATGCCATTTTACAGCGACCGTATCTCAAGGGGCGCGACATCTATGATTTAACCTGGTATTTGTCCGATAAAAACTGGCCCGAACCGAACCTGGCTTTCTTAAACAACGCACTTGCACAAACGGACTGGCAAGGCCCTACCTTAAGCGCCGGCAACTGGCGCGAAATGCTCCATGCCCGGCTGGAAAGCATCGCCTGGGAGCAGGTTATCGATGATGTACGTCCGTTCATCGCGGATACCGAAGAGTTGGCGCTGTTGACTCGTGAAAATGTTTTGCAGTTGTTGATGTCTGCCCGGTAAGAAATCTGTTGCAATTCACAACATCACTACAACCACCCCCGCGCGGCGCATCTTCGGCATACGGGTATAAGTTCCGGCCAGCCGTGGCAACTCACTGATTAATGAAAAAGCAAAGTCCCCGCGCTAGCCACGGGGACTTTGCTTTTAACCGGCTATCCAGTTGTGCATGGTCAACTTACTACTGTTCGAGTTCTTCCCAGCGCTGGTATGCCTGGGCGATTTCGAGTTCCAGTTCTTTCAGCCGGTTGACCGCCTGGACGATTTCCGTTTCCGGGCGTTGGAAAAATGCCGAATTGGCCATGTCCGCCGCGAGTTGGTGGTGTTCCGCTTCCAGCGCTTCGATGCGGGCGGGCAATTCCGCCAGTTCGCGTTTTTGCGCTTCAAGGGTGCGTTGTTCTTTGTGGGTTAGTTTGGGCCGGGTTGGGGCTGACCTGGCCGTGGGCGGCTTGAGCGGTTTTGGCTGACTGCTTTTTGCCGCTTCGGATTGTTTTTGCTGCTGCCAGTCGTCATAGCCGCCAATGTATTCGGCAACCTGTCCGCTTTCACCCAACTCGAGGGTTGTGGTGACCAAATTGTTGAGAAAAGCCCGATCGTGGCTGACCAGCAGTAGTGTGCCGGGGAAATCCATGAGCAACTCTTCCAGCACTTCCAGGGTTTCGATATCCAGGTCGTTGGTGGGTTCATCCAGCACAAGCAGGTTGGCGGGTTGGGCGAAAAGCCGCGCCAGCAGCAGGCGGTTGCGCTCTCCGCCAGACAGGGCGCTGATCGGCGCTTGAATCCGATCGCGGCTGAACAGGAAATCTGCCAGGTAACCGACCAGGTTGCGCGGCTTGCCGTTAATGGTGATGGTATCGCGCCCCTGGCCAACATTTTCCATGACCGATTTGCTTTCATCCAGTTGGGCGCGCAATTGGTCGAAATAGGCGGTTTCGAGATTTGTCCCCAGGCGCAGGCTGCCCTGGGTGGGGACGAGTTCGCCCATCAAAAGGCGCAGCAGCGTGGTTTTGCCTGAACCATTCGGGCCGATGATGCCCACTTTATCGCCGCGCTGGATCAGGGTCGAAAAACCGCGCACAATAGGACGCTCTCCAAACGAAAAGCCGACCTCTTCCGCTTCGATCACCAGCCTGCCGGAGCGTTTCTCGGACTGGATTTGCAGCCGTATTTTGCCGGCCTGTTCGCGGCGCTCCTGGCGGAGTTCGCGCAGCCGTTTGAGCGCCCGCACCCGGCCTTCATTGCGCGTCCGGCGCGCTTCGATGCCCTGGCGAATCCATTGTTCTTCCTGGGCCAGCTTTTTATCGAAAAGAACTTCCTGGGCCTGTTCGGCAGACAGGAGCGCTTCCTTGCGCTGCAAGAATTTTGAATAGGTACAATCCCAGTCGAACAGGCGGCCACGATCCAGTTCGATGATGCGGGTGGCCAGCCGCTGAAGGAAAACCCGATCATGGGTTACGAAGAGCAGAGTCCCGCCCCAGCGCTTGAGGAAATCTTCCAGCCAGTCGATGGCCTCGATGTCCAGGTGGTTGGTCGGTTCATCCAGCAGCAGCAAATCCGGCTGGCGCACCAATCCGCGCGCCAGCAAGACGCGGCGCTTCAGCCCTGCGGACAGGGTTTCAAAATTCAGGGATGGATCGAGCTGCATGCGGGAGAGAATTTGCTCGACCTGAAGCTCGCCTTGCCAGCGGTGTTCAACTTCCGGGTTCGTTTCCAGCCCGGAAGCGACGATATCGCCCACCCGCCCTGAAAGGGTCTGCGGAACCTCCTGGGGCAGGTAGGCCACCCGCAGGTTTTGCTGGCGGGAAACGCTGCCGCTATCGGGCGCAAGGTCGCCGTTCAACAGTTTGAGCAGGGTCGATTTCCCGGCCCCGTTGCGGCCCAACAGGCCCACCATTTCGCCTCGTTCGATTTGCAGGGATATGTCTTCGAGCAGGAGCGGTCCGCCAAATCCCAGGTTTACTTCTTGTAAGCTGATCAGCGCCATACAGTCTGTGGTTCCTTCGGCCTGGAAATATACTACACATTCTGCTGGCCTGTGAACGGGTTCTTTGGTAAACAAAAACGCGCCGAAAGGAACAAAACCCTTCGGCGAGCCTATGCAGATAAAGCGTGTCTTCTGTACATACAATCCCTGCCAGGATAAAAATGAGACAGATTCAATTGATATGGAGCGTATTCCTTAAATTTTTTTGTTGTTTATGGCATACTGGCCACAAACAAGAAGGTTATTGCCTGTTCCTCCTGGCTGCTGCGGCTTGCGGCCTGAAAGAGTAAGAAGGAAAAACTGTTATGAACGAGACTTTCACAAAGCTCAAAGACAGAATTCTGGAGAGAAAATGACACACCTGTTTGAACCACTCACTATCAAGGATATTACCCTGCGCAATCGCATTGGCGTTTCACCGATGTGCATGTACAGCTATACCGACGGGTTTTCCAGCGACTGGCATCTGGCTCATCTGGGCGCTCGCGCCGTCGGTGGGGCCGGGCTGATCATCGCCGAGGCGACCGCCGTCGAGGCGCGCGGACGCATCACCCCGTATGATCTGGGCATTTGGTCAGATGAGCAGGTCGAGCCGTTGGCGCGGGTGACACGCTTCATCAAGGAGCATGGCGCTGTGGCGGGCATCCAGCTTGCCCACGCCGGTCGCAAGGCGGGCACCAAACGTCCCTGGGAAACGGGCCAACCGCAGCGATCCGGCTGGCAGGGCGTCGCCCCCAGTCCGCTTGCTTTCAATTCGGATGCGCGCGTTCCACATGCGTTGAGCGTGGATGAAATCAAAGGCATCCAGGCTGCCTTTCGGGATGGCGCCCAGCGCGCCCTGGCGGCCGGTTTCGAGTGGCTGGAAATCCACGCCGCCCATGGCTATCTCATCCACAGTTTTTATTCGCCGCTCTCCAACCAGCGCGCGGATGAATACGGCGGCAGTTTCGAAAACCGCATCCGCTTCCTGCTTGAGACGGTGCGCGCGGTTCGTCCGGTCTGGCCGGAAGGCCTGCCGCTCACGGTGCGCATCTCCGGCACGGATTGGGCGGATGGCGGCTGGACGGTGGATGATTCGGTTGAGCTTGCCCGCCATTTGAAAGCCGAGGGCGTCGATTTGGTGGATTGTTCCTCCGGTGGAGCGGTTGCGGATGCCAGGGTTCCGGCAGGGCCGGGTTACCAGGTGCCCATCGCCGAGGCTGTCCGGCGCGGGGCCGGCATCCGCACGGCTGCGGTGGGCCTGATCACCACCCCCGAGCAGGCTGACGAGATCATCCGCAACGAACAGGCCGACCTGGTGCTGCTGGGTCGGGAAATGCTGCGCGATCCCTATTGGGCGCTGCATGCTGCCCAGGCGCTCAAACAGCCCGCGCCGGTTCCGGCTCAATACCTGCGCGCTTTTTAAAGCGAAAAGGGGCTGTCCGTTTAGGGACAGCCCCTTTTGAAAAATGGAATCTGCTGTTTGCTGTATCGGGCCGGGTTACGCTTTCTTGTCTTGGGTCAGGACTGCTGCGCGGTAGGGGAGCAGTTCAATTTCTGTCCCGGTTTTGCCGCTCAGGTGATCGAAAGCTGCCCAGGGTAGCAAAACCGATTGGGCTTGACCGGTGTGGTTGACCAGGATGTAAACTTTTTTGCCATCTGCGCCGACCCGCAGACAAGCCTCGACCCCCTGGGGTGTGTTCAAAACTGAGGCAAGGCTCGCTTCGCGCAGGATCAGGGCAAACAGGGCATCCTGGGTGGCTTCATCGAGCACCGCGCCGACCAGGTACACTTTGCCCGTGCCATAATTGTGGACAGTTACGGCTGGCTGCCCGTTCAACCAGCCCAAACCGGCTCCGTAGTGCGCCAGGATGCGGGTGTTGGCTTCATCCAGTACTTTAATCCGTTCCCCCCAGATTTTACATTTGCCGTTGATTTTGCCTTGCACCTCGACCGGTTCGAGCAGGGCGTAGTATTCTTCCACTTCGGCTCCGGCGGCTTCGCGCAGGAAACCGGGCTGGCGCAGGGGCAACAGGGCGTTGGCCTCGTCCTTCATGCCGGTGCGCGGGGTCAGGACGAGGTGTCCACCCGCGTGGGCATATTCGGCCAGCGCTTGGGCCTGGGATTCGGTTAAAACATTCAGGGCGGGGGCGATGACCAGTTTGTATCCGCCCAGATCGGCATCGGGAGACAGGATATGGGTGGGAACGTTCCGCGCGGAAAATGGCCGGTAGCACGAGACCAGGTATTGGATGTAGTCAAAATCACGAGTGTGGCGCTGATTCTGGATCGACCAGCGGCTGTCGAACGAATAGAGCAGGGCAGCCTGCCCGGCGGGGACCGTATTCTCCAAAGCTGGTGCGGCGGCTGCCAACTCGCGCCCAAGGGCTTGCGCATCGGCGTAGAAAGGCCGCGGCTGGCCGGATTGGTCAACCAGCGTGCCGTGATACTGTTCCTGGCCGCCATGCGCCGAGCGCCACTGCCAGTAGAGCCAGGCGTCTGCACCGTGGCCGATGGCATGCCAGGCCAGGGCGCGGGTTTCGCCCGGTTCGAGCGTATTATTGAGCGGCGACCAGTTGACGTTGTTTGGCTGGGTTTCCATGATCCAGAAGTTGCGGTTTTTGTAGCCGCGCACCGCCGTGTGCATGGCCCCGGATGCGGCGTAATCGTTGCGCCCGCTGCCCACGTACCAGTCCCAACTGGCGAGGTCGAGGTCCCGGCTGAGGAGATGGTGATCGAAGCCATCGAACCAGCCCATGAAATTATGCGTGATCCAGGCGTCAGCATGCAGGTGCGGTCGCAGGGCATCGATCTGTTTTTTTTGGAAGCGAGTATAGCTGTGGGTGATGAAGCGGCGATGTTCGAGCATCAGGCCGGGATTGTGGCCGCCCCAGGGGATCGGCATTTGCTCCCAATCGGTGTAGGTTTGGCTCCAGTAGGCAGTCGACCAGCGGCGGTTGAGCGTTTCCAGGTCGCCGTAGCGGGATTGCAGGAATTTGATAAATTCAGCCTGGCAAGTTTCACAGTAACAATAACGATTGTATTCATTATCGATTTGCCAGCCGATAACGTTGGGATTCTGCCCGAAGCGCTGCGCCATTGCTCCAGCGATGCGTTTGGCGGCGGCATGATAGGCCGGGGAGTTGACGCAGTAGTGACAGCGGTTGCCATGCTGGACGCGCTTTCCGTTTTCGTCAATGGCCAGCGTCTGCGCGTAGGTTTGGGTCAGCCAGGCAGGCGGGGCGGCGGTCGGAGTGCCGAGCACGGTCAGGATGCCGGCTTCGGCCAGCTGGGTGATGGCTGCCTCGAGCCAGTCGAATTCGAACTGGCCCTCAGCGGGTTCCATTGTTGACCAGGCAAATTCGGCCATACGGACGACGGTAAACCCGGCGGCTTTCATCAGGTGAATATCTTCGGCCCAGTGTTCGGATGGCCAATGTTCGGGATAGTAGGCGGCGCCAAAGTGCAGTGAGGTGGTCATGAAGGCTTCCTGTTTAGCTGTTGATGGGGGCGGTCGATTCGCGCACAATCAGTTTTGCGCCAACGTGGATGGTCAGCGGCGGGCTGTCGTCGCCTTCGACGCGCGCAATCAGTCGCCGCATGGCCCACTCGCTCATCGCGCGGCGGTCGATGCGCACCGTGGTCAGCAGCGGGTGAATCATCTGGGCGATGTCCAGATCGTCGAAACCAATCACGGAAATATCTTCGGGTACGCGATAGCCAATCGTCAGCAAGGCGGAGATGATGTGTGCAGCGTAAAAATCGACATTGCAAAATAACGCCGTTGGGCGGGGTGAACGCGCCAGCATGCGTCCCAGCCATTGAGGCAGTTCCTTGCGACCGGGGATGGTTTCCTTGTAATCGAGCGGGATTTCAATGGCAGGGAAAGGCGTCTGGTTGTTATCCAGCATGGCGGCTGAGTAGCCGCGATAACGATCTTGCACGCTGAGAGGCGTTCCGGGAGAAACCCCGGGTTTTTTCAGCGGGCCAATCACCATCGAAATGTAGCGGTGGCCGATGTCCAGCAAATGCTGCACGGCCTGGTAGGCCCCGCCGAAGTCATCGTTCATGATTGAATCGTAAGGGCTGCCGGGAATCAGGTTGTCGATCAGCACCATTGGGCAATTGACGGTGTTTGCAACCTGTTTGACCAGTTCAAAGGGGTAGGGGCTGGCCAGTAAAACGCCATCCGGTTTGTTGCCCAATGTTTCGGGGAGAGGCAGGTCAAGGGGATGTTCGTGTTGCAAAATGGCCGGGTGGACGTAGGCATTATAGGATTGGCTGATGGCCACCGCGCCATTCATGATTGCGCCATAAAAGGGGTTCGATAAAAGCGGCGTGTCGCCATAATCGTTGACCACATACAAGATGCTGCGGATTGGCTCTACCTGCGGCTCTTCTTTCCGGGCGGCGGCGCGCGGTTCGTACTGGTAGCCGAGTTGGTTGGCTGCCGCCTGTACTCGTTCGCGGGTTTCGAGCGGGATGCTTTCGTGGTTGCGCAAGGCCAAAGAGACGGTGGTCGGTGAGAGCTGCGCCAGTTCGGCAACCGCGCGAATATTAGGTTTGGTGGATTTTTTTATGGGCCGTGGCATAGGATCTGTGCATGCTCCAATCTTTTTATTACCTGGTAACACCCCTTGAGCAGCGCCATGTTTGCAAGGATGCGTCTTTGTTTTGGGCAAGTATTACAATGTACATCTTTATTATACAAAAACCGAACAAAAATATCAACGCTTTAGATGGCTTTGTTTACTGTACAAAGTGACAAAAATCAAGTTGACAAAGTAAAAATTTAATTGTATAAGAACCTATCCAAAATTATTACATCTGCTGGTCATGTCACCTCGGATGAGCGCTTTTCCGCGATTGAGAGATCTTTACCAATGGAAAAAGATGTCTCGCTCCGCTCGACATGACAAGCCTTTCCTAATTTTCGGATAGATACTTAACGAAATCTCGAATCAAACCCTGAATGCTGCTAAAATTTTCATTGCTATGATACCGATCCTGCTGATCTACCCGTTCCTGTAAAAATACTTCATCCAGGGAATCACGCTTGGTTCGGTCAAAAAATAGCAATCATCACTTTTCCTACATTTTGGAGGTAACACCATGCAATACGGCTATTTCGATGACCAGGCCAAAGAATACGTCATCACCCGCCCCGATACGCCCAGCTCATGGAGCAACTACCTCGGTTCAACCCGCTATGGCGCGATTATCACCAACAACGCGGGCGGATACGGCTTTTACAAATCCGGCGCGCAGGGACGTTTCCTGCGCCTGCGCTTCAACAGCATCCCCATGGATCAGCCAGGACGCTACTTTTACATCCACGATCATGAGAGCAAGGATTTCTGGTCGGTCTCCTGGCAGCCGGTCGGCAAACCGCTCGAGCAGTTCAAATCCACCTGCCGGCACGGCACGGCTTACACCACAATTTCATCTGAATATAGCGGAATCCAGGCTGAAGCAACCTACTTTGTGCCGCTCGGCCAGCGCTTCGAGTATTGGAAGCTGAAAGTCACCAACACCAGCGAGCGCCCGCGCAGTCTTTCCGCTTTCACCTACTGCGAATTTGCCAACGACTGGAATACAAACCAGGACCTGGTCAATTTGCAATACACCCTGTTTATTGTTCAGGGCGGCCTGCGCAACGGACTTTTGAGCGTGGTCAGCAATCCACACATGCCCATCGACCCGCAGGGCAACCTCGATCACGATCACAGCCGCCGCCTGTGGATGGCGTTGATCGGCGCGCCGCTGGCTGGATACGACACCAGCCGGGCGGCTTTCCTGGGCGCTTACCGCTCCTATGACCGTCCGCTGGTTGTCGAGCAGGGTCAAGCCACCAACAGCGATGTTTACGGCGACAACGCCTGCGGCACATTACAATCCCGGTTGGATTTGCAGCCCGGTGAAAGTCGCGAAATTCTGGTGCTGCTCGGCATCGGCGACTCGGAACTGGTCGGTCAGCCGCTGGTGGCCGAATTTGGCTCCCTGGAACGCGCCGCACAGGAACTTTTCCGGCTCAAAGCCGACTGGCACTCCAAACTGGGTGCGCTGACTGTTCAAACTCCTGATCCGCAATTTGATTCAATGATGAATGTCTGGGCGCCCTACAATGCCCTGATCACCTTTGCCTGGTCGCGGGCTGCCAGCCTGGTCTACAACGGCGAACGCGATGGCCTGGGCTATCGCGACTCAGTCCAGGATGTGCTCGGAGTCACCTCCACCATTCCGGCGGAATCGCGCCAGCGGTTGGAGTTGATGCTCACCGGCCAGGTTGCCAACGGCGGGGCCATCCCCGTGATCAAGCCATTCAGCCACAAGCCCGGCCATGAAGCCCCGCCCCCGGATGAAGAATTCCGCTCCGATGACTGCCTGTGGTTCTTCAACGCCATCCCCGCTTATGTGGCGGAAACCGGCGATGTAGAGTTCTACAACAAAACCCTGCCTTACGCCGACCAAGGCGAAGCAACTGTCCTGGGCCACCTACGCCGCGCCCTGGAATTCAACCTCGAGCGCACCGGGCGTAACGGCCTGCCCTGCGGCCTGGCCGCCGACTGGAACGATTGCATCAAACTCGGTTACTATGGCGAGAGCCTGTTTGTCGCCTTCCAGGTCTATCTGGGCCTGCAAATCTACGCCGAAATCGCCGATTTACTCGGTCAGGTCACCGAATCTGCCTGGGCGCTGGCTCAACGCGAAATCCTCGGGGAGCGCATCCAAAAAAGCTGCTGGGACGGTGAGTGGTTCATCTGGGCCATCGGCGACGATGGTACCGTCTACGGCACCAAGGATTATGAAGAAGGTCAGGTTTACCTCAACACCCAGGTTTGGGCGGTCATCAGCGGCGCGGCTACCCCCGAACAGGCCCAAAAATGTATGCAGACAGTCAAAGAGCGACTGGCGACCCCTTACGGGCTGGCGCTCTCGGCTCCGCCTTTCGAGAAAACGCCCTTTGATGTCATGCGCGCAGTCTTGTTCCTGAACGGCATCAAGGAAAATGCTGGCATCTTCAACCATACCCAGGGCTGGGGTGTGATGGCCGAAACCATGCTGGGAAACGGCGACCGCGCCTATGAGTATTATCGCGCTTTCATGCCTGCCGCCTACAACGACAAAGCCGAAATCCGCCAGAGCGAACCCTACGTCCAGGCCCAGACCACCTACTCGACTTTTTCGCCGC
>JAEWVF010000082.1 GCA_023459215.1 Chloroflexota bacterium
ATTGCCGCGCAAGAATTGGAGGGTAAAGACCTGCGCCACAGCCTCCTGGCTGACGCGGAAGCTCCGCTCTCGGATATGAACGCCGATCTGTTGCGCTACTTGGATTATCTCGAACCAACCGGATACGGGAATCCTGGAGCGGTCTTTGTTTCGCGCAGGGTAAGGGTCGTCAACCATCGCGCCGTTGGAGCGGATGCCAAACATTTAAAACTAACCGTGAGCGATGGCAAAGTAACTTTTGATGCGATTGCTTTCCGCCTCGGCGATTGGGCCGGGAAATTACCCGAACGCATCGATCTGATATATACCCTCGAAACAAACGAATATAACGGGCGCACAATCCTGCAACTCAACGTCAAAGATATAAAACCGAGCGGGCTGGAAGATTAATCGCTCTCAGTTTATCAAGGTTTTTAAATGCTCACTTTAGAGTTCCACTGCCATTCCATTTTCTCCAAAGACAGCCTGACCACCCCCTTAAAGCTGGTGCAAGCAGCACGCAGGAAAGGGATCGACCGCCTTGTTGTTACCGACCATAATACGATACGCGGGGCGATTGAAGCAAAAAAAATCGATCCTGAGCTGGTCGTTATTGGGGAGGAAATCCTGACGACCCAGGGAGAAATTCTGGCAGCTTTTGTCTCCGAGGAGATTCCGGCAAAACTTCAGCCGCGAGAAGCCATTCGCCGCCTACGTGACCAGGGTGCGTTTATCAGCGTATCTCATCCATTCGATGAGCGCCGCGGCTGGAAAGAGCAGGATTTACTCGAAATTATTCCGTTTGTCGATGCCATCGAAGTTTTCAATGCGCGCTGCTTCTTGAGCAGCTATAACCAGCGCGCTGCCGAATTTGCCCATGAGCATCACCTGCTTGGCACAACCGGCTCGGATGCTCATACCGTCCGCGAGTTGGGGCGGGCCGTTTCAGTGCTGGAGCAAGATTTACATAATGCAGAAACGCTCAAAGCCGCGCTGCAAGATGCCGGGGCGCGGACCAGGCTCTCCAGTCCGCTGATTCATGCCACGTCACGGTTTGCCGTTACGGTCAAAAAATGGGGCTGGGTTAAAAGCCCATGAAAATCCGCCGCCGCGATTTGTTATTTGCTTTCGTTATCCTGCTGGCAATTTGGCAGGCGGCCTCCTGGCTAATCCGGTTGCCCATCCTGCCTGCCCCATCCAGCGTGCTGGTTGTCTTTTGGCAGGATTTACAAAAAGGGTGGACGGACTGGATTCAAACTTCAGCATCGATTCGGTTTGAACTGCTTTTCTCGCCTAAAACTTTCCCCGAAGAAATTTCCAGACTTGCCGGGGCATATCTGGGCGGCGCAACCCTGTTCCATCATTTCCTCGTCAGCCTGTGGCGGGTGCTGGCGGGAACAGCGCTGGCCATCCTGACGGCTGCTCCTGCCGGACTGATTATCGGGCAATCAAAACGCTTGAACCGCCTGTTCGCGCCGCTTATCTACCTGGTGTATCCCATCCCCAAAGTTGTTTTTACGCCCATTATCCTGCTCTTCTTTGGCTTGGGTGATGCATCCAAGATTGTCATCATCTTCATCATTTTGTTTTTTCAAATCCTGGTATTGGTTCGGGACCAAGCCGCCAACCTTCGCCCGGAGTTGATTCAATCGGTGCGCAGCCTGGGGGCCGGACGGCGCGCGCTCTTTCGCTTTGTATACCTGCCCGCCAGCCTGCCGGCCATTCTGACGGCACTGCGCCAATCGGTTGGCACAGCCGTTGCGGTTCTGTATATCGCTGAAATGTCGGCCACCCGCCTCGGGCTGGGACAATACATCTACTTCCAAGGCAGCACCCTATTCAACTATCCTGCCATGTATGCCGGGGTGGCTGCGATGTCCCTGCTCGGGCTGGGGATGTATTTCAGTGTGGACTGGCTGGAACGGCGAATTTGCCCATGGCTGCTGCATGAATAGCCAGGGGCCAACCCGGAAAACTCTTAAAAAAACAACCTGGAAGGGCGCTTACGCTTTTCCAGGTTGTTTTTCCAGGTTGTGTCAAATGGGGGCAGGTTTAATCACTCGTCATAGCGCCACAACTGCAAGCTGGAACGCTTTGTGTTTGGGTCGCAGAAACCTTTCAGGCTGCAAGCCTGGCAGGCATCTGAGCACGAAGTATTTTCGTAGGCGCGCAGCAAACCCAACTGGCGCAGATGCTCCAGCATCGCCTCGACCATCTGCGGGGTGGTATCGAGCCGGGCTGCCAACTGCGAAGCTTCCAATGGGCCGCCCGCGCGGATTTCATTCATCAATCTCTCGAGCATCTTACAGCCCCAGCCAGAGCGCGCCGTTGTAAACCAGCATACCGCCCAAGATTGAAATCGCCAGGAACATGCCGATATTGGCCAGCGTCCAGCGCCACGAATTGGTTTCCTGTTTGATGACCGCCACGGTTGCCAGGCAGGGAATAAAGAGCATCGTCACCGCCAGGAAGGAAATCGCCGTCGCGGTCGAGAAGGTCTGGGTCAGCACCGTCGCCAGGCCGGCCTCATTAGCTCCGCCAAAAAGCACACCCAAGGTCGCAATCGCATTCTCCTTGGCCGGGAAGGTGGTCAGCAGCGCCACCGTCAACCGCCAGTCAAAGCCCATCAAGCGCCCGACCGGCTCGAAAAACTTGCCGAATTGGGCCAGGTAGCTGGTCTCGATTTCACCGCCAGGTAAAACCGACAACGCCCAAATCACGACCGAAATGAACAAGATGACCGTTCCGGCCTTCTTGACAAACGACATCGCCCGCTGCCAGACCAGCAACCCCACCGTGCGCCAATTCGGGATGTGATAAAGCGGCATCTCCATGATAAAGGCCGAACGCTGGCCCTTAAAAATCACCCGATTAAGCACCGTCCCAAGCCCGACCAGGGTTAGCAGCGAAAACAGCACCAAGCCCCAGGTGACCCACAGGGCATTGGCCCCGAAAAAGGCCGGGGCCAGGAAGGCCACCACCGCCATGCGCGCCGTGCAAGGCACCAGCGGCGCAATCAAAATCGTCAGCAGGCGCGCCGGCCAGGAATCGATCACGCGTGTGCCCATAATCGAGGGCACGTTGCAGCCAAAACCAAGAAAAAGCGGCAGGAAAGACTTGCCGTGCAGGCCCATCAGGTGCATCAGGTTGTCCATCACATAGGCCGCACGGGCCATGTAGCCAACATCTTCGAGCAAGCCAAAAGCCGCAAAGAAAATCACCAGGATCGGCAGGAAAGTCAGCACCGAGCCAACACCGCCGATGATGCCATCCACGACCAGACCTTGCGCCCACCAGGGCGCACCCGCCAGGGCCGCCGAAGCCATCTCGGCCAACCCGCCGACCACAACCACATCCAGCCATTCTTGCAGGGGAGCGCCGACCGTGAAAGTCAGCCAGAAAACCAGACCCAGGATGCCCGCCAAAACAAACAAGCCGCCGACCGGATGAGCTGCTACACGATCCAGGCGTTCGGTCAGGCTGATCTGGCCCAGCTTGGGCCGCGCCACCGCTGCCCGCACCATGCGCCCAATCCACTCATAACGCCCGGAAGCGACCGCCAGCATGGCATCGTCGTGCTGCACCAGGATGGCATGAACCGCCTGCCACTTCTCCGCGGGCAAGGCAGACTGCATCGCGCCGGTCACCTCCACATCGCCTTCGAGCAGTTTCAGGGCCATCCAATCCGCCGGATAAGGCTGAGGCACATGGGCCTCGATCAATTCCAGCACCTCGCCCAACGCGCTTTGATGGTCAGCCCGGATTTCAGGGAGACGCGGCTGGTACTGGATTTTGCCATCCAGCATCTTGCGGACGATATAAAGCAGTTCGCGAATCCCCTGGGCCTTGGTCGCCGTTATCGGCACCACCGGCACACCCAGGGCTGCCTCCAACACCTCCGGCTCGACGGTTAAGCCCTCGCTGGCGGCCACATCCATCATATTGAGCGCCACCACCAGCCGCACCGGCAGGCAGATCAGTTCCGAAACAAGATACAAGCTGCGCTCCAGGTTGGCCGCGCTGACAACCGCCACGACCACATCCGGGCTTTCGCGCAGGATGAACTCACGCGCAATCACTTCCTCGGGCGAATTGGCGGTCAGGCTATAGGTTCCCGGCAAATCGACCAGGTTATATTCGCGGCCATCCATGCTGAAATTGCCCTCGCGGCGTTCGACCGTTTTGCCAGGCCAGTTGCCGACATGCTGGTTCAAACCGGTCAAAAGGTTGAACAGGGTGGATTTGCCCATATTGGGCTGGCCGGCCAGAGCAATCATTGGCAAGCCAGTTCGCTTGGTTTTAGGGCTGACAACCGGGGCCGCCGGGTGACATTCCGCGCTCATTTCTGCTTCCTCTCCACGCTAATTTTTGCGGCCTCACCGCGCCCCAGTGCAACCCTGGTGCCGCGCACAGTGACGATTAACGGGCCGCGCCCGAAATTCTGAGTCATCTGAACTTCAACCCCAGGGGTAAAACCAAGCGATGTCAATCGCCCAGCGATGCTGTGCCCGTTCGAAAAATCGAGCACAAAAGCGCTCTCACCGGCGTTAATTTCTGCCAGAGACATCACAGAATCTTTGAAAGTCATTTTTTCTCCTTATGCCTGGAAGAAGGCGGTTATAATTATTCCACAACGTACATTTTTATTAGTATTTGCTAACTTCCATAATTAGTATAAATCCTTTTTGCTTATGTGCAAATGGATAAATGTAACAGAAAAGGTAGACAAAATGGAACCCATTAAACACAGCCAAACCATTGAGGATTACCTCTCGTTAATCTATGTACTCGAGCGGGATGGCGAACCAATTGTCGGCGCCCGCCTGGCCGAATTATTGGGTGTTACCCCGCCAACCGTCACCAACACGATGAAACGCATGGCCCGCGATGGCCTGATCACGATGGATGAACACGGCACCCACCTGACGTCGCATGGCTGGGATGCGGCCAAAGACGTGATGCGCCGTCACATGCTGATGGAGTGGATGATGCTCAAGATGCTGCCCTGGTCGAAACTGCACGGCGAGGCCCACAACCTCGAACACGCCATTTCGCCCGAAGCCGAGGCGGCTGTGTACGAAGAGTTGGGACGACCGCAAACCTGTCCGCATGGCAACCCGCTGCCGGGGTGCGAAGCCGCAGTAGCCGCCTGGATCCCGCTGACCCAACTCGCCAGCGGCGATAAAATCACCATCCGCCGCATCCACGAGTTGGCCGAGGAAAATCCGCCGCTGCTGGCCTTTCTCGAAGAAAAACGCATGACTCCTGGCGCAAAAGCTACGGTCGGTGAAATCCTGCCTTTCAATCAGACGGTCAGCATTCACCTGGGCGAAAACCTGGTCACCCTGGGCTTCACCGTAGCACGCTATATCTTCGCCGAAAAAAGCGCAGCATAAAGAAAGCATAAATTTTCGCCAAGCGAAATTGACAGGAAGTTGTCTAAACCTTATCATCGGGCGAATTATGGAAAACGTTTACAGCCTGTCCCTTATCGTCATTATTCTGGTAGTTCTCCTGGGTGTCGTCCTTGAGAACACTTTTTCGGTTGGGAAGGCAAAAACGCGCTGAGACAGCGTAGGAATAACCAGAGCCGCCCAACCGAAAAGGGGCGGCTCTTTTCTTAAGAAATTTCAGGAAACCATGAACCTATTCTCTTTATTTATCCTTGTAGTTATTTTGATTACCGTCCTCCTGCTTAAGCGGGAGAGAACGATGGTGGTTGGAATGGCGCAAGGATAGTGGCTCAAATCGAGCACACAATCAGGCAAAATGAAAGCCGCCCAATCACAACGGGCGGTTTTTTTATCACTTTTTCAGGAGTCTTAATCTATGCGTTCTTCGACGATCAAATCTGGTTTTGAGCGCGCCCCGCACAGGGCCTTACTCAAAGCCACCGGCGTTACCGATGCTGATATGGATAAACCGTTTGTGGCGATTGTTAATTCGTATGTGGATATTGTTCCCGGTCATGTTCATTTACAGGCATTTGGGAAGTTGGTCAAGGAAGCCGTGCGCGCCGCGGGAGCGGTTCCGTTTCAATTCAATACCATCGGCGTGGATGATGGCATCGCCATGGGACACTCAGGGATGAAATTCTCCCTGCCTTCGCGCGAACTGATCGCCGATTGCGTGGAGACGATGATGGAAGCACACCAGTTCGATGGAATGGTGTGCATTCCCAACTGCGACAAAATCGTTCCGGGTATGTTGATGGCTGCGGCCAGGGTCAACATCCCGGCGATTTTTATATCGGGCGGGCCGATGGCTGCTGGCCGCACCCCGGACGGCGAAAAAATCGATTTGATCTCAGTCTTTGAAGGCGTTGGCGCTTATGCCAGCGGGAAGATCGATGCGGCGCGCCTGAAAACCCTCGAAGACTTTGCCTGTCCATCCTGCGGCTCCTGCTCCGGGATGTTTACCGCCAATTCAATGAACTGCCTGATGGAAGTGCTCGGCCTGGCGCTGCCCTACAACGGCTCGGCCCTGGCAAAAACCCCTGAGCGCGAAGAATTGGCGCAAAAAGCTGCCGGGCGCATCATGGATTTGATCGAACGTCAGATCAAGCCGCGCGACATCATCACCGCCGAGGCGCTGGACGATGCCTTCGCGCTGGATATGGCCATGGGCGGTTCAACCAACACCGTGCTGCATACCCTTGCCATCGCCAACGAAGCCGGACTGGACTACCCGATGGAACGCATCAACCAGGTTTCTGACCGGGTTCCGCACCTGTGCAAGGTTTCCCCCTCGGGCAAATGGCACATGGAAGATGTTCACCGCGCCGGAGGCATTCCAGCCATCCTGAACGAAGTCCAGCGCGGGACAAATTCGCTGCACTTCGAGCGGATTACCGTTTCGGGTGTCAGCCTGGGCGAATCGATTCGGGGCGCGGAAATCAAAGATGATGAAGTCATCCGCCGCTTCGATAATCCACACTCGATCCATGGCGGGCTGTCGGTGCTGTTCGGCAACCTGGCCCCGAACGGCTCGGTCGTCAAAACCGGCGGCGTGGGCCATTCGATGATCAAGTTTGCCGGGCCGGCGCGCATTTACGAATCGCAGGATGAAGCCATCAAAGGCATCCTGGCGCGCGAAGTCCAGGCCGGGGATGTGGTTGTGATCCGCTACGAGGGACCGCGCGGCGGGCCGGGGATGCAGGAAATGCTCTCACCGACTTCCGCAATCATGGGTATGGGTCTGGGCGACAAAGTAGCCCTGATCACCGATGGTCGTTTTAGCGGCGGGACGCGCGGGGCCTGCATCGGACATGTATCGCCGGAAGCGGCTGCGGGTGGTCCGATCGCAGCCCTCCGCCCAGGGGACATGATCGAATTGGACTTGATGGCTCGCACATTAAACGTGCGCCTGACAGATGAAGAAATCCAAAAAAGATTGGCCGCCCTGCCGCCTTTCAAATCCAGGGCAAACAGCAAATGGTTGAAACGCTACGCCCATTTTGTCACCAGCGCGGATACGGGTGCAGTACTTGCAACGGATTTTTAAGAACGGACTTCATAACGGAATCACGGACGAAAAATAAAAGGTAAACCGCAAGACAAGAAAACCGGACAACGAATTTATTTCAGGAGAGAATATGAAAAAGACTGGTGCTGAAATTTTATGGGAATGTGTGGTGCGCGAGGGTGTGGAAGTGGTCTTTGGCTATCCCGGCGGAGCCAATATGCCGATTTATGATGCCATGCTGAGTTATCCGATTCACCATGTGCTGGTGCGGCATGAGCAGGGTGCGGCCCACATGGCCGATGGTTATGCGCGCGCCTCGGGCAAAGTCGGAGTGGCGATGGGCACATCCGGCCCTGGAGCAACCAACCTGGTCACCGGCATTGCCACGGCCATGATGGATTCTTCCCCGGTGGTTTTTATTACCGGTCAGGTGGCCGCGCACCTGATTGGCGGCGACGCCTTCCAGGAAGTGGATGTAACCGGCATCACTCTGCCAATCACCAAGCACAATTACCTCGTCACCCGCGCCGACGAAATTGCCGAAGTTGTGCGCGAAGCGTTCTACATCGCCCGCAGCGGACGGCCCGGCCCGGTGCTGATCGACATCTGCAAAAATGCGCAGATTGAACAGGCCGAATTTGTCTACCCCGAAGATGTCAAACTGCCCGGCTACCAGCCGCCCTCCCATGCGCCCAAAGTCGATCTCGAAAAAGCGGTCCGGCTGATTGAGCAGGCCCAGCGCCCGGTCATCCTGTGCGGGCACGGTGTCATCATGTCGCAGGCCGAAGAAGTTTTGCAGCACTTCGCCATCAAGACCCAGACCCCGGTCGCCAGCACCCTGCTCGGGTTGGGTGCTTTCCCGGCCTCGCACCCGCTCAGCCTGGGGATGATGGGCATGCACGGCGAAGCCCACACCAACCTGGCCATCCAGAATTCTGACCTGATCCTGGCCTTCGGGATGCGTTTCGATGACCGCGTGACCGGCACACTGAAAACCTACGCGCCCAAAGCCAAGAAAATCCACATCGAAATCGACCCGTCCGAAGTCCACAAAAACGTGGCCGTCGATGTTCCGCTGGTTGGCGACCTGAAAACCGTCCTGACCGACCTGGTGCCCATGGTCGATGAATACGAACACGATGAATGGATTGGACAAATTCATGCCTGGCGCGATGAGGGCGATGCCCGCAGCATCATGTCCTGGCCCGAAGATGGCAAACTGTATGTCGCCCACCTGGTCAGCGACATCTGGAAGGCCACCGGCGGCGGCGCAATTGTCACCACCGATGTCGGCCAGCACCAAATGTGGACCGCCCAGTATTACCACCTCGACAAACCCAACCGCTGGATCACATCCGGTGGCGCGGGAACGATGGGCTTTGGCCTGCCTTCGGCGATTGGGGCCTGGTTTGCCAAAAAGGATCAGGAAATTTGGGCAGTAGCCGGCGATGGCGGCTTCCAAATGACCGCCTGCGAACTCTCGACAGCCGTCCAGGAAGGCGCAAACGTCAAGGTTGCCATTATGAACAACAACTTCCTCGGCATGGTGCGCCAATGGCAGGAATTTTTCTTTGAAAAGCGTTATTCCGCCGTCAACATGCTCAGCCCGGATTTCGTCAAGCTGGCTGAAGCGCACGGCATCCCAGCCCGCTGCGTAACCACCCGCGAGGAAGTGGCCGAAGCCATCGAATGGGCGCGCATAACCCCCGGCCCGGTCGTGCTCGAATTCCGCGTGGAAAAAGAAGATGCGGTTTACCCGATGGTTCCAGCAGGCGCGGCGCTCGACCAGATGATTCGCAGGCCCGCACGACAGGCATAGTTCTAGAGAGGAAATCATGCAATATACATTCATCACCCTTGTAGAAAACAAACCCGGCGTGTTGAACCGGGTGGCGTCCCTGTTCCGCCGCCGCAATTTCAACATCGAATCGCTGGCGGTTGGTCGCACCGAAAAACCGGAAGTTTCGCGCATGACCATCGTTGTCGATTGCGCCAACGGCGATGTCGATGCCCACAAGATCGAAGCCAACCTGTACAAGCTGGTCAACGTGATCGATGTGCAGGATGTCACCCACCAGCCCGCCGTCACCCGCGACCTGGCCCTGATCAAAGTGCAAGTCGGCCCCGAGAAACGCGCCGAGGTTAATAACCTGGCTGAAATTTTCCGCGCCCGCATCGTGGATGTGGCTGCCGATTCGGTCATCGTTGAAATCACCGGCACCGAGGAAAAAATCGAGGGCATGATCGAACTGCTGCGGCCAATCGGTATCGCCGAGATGGTGCGCACCGGCCAGGTTTCGATGACACGCGGCGCAAACTCCGGCATCCGCCGCACCCCCGGCGCAAACGGTAATGGCTGGAATCACGATGACCCCTCGGGGTTGGCAGAATACTAAAAAAATGCAGAATGCGAAACCCCATTCTTCGGGCCGCATTCTGACTTCGGAACTCAAATAAACCAAGGAGAAAGAAATCATGGCAAAAATTAATTTTGGCGGCACTGTTGAAGAAGTTGTTACCCGCGAAGAATTCCCGCTTGAAAAGGCGCGTGAAGTATTGAAAAACGAAGTGGTGGCCGTGCTTGGCTACGGTGTGCAAGGCCCGGCCCAGGCGATGAACATGCGCGATAACGGCATCAACGTCATCGTCGGACAACGCGAAGGGACATCCAACTGGGACAAGGCCGTCGCCGACGGCTGGGTTCCGGGCGAAACGCTTTTCCCCGTTGAAGAAGCGGCGGAACGCGGCACCGTTATCCAGTACCTGCTTTCGGACGCCGGCCAGCGTAGCCAGTGGCCCAAGATCGTCGAGACACTCAACGAGGGCGACATGCTCTACTTCTCGCACGGATTCTCGGTCACGTTCAAGGATGACACTGGCGTTGTCCCGCCTCCGCATGTCGATGTGGCCCTGGTTGCGCCGAAAGGCTCCGGGCGCAGTGTGCGCGTTAACTTCCTGGACGGTTCCGGCATCAACGCCAGCTTCGCCGTCCACCAGGATGCGACTGGCCGCGCGATGGAGCGCACCGTTGCCCTGGGCATCGCCATCGGCGCGGGGTATCTCTTCCCCACCACCTTCGAAAAAGAAGTTTACAGCGACCTGACCGGCGAGCGCGGAATCCTGATGGGCGCGCTGGCAGGCGTGATGGAAGCCCAGTACAACACCCTGCGCGCCAACGGCCACAGCCCAAGCGAAGCCTTCAACGAAACCGTCGAAGAACTGACCCAGTCGCTCATCCGCCTGGTTGGACAAAACGGCATGGATTGGATGTATGCCAACTGCTCGACCACTGCCCAACGCGGCGCGCTGGACTGGAAGGACAAATTCCGCGATGCGGTTGCGCCCGTCTTCAGCGACCTGTATCAGAGCGTGGTGACCGGCAACGAGGCCCGCATCACCCTCGAGGCCAACAGCCGCCCTGATTACCGCGCCAAACTGGAAGAAGAACTGCGCGCCATCCACGAATCAGAGATGTGGCAGGCCGGAGCAGCGGTGCGCTCGCTGAGACCGGAAAACTGGAAAAAGTAAGAGCATAAAACGTGATGAGTGAAACGTAACTCAGACTTTACGTTTCACTCATCATCTGGAACGGAGCAACTTATGTCTAATTATGTAAAAATCTTCGATACCACCCTGCGCGACGGCGAGCAGTCCCCTGGCGCAACGATGACCTCGGCAGAAAAACTGGAAGTAGCCCGCAATCTGGCCCGTCTGGGCGTGGATGTGATCGAGGCCGGGTTTCCCGCCGCTTCGCCGGATGACCTGGAAGCCGTTCGCCGGATCGCAGTCGAGGTGGGCAACCCCGGCGACGGGTCGAAAGCGCCGGTCATCTGCGGGCTGGCCAGGGCCACCAAAAACGACATCGACGCATCCTGGGAAGCCGTCCGCCACGCCAAACATCCGCGCATCCACACCTTCCTGGCCACTTCGCCCATCCACATGAAATATAAATTGAAGATGGACCCCGAAGAAGTGGTCGACCAGGTTTACAAAATGGTCAGCTACGCTCGCAGCCTATGCGAGGATGTCGAATTCAGCCCCGAAGACGGCGGCCGCTCCGACCCCGAATTCCTGTATGTGGTGCTGGGCGAAGCCATCCGCGCTGGAGCAACCACCCTGAACATCCCCGACACCGTTGGCTATACGACGCCGGAAGAGTTTGGCGCGTTAATCGACGGGATTATCAAGAAGACTCCCGGTATGCACGAGGGAATCACCGTTTCGGTGCATTGCCACAACGACCTGGGACTGGCCACCGCCAACACTCTGGCTGGAATCCAGGCCGGGGCGCGCCAGGCCGAAGTGACCATCAATGGCATCGGTGAACGGGCCGGTAACACCGCCATGGAAGAAATCGTTATGGCGCTCAAGACCCGCCCGAATACCTATGGCTGCACGACCGGCATCGACACGACCCAGATCACTCGCGTCAGCAAACTGGTCAGCAACTACACCGGCATGAACGTTCAGCCGAACAAGGCCATCGTTGGGGCAAATGCCTTCGCCCACGAGGCCGGCATCCACCAGGATGGGATGCTCAAGAACCACCAAACTTACGAAATCATGACCCCCGAAACGGTTGGCCTGAGCCGCTCGAAACTGGTGCTGGGCAAACACTCCGGGCGGCACGCGCTCAAAGTCCATTTGCAAGAAATGGGCTACGAGTTCAGTCCCGATGACCTGGGCACGATTTTCGAACGCTTCAAGGAACTGGCCGACAAGAAAAAGACCATCACTGATGCCGATCTGGAGGCGCTGGTCGAGGATCAGGTTTATCAGGCCAACGAAGTTTTCAGCCTGGATGGGTTACAGGTCGCTTGCGGGACGATGGGCATGCCCACCGCAACCGTGCGCCTGCGCGGCCCGGATGGACAGGTCCACATCCAGCCTGCGGTAGGCACCGGCCCGGTGGACGCCATTTACAAGGCCATCGATATGGTTGTCAAGGCCAAAAGCAAACTGCTCGAGTTCAACGTCCATGCCGTGACCGAGGGCATCGACGCTCTCGGCGAAGTGACCGTCCGCTTGCAGGCTGAAAACGGCAATACGACCACCCGCACCTCGCCGCAAACCGAAGACGCCCGCCACCGCACTTTTGGCGGCTACGGCGCCGATACCGATATCATCGTCGCCAGCGCCAAGGCCTATCTCTCGGCATTGAATAAATTACTGCTCTCGACGTATGAGGAAAAGGCCTGACAACGGACTCTGTCACGGACTCACGGAAAGTAACGGACGTTAAATTACCAATCTCTATTCTAGAATTATCTACCTCAACAGGAGAACCATCATGACCGCCCCTGAAGAAATCAGCTTTGACCACCATGAACCCCGCACCATCCCCGGTGGATGGGATATGTCCGAATTAGCCGGCATCAGCCCGGCGCGCGCCAACAAACCCAAACAAAACGACCCGCACGCCGAATGGTTCGCCGAGCATCTCGAAAGTCTGCGCACCATGCCCGGCGGCTGGGATCTCTCTGACGTGAGATAGGCCATGCCAAAAACTCTATTCCAAAAAATCTGGGAAAAACACATCGTCGCCCAGGAGCCGGATTCCCCGGCGGTTTTATACATCGACCTGCACCTCGTCCACGAGGTGACTTCACCGCAGGCTTTTACCGGATTACGGGCGCGCGGATTGAAGGTCCGCCAGCCGCTCAAGACGGTCGCCACCATGGATCACGGCATCCCAACCAGGACGGACAATCCATCCGACCCGTTTGGGCGCCTCGCTTATGCCGATCTGGCGGCCAAGTCCCAGCTCCAGCAGTTGACCGATAACTGCACCGAGTTCGGCATCCCGCTCTACGGCATGGGCAACGACAAACAGGGCATCGTCCACGTCATTGGCCCGGAACTGGGTTTCACCCAGCCCGGCATGACCATCGTTTGCGGCGACAGCCACACCGCCACGCATGGCGCGTTTGGCGCGCTGGCCTTCGGCATCGGCACAAGCGAAGTGGAACACGTCCTGGCGACGCAGTGCCTGCTCCAACGCCAGCCCAAAACCTACGAAGTGCGCGTGACCGGCAAGCTCAAACCCGGCGTAACCGCCAAAGACATCATCCTGGCCCTGATTGCCAAAATCGGCATCGGCGGCGGGACGGGTCACGTCTTCGAGTACACCGGCGAAGCCATCCGCAATTTGAGCATGGAAGAACGCATGACCATCTGCAACATGTCGATCGAAGGCGGCGCGCGCGCCGGGCTGATTGCCCCGGACGAAACAACTTTTGAATACATCAAGGGCCGCGAATTCGCCCCCAAGGGCGTGGACTGGGACAAAGCCGTTGCCGAGTGGAAGACCCTGCCCAGCGACGAAGGCGCGGTCTACGATAAAACCGTCGTCATCAACGCTGACGAACTGGAGCCGATGATTACTTACGGCACCAATCCCGGCATGGGCATGTCCATCACCGGCCGCGTCCCCGACCCCGACCATTTCGACGATGAGAACGCCCGCCTGGCCCTGCGCAAAGCACTGGCCTACATGGGGCTGTACGCCGGCGAGAGCCTGCTCGGCAAAAAGGTGGATGTGGTCTTCATCGGTTCCTGCACCAACTCACGCATTTCCGACCTGCGCCAGGCGGCAGCCTACCTGCAAGGCAAGAAAGTGGCCGATGGCCTGCGCGTACTGGTCGTCCCAGGCTCCGGAATGGTCAAACGCCAGGCCGAAGCCGAAGGGCTGGACGAGATTTTCAAGCAAGCCGGGGCCGAATGGCGCGAAGCGGGCTGCTCGATGTGTATTGCGATGAACGGTGACCAGCTCGAACCCGGCCAATATGCCGTCAGCACCAGCAACCGCAATTTCGAGGGTCGCCAGGGCAAAGGCGGACGCACCTTCCTGGCCTCCCCGCTAACCGCCGCCGCCACTGCCGTTACCGGAGTGGTGACAGACCCGCGCAGCGTTTCATAAATTCATCACCTTGTCATTTCGAGGAAGCCGCCTTGCGGCGACCGAGAAATCTTCTTACGTCTCTAAAGATTTCTCACCGCTGCGCGGTTCGAAATGACAGGCAAAATTGGAAAACTCATGGCTCAATTCACCCAACTAACCTCCGGCATTGTCCCATTGCCGGTTAATGACATCGACACCGACCAAATCATCCCGGCCCGCTTCCTGAAAGCGACCGACAAGAATGGGATGGGGGACAACCTGTTCGCCGACTGGCGCTACAACGCCGACGGCTCGCCCAAAGCCGATTTTGTGCTCAATAAGCCCGAAGCCGCCGGGAAACAAGTCCTTTTGGCGGGAGACAACTTCGGCTGCGGTTCGTCCCGCGAGCACGCCCCCTGGGCGCTGACCGGTTACGGATTCCGGGCCGTCATCAGCACCTCCTTCGCCGATATTTTCCGCAACAACGCCCTGAAAAACGGACTGCTGCCGGTCATTGTGGACATCGAAACCCACAAAATGCTCTTCGATCTGGTCGAGGAAGTGCCGAATGCCGAAGTCAGCATCGACCTGGCAACCCAGGCAGTCAACCTGCCCAACGGACACAGCGTTTCGTTTCCGATCGACCCGTTCTCAAAAGCCTGCCTGCTCAAAGGCGTGGACGAACTCGGCTACATCTTGAGTTTCGAAGAGAAAATTGCGGCATACGAAAATCGGTAAATGGGTAATTGGTAATTAGGGAATTGGTAATTGGCGGTCGCCGCTACACCAATTACTAAGAACCAATTACCAGTCACCAATTACAAAAAACTATGAATATCCAAATCTACGACACCACCCTGCGCGATGGGACCCAAAGCGAAGGCTTCAACCTATCCGCCAGCGACAAAATCCGCATCGCGCGCAAGCTGGATGAGTTGGGTGTGGCCTTCATCGAGGGCGGCTGGCCGGGGTCGAACCCCAAAGATGTTGAATTCTTCGAGCGCGCCCGCGAGATGGAATGGAAAAACGCCAAAATTACGGCCTTTGGCTCCACCTGCCGGGTCAAAGGCGGCCCGGAGGATGACGCCAACATCCAGGCCCTGCTCGATTCCGGCGCACCGGTCTGTACCATCTTCGGCAAAACCTGGATGCTGCATGTGCTCGAGGTGCTCAAAACCACGCCCGAAGACAACCTGCGGATTATCGAGCAGTCGGTCGCTTACCTGCGCGGCCAGGGACGGCGGGTTATCTACGACGCCGAACATTTCTTCGACGGCTACAAAGCCGACAGCGCCTACGCCCTCGAAACGCTCAAGGCCGCCATCCGCGGCGGGGCCGAAACGGTCGTGCTGTGCGACACCAACGGCGGGACCATGCCCTGGGAAGTGGAAGAAATCCTCCGCGAGATGAAAGCCTCGATCCAGCACCCGTTCGGCATCCACACCCACAACGACGGCGACTGCGCCGTGATCAACTCGCTGGCAGCCGTGCGCGAGGGCGCCATCCAGGTGCAGGGAACCATCAATGGGGTAGGCGAACGCTGCGGCAACGCCAACCTGGTCTCAATCATGGCCGACCTGGAACTTAAAATGGGCCATACCTGCCTGCCGGAAGGCGGCCTGGCCAAGCTGACCGATCTTTCCCATTTTGTGGCCGAAGTTGCCAACATCACCCCCAACGACCACCAACCGTACGTTGGGAAAAGCGCCTTTGCCCACAAGGGCGGCGTGCATGTCGCCGCCATGCGCCGCTCGGCCCAATCGTATCAACATATCACGCCCGAAACTGTCGGCAACAAGATGCGGGTCGTGGTTTCAGACCTTTCGGGGCGCGGCAACCTGCTTAGCAAAGCCGAAGAACACGGCGTCGAGGTCGAGGGCGAGGAAGTTGTCCCGGTGTTGAACGAGATCAAGGAACTCGAATCGCGCGGATTTTCGTTCGAGGCCGCCGAGGCTTCGGTGGCGATGATGCTCAAACGCCAGGAAATGTATTACAAACCGCCCTTTGAACTGATCGATTTCTTCGTCAATGTCGAACACCGCTCAGGACGCGGCATTTTCGCCGAGGCCATGGTCAAAGTGCGGGTTAATGGGGAAGTTTTGCACACCGCCGCCGAGGGCAATGGTCCGGTCAACGCTCTCGACCTGGCCCTGCGCAAAGCCCTGGCCCCGACTTACCCGCAGCTTGGCCTGTTCCACCTGGCCGATTACAAAGTCCGTATCCTCGACTCGGAAAACGGCACCGAAGCCGTTACCCGCGTTTTGATCGACACCCAAAACGGCACCAAACGCTGGAGCACCGTCGGTGCAAGCGCCAACATCATCGAAGCCAGTTGGAAAGCCCTGGTCGATTCTATCGAGTATGGGCTGTTGATCGCTCATTGATTATTTTTGGATTTTACAATTGGGTGATTTCTCGATAAGGTCGTTGGCGAACTCACCACTGGATTAATTCGCTAAATCACCAAATCAAAAAATCACGAAATCTGGAGAATTTATGAATTACAACATAACCCTGCTCCCCGGCGACGGGATCGGCCCGGAAATCATCGCGGAAACCGTGACCGTGCTCGAAACCATCGCCAGCAAATACGGACACAGCTTCAACTTTGCCGAGCGCCTGATGGGCGGCTGCTCCATCGACAAATACGGCAGTTCGCTGACCGATGAAACCCTGGCCGATTGCCAGTCTGCCGATGCCGTGCTGCTCGGCGCGGTCGGCGGGCCAAAGTGGGACGACCCCAAAGCCAAAGACCGCCCCGAGCGCGGACTTTTGGCCCTGCGCAAAGGGTTGGGCGTTTTCGCCAACCTGCGCCCGGTCAAAGTCCACCCGGCGCTGATTGATTCGTCGCCGCTCAAGCCGGAAAAACTCAAAGGCGTCGATATCCTCGTTATCCGTGAACTGACCGGCGGTTTGTACTTCGGCTGGCCCAAAGGCCGCGACATCAAAGATGGCCGCGAACGAGCGGTTGACACTCTTGAATACTACGATTACGAAATCCGCCGGGTGATGGAACTGGCTTTCAGCCTGGCCAAAGGCCGCAAGAAGAAAGTCACCTCGGTCGACAAGGCCAACGTGCTCGAATCCTCGCGCCTGTGGCGGCAGATCGCTGTCCAGGTCGGGGCGCAAAACCCGGACATCGAACTCGAGCACACCCTGGTCGATACCGCCTCGATGCGCCTGATCACCGGCCCAGCCTGGATGGATGTTATCGTCACCGAAAACATGTTCGGCGACATCCTGACCGACGAAGCCAGCGTTTTGGCCGGTTCGATGGGCATGTTGCCCTCCGCCAGTCTGGGCGCTGGCAAAAACGGCCTCTATGAACCGATTCACGGCTCCGCGCCGGATATTGCCGGCAAAGGCATCGCCAACCCGATTGGCACAATTCTCTCGTCCGCCATGATGCTGCGCCACTCCTTCGGCCTTGAAACCGAAGCCGCCGCCATCGAAAAAGCTATCGACCAGGCCATCACGGATGGGGCGCGCACCGCCGATTTGGGCGGGAAGTTGACCACCAAACAGATGACCGCTGAGGTTGTCTCACATTTGTAATCACCGTAGGGGCACGGCGGACGCCAGAAGGCCAAAACTCTTCAACCCCCGCCGTGCCCCAACGAAATCATCCAAAGGAGAAATCATTATGGGAATGGAATCAAAATTCGTCTGGATGAACGGCGAACTCGTCCCGTTCGAGAAAGCCACCATCCACTTCCTGACACCCGCCCTGCACTACGGGGCAGCCGTCTTCGAGGGCATCCGCGCCTACAAAACGGACAAAGGCCCGGCCGTCTTCCGCTTGCAAGACCATGCCGAACGCCTGATTGAATCGGCTGAAATCTTCGGCTTCCGCAACCTGGACTTTACCCCCCAGGATGTCGTCGAGGGCGTCAAAGCGGTGGTCAAAGCCAACGGCTTCGGCGATTGCTACATCCGCCCACTGCTCTACCTGGATGGCGGCGGCTGGAACCTGAACGTTGATTCGGGCAAGGGCAGCCTGGCGATTGCCGCCTGGGAATGGGGCAACTATCTTGGTGAAGATGCGCTGGCCAAAGGCATCCGCGCCAACATCTCATCCTTCACCCGCCATCACCCGAACATCATGCTGACCAAATCGAAAGTCGCGGGCAACTACGTCAACTCCTTCCTGGCCAAAACCGAATCGGTGCGCCTAGGCTTCGAAGAAGCAATCATGCTCGACCCGCAGGGTTATGTGGCCGAATGCACCGGCGAAAACATTTTCACCGTCCGGCGCGGTAAAATCTACACACCCGCCACCGCCCCAATCCTGGAAGGTATCACCCGCCATTCGCTTTTCAGCATCGTCACCCCGCTGGGCTACACCATCAAGGAACAGCCCATCTCGCGCGACCACCTGTACGCGGCAGATGAAGTCTTCGTCTGCGGCACCGCCGCCGAAGTCATCGGCCTGCGCGAAATCGACTTCCGCAAAATCGGCGATGGCACCAGCGGCCCTGTCACCCGCGCCATCCAGAAAGTATTCCATGATGCCATCCGTGGCCGCGACCCGCGCTACGAACACTGGCTGACCTACGTCGAATAACCAAATTGAAACTCAAAGAAACCCGTATCGTCATCGTTGGCCTGGGTCTGATGGGAGCTTCCCTGGCCCAGGCCTTGCGCGGCCAATGCGCCGCGCTTTTTGGCGTGGATGCTGACCTCGAAACGGTTGAAAAAGCGGCGGATTTGGGTTTGGTGCAGGCCACCTCCGTTAAAATGGAGGAAATCGTCCCCCTGGCCGATCTCGTCATCTTCGCCGCCCCGGTGCGCGCCACCCTAAGCCTGCTGCGCCGTTTAAGCGACATCCCAAACGCCCGGGCGATTGTGCTCGACCTGTGCTCGACCAAAAATGAAATCGTCGCCGCGATGGACGCCCTGCCCGCCAACTTCGACCCCATCGGCGGGCACCCAATGTGCGGCAAAGAAACCTCCGGCCTCGAAAACGCCGACCCGGCCATCTACCGCGAGGCTCCGTTTGCCATCGTGCCATTGGAACGCACCAGCCCGGCGGCCTTAGCCTTGACCGGAGAATTAGTCCAGGCGATTGGCGCGCGCCCGCTGCTGCTGGATGCCGCCACCCACGACGCCTGGACCGCCGCGACCAGCCACTTCCCTTACCTGCTGACAGCTGCGTTGGTGCTGTCCACCCCGCCAGACGCCGCGCCCCTCGTCGGCAGCGGATTCCGCTCAACGGCGCGCGTAGCGGGCAGTTCCGTCCCGATGATGATGGACATTTTGACCACCAACCGCGCCAACGTGCTGGCAGCCATCGTCCGGATGAAGGAAGCGCTCAATGGCCTGGAGGCCGCCCTTCGTGAGTCCGAATCCGAACAGGAATTGGCCGAGGCGTTGAGCAAAGCCAGGGAACGGTACCAGGTGTTGATGGGGAAGAAGTGACCGATTCCGGAATCGAAAATCTCCCGATTTTCGACTTTGATTCTCCAAAGTCAGGAGACTTTGGAGTCCAGTGACAACGGAGATTTTATGACCTACAAAGTGGCTTTCCAGGGTGAACCGGGCGCGTATTCTGAAGCGGCGGTGTTGGCGCATTTCGGCGAGACGGTGACGCCTGCCCCCAACCCGTCTTTTGAGCTGGCGTTTGCGGCGGTGGCAGATGGAACTTGCAATTTCGGTGTGCTGCCCATCGAAAATTCGCTGGCGGGCAGCATTCACCGCAACTATGATTTATTGCTCGAACACCAACTACACATCGTTGGCGAGCAGTTGGTGCGGGTCAAGCACTGCCTGATCGGCCTGCCCGGCGCGGATAAATCCCGGCTGAAAAAGGTCATCAGCCACCCACAAGCCCTGGCCCAATGTGACCATTCCCTGCGCGCCCTGGGCGTGGAGGTGGAGGCAGTCTACGACACGGCTGGCAGCGTGCGCATCATGAAAGACAAGGGCGACCCGACCCTGGCGGCGATTGCTTCGGCGCGGGCAGCGCAGGTGTATGGAATGCCGATTTTGCAGGAGGGCATCGAGGACAACCCGGCCAATTACACCCGTTTCCTGGTACTGGCGCGCGAGGCGGTCAACCCACAGGGCGCGGCCAAAACAACAATTGTCTTCACCCTCAAGAATATGCCGGGTGCGCTGTTCAAAGCGCTCTCGGTCTTTGCCCTGCGCGACATCGACCTGACCAAGATTGAGTCGCGGCCGCTGGCGGGCAGTCCGTGGGAGTATCTGTTTTACATCGACTTTGCCGGGAATTTGAACGATCCCAACTGCGCCCGCGCCCTCGATCACCTGGGCGAAATGGCCACCATGCTGCGGGTGCTGGGTTCGTACCCGCGCTTTGTTTGGGATGCGAAATTGCCTTGACAAATAACTCCGCCGTGATAAACTTGCGCCCAATGTCTGCACAGCCACTTGTCTAGTCTACTTTGCCCTCTGGCGGAAGTTTCCGCCAGAGGGCGTTTTTTTATATCACCACGTTTGTCATTTCGAAGGAGCCGCTTGGCGGCGACTGACACCTGCCCTGGCGGGCGGTGCCAGGGGAAATCTTCTAAATGGTGGAAAGATTTCTCGCTGGGTCTCGATACGGCTTCGCCAGTCGACCACCACGCTCGAAATGACAAACGCTGATGCTCGAAATGACAAAAAAGAGGAACAACATGAACCAAAACACAGCCATCCTTGTGCTGGAGGACGGCTCGGTCTATACCGGGAGGGCTTTCGGCGCAAAAACGGAAGCGGTTTTTGAACTGGTTTTTAATACCAGCATGACCGGTTACCAGGAAATCATCACCGATCCATCTTATCGCGGACAGGCGGTGCTGTTCACCGTTCCGCACATCGGTAATGTCGGCATCAATCTCGAAGACGATGAATCGCTCAAGCCCCAGGTTTCAGGCGTAGTCATCCGCTCGTTGAGCCCGAACGTCTCGAACTGGCGCGCCCAAACCGATTTGTCGTCCTGGCTGGCGGAGCATGGCGTCCCCGGCATCAGCGGGGTGGATACGCGCGCGATTACAAGGAAGCTGCGCGATAAAGGGACGATGAAGGCAGCGCTGCTGACAACGGACCTTACAACGGACTCTGTAACGGACTCACGGACGGAAACGGACTTAACAGCGGACTCTGTAACGGACTCACGGACAAAAACGGACGCGGAAGTGGAGCGGCTTCTGCGCCTGGCGCGTGAGTGGCCGGGGCTGGATGGACGCGATATGGTCAAGGAAGTGACCTGCGCTGAGGCATATCACTGGGTGGATGATGCGGGGAGTAAGTGGGTCAAAGAAAATTCAGAATTGAGAATGCAGAATGCAGAACAGCAAGCGGATGACAAAAATTCTTCATTCTTCATTCAGCATTCTGCATTCCACGTTGTCGCCTACGATTTCGGCATCAAGGAGAACATCCTGCGCCACCTAGCTTCATACGGCGCGAACGTAACCGTCGTCCCGGCAGATACAACCGCCGAGCAGGTGTTGGCGCTCAACCCGGATGGTGTTTTTCTCTCGAATGGCCCCGGCGACCCGGCGGGACTGCCCTATGCGGTTGAAGCGGTGCGCGGACTCATCGAGAGCGATGTACCAGTCTTTGGGATTTGTCTCGGCCACCAGTTGATTGGCCGCGCCCTGGGAGCAGAGACCCACCGGCTGAAATTCGGCCATCATGGCGGCAATCATCCCGTGCAGCACCTGCCGACCGGCGCGGTGCTGATTACCGCCCAAAACCACAACTACTGCGTCACCCCCGGCGACCTGAACCCGGACGAAGTCGAAATCACCTACAAGAGTTTGAATGATGACTCGCTGGAAGGGATGCGGCTGAAAAATAAGCCCGTCCTAAGCGTACAATTCCACCCCGAAGCCGCGCCAGGCCCGCACGATGCGCATGATATTTTCAGCGAGTTTTTTGCGCAAATCGCGTCAAAATAAAAAACCCAGCCAGGAATGGCTGTTTTAGCCAACGAATACTTGAAAAGGAGCCGTTATGGCACTCCGCAAAATTGCAATCACTATGCTGCTGCTACTTTCCGCCTGCGTCCCTGCAACAAGCAAGGTTGTCCCTACCGAAACTTTGGTATCGAACAATATTGCAAGCACGCCAACAAGCGAAGCCGTGCTGGATATTTTCAAAAAGCCACTGGTGACGCACATCTATACTGCCGACCCTTCAGCGCATGTTTTTGAAGGCAAAATTTATATTTATCCTTCGCATGATCTGAATCACGAGAACCCTCCGCCAAGCGACAATGAGGGCGGGCAATATGATATGACCGACTACCATGTTTTTTCGATGGATAACCTGCACAGCCTGCCTGTCGACCATGGCGAAGTGTTGAATGTGAAAAATGTCCCCTGGGCCAGCCAGCAAATGTGGGCGCCTGATGCTGCGTTCAAGGACGGCACTTATTATCTTTATTTTCCAGCCAAGGATAAAGATCTCATTTTTCGGATCGGCGTGGCAACCAGCAAATCGCCGGCAGGACCATTTACGCCCCAAGCCAATTACATCCAGGGCAGTTTCAGTATCGATCCGTGTGTTTTTGTTGATGATGACGGGCAAGCCTACATGATTTTTGGCGGATTATCGGGCGGTCAACTCGAAAAATGGCAAACGGGACAGTTTGATCCGAATGGCAAGCAACCCCGCAACAGCGAACCCGCCCTGGGGCCACGTATCGCCAAATTAACCGCTGACATGCTCAGTTTTGATGGCCCGGCGCAGGAAATATCCATTCTTGATAAATACAAAGCTGCCGTTCTGGCGGGTGAGGAAGACAAACGCTTTTTCGAAGCAAGCTGGATGCACAAGTATGATGGCGTTTATTATCTTTCGTATTCCACCGGCACGACGCACTATATTGCCTATGCCACCAGCGACAAGCCAACCGGCCCATTCATTTTCAGAGGCTATCTCCTTAATCCCGTTCTTGGCTGGACCACCCATCATTCCATTGTTGAGTTCCAGGGTAAGTGGTATCTCTTCTACCACGATGCCACGCTTTCCGGTGGTATCGACTACGAACGCAGCATCAAGGTAGCAGAGTTGACCCATAACGCGGATGGCATCATCCAGACGATTGAGCCGTAAAGCAAAAGACAGCACCCTATGAAACGAACCGACATTCACACCATCCTCGTCCCCGGCAGCGGGGCGATTGTCATCGGGCAGGCCGCCGAATTTGATTACTCCGGCACGCAGGCGGTCAAAGCCTTGCGCAAGGAAGGCTATCGCGTAGTGCTGGTCAACTCGAACCCGGCGACGATTATGACCGATCCCGAAATCGCCGATGCGACCTACATCGAGCCGCTGACGCCCGAGGCGCTGGAGGCGATTATCGCCCAGGAAAAGCCGGATGCCATGCTCCCAACCGTTGGCGGGCAGACCGGGCTAAACCTGGCGCTGGCGCTGTCCGAAAACGGCGTGCTCGAAAAGTACGGTGTTCAACTGATCGGCGCGAAATTGAGCGCCATCAAAGCCGCCGAAGACCGGCTGTTGTTCCGCGAAACCATGATTAAAAACGAGATTCCCGTTCCACGCGGCGGGGCGGCCTACTCGCTGGCGGAGGCCGAAGAACTGGTCAAAGAGACTGGCTACCCGGTGCTTGTCCGCGCTTCGTTTGCGATGGGCGGAACCGGCGCATCATGGGTCTACGCTCCCGCCGAACTGCCCGAAGCCATCCGCAAGGCGATTGCCGCATCGCCCATCGGCCAGGCCTGGATGGAGGAATCGGTGCTCGGCTGGAAGGAATATGAACTGGAAGTGATGCGCGATTCGGCGGATAACTTCGTCGTAGTCTGCTCGATTGAGAACCTCGACCCGATGGGCGTCCACACCGGCGACAGTATCACCGTTGCCCCGGCCCAGACCCTGACCGACCGCGAATACCAGATCATGCGCGACCTGGCGCGGCGTGTGCTGACGGTGGTCGGCGTGGAAACCGGCGGCTCCAATGTCCAGTTTGGCGTTGACCCCAAAACCGGGCGTGTTGTGGTCATCGAGATGAATCCGCGCGTCAGCCGCTCGTCCGCGCTGGCCTCCAAGGCAACGGGGTTCCCGATTGCCAAGCTGGCGGCACTGGTTGCGGTTGGCTACACGCTCGACGAAATCACCAACGACATCACCAAACAGACCAAGGCGGCCTTCGAGCCGTCGCTGGATTATGTGGTGGTCAAGATTCCGCGTTGGGCATTCGAGAAATTTCCCGGCGTGGAGCCAAGCCTCGGGCCGCAGATGAAGTCGGTCGGCGAGGTGCTGGCCCTCGGGCGGACTTTCCCAGAAGCGCTGCAAAAGGCCGTGCAATCGCTCGAAATCGGCGTGGACGCGCTGGACGGCTCCGGGCCAAAGCGCGAACCCATCCCCTACAGCCTGGAGGAACTCTCCGCGCCGCGCGCCGAACGGCTGTTCAAAGTCTATCGCGCCATCGAGGATGGAATCCATCTGGAAACGATTGCCGAAAAGAGCGGTTATGACATCTGGTTTTTGGCGCAAATGAGGGAAATTGCAGATTGCAAATTGAAAATCGCGAACTCAGCCTCGCGCAATTATAAGCACCTAAAAGAACCGGTCATGCGCGATCTGCTACTTAGAGCCAAGCAAATGGGCTTTGCCGATGGCTATCTTGCGCGCCTGCTGGATCTCTCAACTCTGAACCTACAGCCGGCAATAGATCAATCCATCCGCCAACTGCGCAAGGAACTCGGCATTGCCCCCACATTCCTGCGCGTCGACACTTGCGCAGCCGAGTTTGAAGCGCACACGCCGTATATGTACTCATCCTACGAGAGCGAAGACGAGGCGCGCACAACCGACAAGCAAAAAATCCTGATCCTGGGCGGCGGGCCAAATCGCATCGGGCAGGGCATCGAGTTCGATTATTGCTGCTGCCAGGCGGCCTTTGCGCTCAAAGATTTGGGTTACGAAACGATCATGCTCAACTGCAACCCAGAAACCGTCAGCACCGATTACGACACCGCCGACCGCTTGTATTTTGAGCCGCTCACGCTCGAGCATGTATTAAATGTCGTAGAACGGGAGCAGGTGGCGGGGGTGATCGTCCAGTTCGGGGGCCAGACTCCGCTTAATTTGGCGGAATCGCTGCGAGCGGCGGGCGTCCCGATTATCGGCACATCCCCCGATAGCATTGCCCTGGCCGAAGACCGCGAAAAATTTGCCGCGCTGCTCGAAAGGCTCGAAATCGCCCAGCCTGAAAACGGGATTGCCTACAATCTCGCGCAGGCCCGCGAGGTGGCGGCACGGATAGGCTACCCCGTGCTGGTGCGGCCCTCCTTTGTGCTCGGCGGGCGCGCCATGGCGATTGTCGGCGGCGCTGAACAACTTGAAGCGGTCGTGACCGAAGCGATGCAGGCCGCCGAGGGCCAGGCCATCCTGATCGACCGTTTTATGGAAGACGCCTACGAGGTTGATGTTGACGCTCTGTGTGATGGTGAGCGGGTGGTGGTCGGGGCGGTGATGCAGCACATCGAGGAGGCCGGCATCCATTCCGGCGATTCCGCCTGCGTGCTGCCGCCGTATAAGGTCAGCATGTATTATCTGGGGATTATGCGCGATTATGTTACCCAACTGGGCAAGGCGCTAAATGTGCGCGGGCTAATGAATGTGCAGTTTGCTTTGAAGGATGATGTGGTCTACGTGCTGGAGGTCAATCCGCGCGCCTCGCGGACGGTTCCTTATGCCAGCAAAGCGACCGGACTGCCCCTGGCGCGGATCGCCGCGCAGGTGATGGCCGGGCAAACGCTGGAAGCACTGGGTGTCACGCAAGAGCCGCGCGTGGACGGATTCTTCGTCAAAGAGGCAGTGCTGCCCTTCAACAAACTACCCGGCGCCGACGCCCGCCTCGGCCCCGAAATGCGTTCGACCGGCGAGGTAATGGGACACGCTTCGCACTTCGGGCATGCCTTCACCAAAAGCCAGCAAGCCGCCGGGGTGGCCCTGCCGCTGGAGGGCGCGGCGCTGATCTCGGTCAACGATTTCGATAAAGGCGCGGCGCTCAAAATCGCGCGCGATTTATTCCGCATGGGATTCAAGATTTACGCCACCCCCGGCACTGCCGACTTTTTCAACAAGGCCGGGGTTCCGTCCGAGGCAATCAATCAAATGCACAAAGGCTCACCGCACACCGTGGAACTGATTCGCTCCGGGGCAGTCAATCTCATCATCAACACCCCGCTTGGCACCAAATCCCATGCCGACGGGGCTGAAATCCGCGCGGCGGCCATTCTGATGAACCTTTCCCTGCTGACAACGCTCTCAGCCGCTTCGGCGGCGGTGGCCGGCATCAAGGCTCTGCGCGAGAAGGAATTGCAGTACCGCAGTTTGCAGGAGCATTACGCGGCGCAAGGGTAATTGTCATTTCGAAGGAGCCGCGTAGCGGCGACTGAGAAATCTTAAGCACGGGCAAAGATTTCTGGCTGGGTCTCGATACGGCTTCGCCAGTCGACCACCACGCTCGAAATGACAAGCAGACAGAAAATCAAGACGCCAGGATTTTACTCCTGGCGTCTTGGTTTTAAGACTTGGCTACTTGGCGTTTTCGCCCTTCGACTGCGCTGGAGAACGCTCCACTCAGGGCCTGTTCTCGATTACACGGCAAAACGCTCCGCTCAGGACTAATCCTGCACAATCCAGGTGCCGGTTTCGCCCTTCAGGGCGCGGCCCAGGTTTTCGGGGTTGGTGATGAGCGCCTGCGCTTTGGGCATTGATTCAAGGAACCAGATCACAGCCTGGATTTTGGGGGCCATGCTGCCCTTGGCAAAATGAGTGTCCTCGGCCAGGTATTTTTTCGCTTCAGATAGGGTGATTTTGTCGAGCCATTTCTGCTCGGGCTTGCCGAAGTTGATGGCAACCTTTTCGACCGCGGTCGAGATGACGAACAGGTCAGCCTTGATTTCGCGCGCCAATAGGGACGAGGCAAAATCCTTGTCGATGACAGCGGCGATACCTTCGTAGTTGCCGTCGCCAGGGTCGATGACCGGGATGCCGCCGCCGCCAACCGTCACGGTGACAATGCCCACATCCAGCAAGGTTTGGACCGTTTCGAGTTCGACAATTTCCTTGGGCTGCGGCGAAGCAACCACGCGCCGCCAGCCGCGCCCGGCATCCTCGACCACCGTCCAGCCTTGCTCGGTCTGGCGGCGCTTGGCTTCAGCCTCATCCATGAAACTGCCAATCGGTTTGGTTGGATTTTTGAAGGCCAGGTCATCTTTATCGACCAGGGTCTGGGTGATGACCGTCACAACTTTCTTCTTAATCCCGCGCTGGTAGAGGATGTTCTGCAAATTTTGTTGCAGGGCATACCCAATCGCGCCCTGGCTGTCGGCGCCGCACACGTCCAGCGGGACTTCATGCATCCCGGCCGTCTTGGCGGCGATTTCAGAGCGGCGCAGGATATAACCGACCTGCGGGCCGTTGCCGTGACCGATGGCAACTTCCCAGCCCTGTTCGATCATATCGGCGATATGCTCACAGGTCTCTTTGGCAGCCTGGTACTGGCTCTCCACGGTGACATTCTTGTCATCTTTAATGAGTGAATTGCCACCAATGGCGATTACGGCGAGTTTTTTCTGGGTCATGGGTTCTCCTGGGGAATTTGGGAAAATATGTCAGACAAATTTTAATCGAAATGGGGTTACAAGTAAATGAGTCTGGCGTGATAAGATTAATCTCCAAAGTGAGGAAACTTTATGCGTACCCGGCTTCAACTCTGGATTCTCCTGCTGGCCGCGGGCCTTTCAGCCTGCAGTCCGTCGACTGCGCTGAACACAACGACCCCAACCATTTTGCCGCCAACAGCAGCAGCCACAGCAACCGCAACGTCCCAGCCGACTTCCACCCCCAGTCCCACCCCGGCAGCCAGCCCAACAGCGCAAGCCAACTGCACAGAAAGCGCCCTGTTCCTGGCGGATGTCACCATTCAGGATGGGGAAAATATGCCCGCCGGGCAGCCTTTCACCAAAACCTGGCGACTGCGCAACAATGGAACCTGCACCTGGAACAACGGCTACAGGCTGGTATTTATCTCCGGGGAAGAACTAAATGGGCCGGATTCGATCCCGCTCCGTGAGACGTTACCGGGAAAAGAGTTGGAGCTTTCCATCGAACTGTCGGCGCCGTCCACCGACGGCAACTTCGCCGCTTTTTACGAAATCCGCAACCCGGCGGGAAAAACCGTCCCGGTTGGGTTGCTGACGAATATCTGGGTCAAGATCAGGGTCGGAACGTCCGCCAGCGCCCCACCAGCCGCCGCTACGCCCCCGGTCAACCCGGCAGCAACAGCCCAGCCCACCTCCGCTTTCTGCAATCCGGGCGCGGATGGCGCTGCCGCCGCCCAGATCGTTTCTCTGATCAACACCGCCCGTGCAGAAAACGGACTGCCCGCCCTGAGCCAGAATGACAAGCTGGACAGCGCCGCCCGCCGTCACAGCACCGATATGGCCTGCAACAACCTGCGCGGACACACCGGCTCGGACGGATCCAGCGTCGGCCAGCGAGTAGCCGAGGCCGGTTATGCCTCTTCCGGTTCGGAGGAAATCATCTATGTGGGCGGCGGAGCCGAAGCCGCGCTAAGTTGGTGGCTGAACGACCAGGTGCATCGCGATGCCGTTTTACGTGCTCAGCACAGTCACATCGGCGTTAGTGTAAGCAGCCTGCCCGGCAGCGCCTACGGCACGTACATTTCCGTTGTCCTGGCTTCGCCATAAAAACAGGAGTGGAACAATGCAATCCGAATTCGAACAAGCCATCACCTTCCTGCATACCGCCAACCTGGAAGCCTGCGCCCGTTTTTACGAAGAAACCCTGGGACTGGAGTTGGTTCGAGACCAGGGCGTGTGCCGCATTTACCGCATCAGCGCAAACGGGTTGATCGGTTTTTGTCAGCACCTCGAAGCGCCCAAGGCGCAAGGTATCATCCTGACCCTGGTCTGCCAGGATGTCGACGGCTGGTACGAAAAATTACGCGCAAAAGGTGTAGAATTTAGTCAGGCTCCCGCTCACAACCCAAAATTCGGCATTTATCATTGTTTCTTCAGAGACCCCAACGGTTACCTGCTCGAAATCCAACGCTTCGACCAGCCCCTCGAATGAAATGAGCGCCTCCATGAACGAAGAACTCCTGCGCAAGATTCCCTTCTTCAGCGACCTGCCCGAGGCCGAAATCGCCAGCCTGGCCCGCAGTATGAGTGTACAGGATTTGCACGCCGGAGAGATGCTCTTCCACGAGGGCGATCAGGGCGATGCGCTTTTCCTGGTTATCGAAGGAGAATTACAGGTGTTGCTTGGCGCGGGAACACCCGACGAGAAAGTGATGGCTCAACGTAAGCCCGGCGAATATGTCGGCGAGATGAGCCTGGTGCTTCCCGGCGGCAAGCGTACAGCCAGCGTCCGCGCCGCCGCGGAATGCAAGCTGTGGGTGCTGACCCGCGCCGATTTCGACGCGCTCCTGCGCCGCCAGCCGGGGCAAATCTACAACCTGGCGCGCATCCTGAGTGAGCGCCTGGATGCATCCAACACAGCCACCTTTCACGAAATTGTGACCAAGAACCGCGAATTGCAACAGGCCTACGATGAATTGAAAGCCGCCCAGGAACAAATCATCGCCAAGGAAAAGCTGGAAAAAGAACTGCAACTGGCCGCCGAAATCCAGATGTCGATTCTGCCCAAGCAAATGCCCGACCTGCCCGGCTTCGATTTTGGCGCGCACATGGACCCGGCCCGCGCGGTCGGCGGCGATTTTTACGATATGTTCCTGATCGATACCCAGCGGGTCGGCATCCTGATTGGCGATGTCGCCGACAAGGGCATCCCCTCGGCGCTGTTTATGGCCCGCGTGCATGCCTTGATCAGCGCCGAGGCTCTGCATTGTGAGCATCCAGGAGATGTCCTCAGGCGCGTTAACCGTTATCTCTTCTCCCGCGACGAAATCGACCTGTTCGTTACCGTAATCTATGGCATTCTCGAGCGGGGCAGCGGCATTTTTAAATATGCCCGCGCCGGACATGAAATCCCGATCCTGCTGCGCGCCGGAGAAACATCCACGCCCATCCCCGGCGGACGCGGCCAGCCGCTCGGCATCCTGGACCCAATCGCGCTCGATGAGCAAGCCATCACCATCCCGCCCGGAGGCACCCTGCTGATGTTCTCCGACGGCTTGACCGATTGCCGCAACCCGCAAGGCGACCCATTCAGCCACGAACGCCTGCTGACCGCCCTCGACCGATCCGCGGCCCCCGCCGCCCAACAAACCTGCGACGCCATTGCCAGTACCCTGCTCGATTTCCGCGAGAATGCCGCCCAGGATGACGATGTCACCCTGGTAACAATTTTCAGGAACCCTGTTTGATTGCAAATCGCATCAGGAGGTGCATATGTCCGCTACTTCAAGTTGGGGCTATCCCCAAACAGCGCGCTCGCTCTTTCTCCTGGCCGGGATTTTTTCAATTGTGGCCTCTGTCGCTTTCTACCTGCGCCCCTCCGCACTGGAAAACATCATCAAGCTGGTGATGACCATCCTGCTGCTGGGAAACGCCTTCATTATGATTGGCTTCGGCTGGATGCTCGGCAAAAATCCGCCCAGGCTGATCCTGCCGGCGCTGGCATTCCTGGCATTAAGCATGTTCCTTTTTGTTTTTGACGATTTCGGTGCAGCAGACATGCTTGTCCTGATGTATTACGTTGCCATGTTTGCTGTTTGCGCCAAATTATTCCTGCTCAGCCGAAGGAAATTAACATGAACCAAATCCCGCGCCTGAAATTTGCCCACCTGCCCACTCCCATCGAAGCCCTGCCGCGCCTGTCGGCCCATCTGGGCGGCCCGCGCCTGTTCATCAAACGCGACGATATGACCGGCCTGGCCCTGGGCGGCAACAAAACCCGCAAACTGGAGTTCCTTGTCGCCGAGGCCCAGGCCAACGGCGCAAAAACGCTGATCACCGCCGGGGCGCTGCAATCCAATCACTGTCGCCAGACCGCGGCCGCTGCCGCCCGCTACGGGTTCGAATGCATCCTGGTGCTAAGCGGACAAAAACCAGACGCGCCGACCGGCAACTACCTGCTAGATACGCTTTTCGGGGCCAAAGCGGTTCTTGTTGCTGACCGTTCTGACCGCGACCGGGTTCTGAAAGAAACCTTTGAACAGGCCTGGGCGGATGGCAAACGCCCGCACCTGGTCCCATATGGCGGCTCGAACCCGACCGGGGCCTTGGGATATGCTTTCGCGGTGCAGGAGTTCCTCGGCCAGGGCCTGGAGGCCGATTGGATGGTGTTCGGCACATCCAGCGGCGGGACGCATGCCGGGCTGGTGCTTGGTCAGCGCGCCTTCGGCTTTCGCGGAAAAGTGCTTGGGATCAGCATCGACGAAACCGAATCCTGGCTCAAGGCGCATGTTTCGGCCCTGGCAACGGAAGCCAGCGACCGGCTTGGAACGCACTTCGAATTCCATCCGGAAGATGTGCTGGCCACCGATGCCTACTGCCAGGCCGGATACGGCGTCCTGACCGACCGTGAACGCGAGGCGGTGCAATTATTTGCCAAATACGAAGGCATCCTGCTCGACCCGGTCTACACGGGCCGCGCCGCCGCGGGAATGATTGGCTTGATTCGCCAGGGGTACTTCAAGCCCGGAGAAACAGTTCTCTTCTGGAATACCGGCGGCCAACCGGCGCTGTTTGCCGAGATGTATCAGACCGATTTGCTGTCCTGAGAGAATCATTCCGAAAACGACAAAAAGACAGCAAAATAGTAACAAAAACAGGGTTTTGGTCTCAAAATCGGACGTCCTGCCCCAAAAACCTGACGAAAATTCATGCCTCGCAAAGATTGACGCCAGGGCACGCTCGGATAAAATCCGTGCCCATTCAATACTATAAAATTGCGGAGGCATGAGTGAACACTACCCTGCGACTCGGGGAACATTACATCTGCGACCTTTCCGGTTGCTCCAATGAGATTTTGCTCGACAGCGAGCGCTCTTACACACTTTTTTCGCGCGCCGTTCGTGAAAGCGGTCTGACCGTCGTTGACGAAGGTTTCTATAAATTCAGCCCGCACGGTTTTACCTGCTTCCTGCTGCTGGCCGAATCACATGCCAGCTTGCACGCCTGGCCCGAATACGGTTACTGCGCGATTGACCTGTTTACCTGCAACCTGGGCATGGATATGCGCCCGGTGCTGGATACCATCAAAACCGCGTTCGAAGCCCAGTCCTATACCGTGCGCCGCATCGACCGCGACGCCGCCCTGCACAGCGCCATCAAACCGGTTGTCCACGAGTTTGCGATATGAACAACATCTGGCTGACCGAAGAATTGCATTCCTACTATCGTAAAGCGCTGCATGTCAAGCGCGTGCTGGTTGAAGAACAAACCGATTACCAGTATCTGCAAGTGGTCGAGACCGAGTTTTTTGGCAACGCCCTGATTTTGGATGGCATCATCCAACTGACCGAGCAGGACAACATGGGCTATCACGAGATGATTACCCATGTCCCGGCCCTGGCGGTCGAAAATCCCAAACGCGCCCTGGTGGTCGGCGGCGGCGACGGCGGTTCGTTGCAACAGCTTTTGCGCTACCCATCGATGGATGAAGTGGTCGTTTGCGAGTTGGACCGCAAGGTGGTCGAGTATTCCCGCCAGTATTTCCCGGCCTTTGGCGACCCGTGGAGCCACCCCAAAGCCAAACTGGTCGTGCAGGACGCCTTTGAGTTTCTCAAAATTCCCGGTAACACCTTCGATGTGATTGTCTCAGACACCACCGACCCGATTGGCATGGCCGAGCGCCTGTTCAGCGACGAGTTCATGCAGTTGATGTGGGGCGCGCTCAACCCCGGCGGCGCGATTGCCACCCAGTGCGAACAGCCGTTTTTTGACACCGCGCTGATTAAAGACATCTACGGCTTCGCCAAAAACCTGTCGAAAAACCCGGATTACTACTACGCCCAGATTCCAACCTACCCCGGCGGCGGAATCGGCTTCATGTACGTTTCCAACACCCCCTGGCAAAACGGACTCGCCCGCGCCTACCCGCCCGGACAAATGAACTATCTCAACCCGGATGTTCATCGTGCGGCCTTTGCCCTGCCTGAATTCTTCAGGAGGGAACTGCATGGATAGCAGCCCCATCCAGGCTCCGGCCTTGAACGAAACCGAAGCTCCCGCCTGCTGGGGAGTCTCCACGAGCATCGACCTGTACAACTGCGATCTGGCCCTGATGCAGGATGCCGAGGCAATCCGCGAGTTTGTGCGCATCCTGTGCGACCGGATTAAAATGCGCCGCTATGGCGAGACCCAGGTAGTTTTCTTCGGCGATGATCCGCGCGTCCAGGGTTACAGCATGACCCAACTGATCGAGACATCCCTCATTTCGGCCCACTTCGCCGATGCCAGCAAAGCGATTTACCTGGACGTTTTTAGCTGTGCGCCCTACGATTCAGAAGACGCCGCCCGTTTTACCCAGGAATTTTTCAAGGCAGAAAGCTACATCCTCCACGTTACCGAACGGCGCTAGACAAACAACATAAAAAATCCCTGCAAAATAAAGGTTGCAGGGATTTTTTATCAGCCTGAAAGCCGTTTCACACGCTGTTGACGATTTGCCGAAACCCCAATATAATGACGCAGTTAATTTAGCAGGAGGCTAATCACAAAAATGGCAACTTTCATTGATATCGGGTTAATCATCACTTCCATCGCGTTGATTGCGAGCGTGATTTTGCAGAGCAAGGGCGCGGGCCTGGGTGGGCTGACCGGCGCTGACACCGGCTCTGTTTTCACTGCCCGTCGCGGCATTGAACGTGTATTGTTTCGCGTCACCATTGCGTTAAGCATCTTGTTCTTTGTTCTTGCGATTGCAGCCATCTTCCTCGGTCGCTAAGATTACACGCAAACAGGATTAAGAAAGGCCGCGCATCCGGGTTTTGGCCGCAAGGCCTGGCTTGGGGCAGGGGCCTTTCTTTTGCTTATGAAAAAACTTCGCTGGCAGTTCCTAATTATCGTCATCACTCTGGTTATCGTAGGGGTTTTGCTGGTCACCCAGGAACCAGGACAGCAAATCTTCCTGCCACAACCGGCCTCAGGCGGGGTATATTCCGAGGCGCTGGTTGGTTCCATCAGCCGCCTGAACCCGCTCCTCGAGCAAACCAACGCCCCGGATCGGGATGTCAATCGATTAATCTTCAGCAGCCTGATTCGCTTCGATGCGCGCGGCCTGCCTGTGCCGGACCTGGCAAGTTCTTGGGGCGTCTCACAAGATGGCACCATCTACAACGTTTCGCTGCGGCAAAATGCAGTCTGGCATGATGGCCAACCCGTCACCGCCGACGATGTGCTTTTCACCATCGATATGATCAAGGATGATTCATCCTTTTTCCCATCCGATGTCCGCGAACTGTGGAAAAGCATCCAGATCAAACAGCTCAACGAATACACCCTGCAATTTCTGCTGCCCGAACCCTTTGCGCCTTTCCTCGACTATCTGACCTTCGGCATCGTGCCGCGCCACATCCTCGGCGGCACTCCGGCGGCGGAAATGGCCGCTTCACCCTTCAACCTGGCTCCGATTGGCAGCGGCCCCTACAAGTTTGACCGCCTGGTTGTTGAAAATGGACAGGTAACCGGATTGGAATTAAGCGTCTTTGAGCGTTACTATGGAACGGCAGCCTTTATCGAAAAAGTTGCCTTCCGATACTTCCCAAACACCCAGAGCGCCCTTGCGGCTTACCAGGAAGGCGAAGTCATTGCCATCAGCGAAGTTTCGCTCGATGTGCTAAACCAGGCCCTGGCCCTGCCCGGCCTATCGGTTTACTCTGGCCGCCTGCCTGAAATGAGCATGGTTTTGTTCAACCTGAACGATCCTGAAAAACCTTTTTTCCAGGATGAGAACCTGCGGCGCGCCCTGCTGACCGGGTTGAACCGCCAACGGATTGTCGACCGGCTGCTTCTCGGCCAGGGCATCATCGCCGATGGGCCGATTTTCCCCGGAACCTGGGCTTATTACGACGGCCTCGAACGTGTCGCCTACGATCCCGAAGCGGCCATCAACCTGCTCAAAGCAAACGGTTATGCCGTGCCGGCCAGCGGCGGGAGTATCCGCGCAGATGCGGATGGCAACCTGCTCTCGTTCACCCTCCTGCACCCTGACGACGCCCTGCACAGCGCCATCGCCCAATACATCTTCGAGAACTGGAGCCAGTTGGGCGTCGAAGTGATCCTTGAAGCCATGCCGTATGAGCAGTTGATCAACGAACGCTTGAACACGCGCAACTACGATGCCGCCCTGGTGGATATGAACCTGGCGCGCACCCCAGACCCCGATCCTTACCCGTTCTGGCATCAATCCGAAGCCACTGGTGGGCAAAATTACTCGCAATGGGACAACCGCACGGCCAGCGAATTCCTGGAGCAGGCGCGCATCAACACCGATTACACCATCCGTACCCGCCTGTACCGCAACTTCCAGGTAGTTTTTGCCAAGGAATTGCCCGCTCTGCCGCTCTTCTATCCGGTTTATTCGTATGCAGTCGACCAGCAGGTCTTGGGGGTTCAGGTGCCGCCGCTCTTCGACACCAGCGACCGCTTCCAGACTTTTGCGGGCTGGTATCTGGTGACCCGGCGCGCGCCGGAAGCAACGGTCGAGATACAAGAATAAAAAGGATGGGCAGCCCTTTCAGGTTGCCCATTTTTATCTGCCGATGAGCAACCTTGAACACGACAGCCGCTTCCTGGAAGCAGCCTTTCCGGAACTGGAAGCCTACTTGCTGGCCGAAGCCTTGTACTGGCCCCTCGGCGGAACGTTGCCTCGCCTGACACCGGGAGCCTTGCTGCTGGCGCTGCGTCAGGTTGAAGCGCGCAGCCCGACCCTGGCGGGCAAATGGCAGGCGCAACTGGAAACCGTCCGCATGAAACGGCGCACGGCCTGGGAACAGAAATCGCTCAAAGAAGTGCAGAACCGGCTCCGGCTGTGGAGCGCATCCGTTTCCGAATGGCAATCGGCGCAGGCCGAGCGCCGGGCCGATTACCCGGGCGAAGTCCGCGGGCGGGTCATCCTGCACATTTTGATCAAAGAAGTGAATGCGCCGCCCGAACAAGCGGCGCTGGCAAGCCTGGATACATTCCTGCGCAACAGCCTGACCCCAACAGCTTTTTTGTGGAGCCAGGATTTGCAGCCTGCCTTCCCGCCCGAAGAATTCTGGTTTCTTTACGGCAAACTCAACTGATTTTCTTAGGAGGAAAGATGAGTCAACACTTACAGGCGGCGCTCGAATACACCCGCCAACATGAGGCCGATTTTCTGTCCAGCCTGCAAGAAATCCTTGCTTTTGCTTCGATTTCAACTTCGGAAGAACATTTCGCCGAGATTCAAGCGACAGCCCGCTGGCTGGCGCTGCGGCTTGAGGCGCTCGGGATGCAGAAAGTGGCGGTCATGCCCACTACCGGCCAGCCGGTGGTCTATGGCGAATGGCTGGGCGCGCCGGGGAAACCAACCGTGTTGATTTATGGACACTACGATGTCCAACCGGTAGACCCGCTTGAACTCTGGCATACGAACCCCTTCGAGGCCACCCTCAAAGGTGAAAAAATGTTTGCGCGCGGCGCGTCGGATATGAAAGGCCAGGTAATGGCCTGCCTGAACGCGGTCGAGGCCATCATCCGCACCGGACAAATGCCGGTCAACATCAAATTCCTGATCGAAGGCGAAGAGGAAATTGGCTCGCCCTCGCTGGCAAAATGGATTGCCGACAACAAAGAATTGCTCAAAGCTGATTTCTGCCTGAACCCGGATGCAGGCATGCTCGGCAAAGAGCACCCAACCATTACGTATGGGCTGCGCGGACTGGCTTCTTTCGAGCTGACCATTTCCGGGCCGGATCACGACCTGCATTCTGGCGTGTACGGCGGCGTAGTCCACAACCCCGCCAAAGCCCTGGCAGAGCTTCTGGCCGGGATGCACGATGAAAACAACCATATCACCCTGCCCGGGTTTTATGACAGTGTGCGTCCGCTCGAAGCCGAAGAGCGCGCCCATCTGGCAAAATTGCCGGTCAACGCCGAGTTCATCCAGCAGCAGACCGGGATTCCCGAAGTTTGGGGCGAAGCCGGCTACACGCCGGTTGAGCGTATCGGGGGCCGCCCAACCCTGGATGTCAACGGCATGCTCTCCGGGTTTACCGGGGCCGGGCAGAAGACCATCATCCCGGCCTGGGCCATGGCAAAAATCACCTGCCGGCTGGTTCCTGACCAGACTCCCGAGGCGGTTTACGAGCAGTTCAAGCGCTACCTGGAAGCCAAAGCCCCAAAAACCATCCGTTGGGATTTGAAGCTATACGGCGGCGGCGAGGCCTCGATCTCGGATATCGACAAGCCCTGGGTGGCTGCCCTCAGCCAGGCCATGCAAACCGTCTGGGGCGTTGAACCGTTGTTCAAGCGCGAAGGCGGTTCGGTGCCAGTGGTTGGGCTGATGCAAACCGCGCTCGGCATGGAATCGGTGCTGACCGGCTTTGGCCTGCCTGACGATAACCTGCACGCCCCCAATGAGAAATTGGATCTGCCTACCTGGCACAAAGGCACCGAAACCCTGATTCGCTTTTTCTTCAACCTGTAACATACCTTAGAAGTAAAGGATACCGCATTCATGGAAGACAGAATTATCACTTACGGCGGACAAGCCCTGATCGAAGGCGTTCTGATGCGCGGGCAAAAAGCCCTGGCAATTGCCATGCGCGCGCCAACCGGCGAAATCGTGGTTCACACAGAAGCATTGGCCGGGCTGTATCAATCCCGGCTGGCAAAAATCCCCTTCCTGCGCGGGGTAATCCTGCTCTGGGATGCGCTCGGACTGGGAATGAAAGCCCTGATCCGCTCGGCCAACCTGCAAACCGGCGAAGATGAAAAACTGGAGGGGCCAGCCCTGTACATGACGATGGCCTTATCCATGGGGCTGGGAATTGGCCTTTTCTTTCTGGCCCCTTACGGGATCGGCAAACTGGGCGAATGGCTGGGGCTGAACGTCTGGGCGGCAGCCGTCCTGGAAGGAATTTTCAGGCTGCTGCTGGTGGTGGGTTACATCTGGGCCATCGGCAAAATGGAAGATATTCACCGCGTCTTCCAATATCACGGCGCTGAGCACAAAACCATCAACGCCTTCGAGGCCGGCGTAGAATTGACTCCTGAAAATGTGGCCAAATTCCCGCTGGAACACCCGCGCTGCGGCACCTCCTTCCTGTTGACGCTGGTGCTCTTGAGTGTGGTCGTGTTCAGCTTCCTGCATCCGCTGTCTGTGCCGCTCCAGATTGTTGGCCGCCTGGTGCTCATCCCGCTGCTGGCCGGGGTGGCGGTCGAATACATTCGCTGGACAGCCAACAACCTGTCCTCGCCGCTGGTCAAAGCCATTATCCGCCCCAACCTGGCACTGCAAGGCCTGACCACCCGCGAACCCGACCTGGCCATGCTGGAAGTAGCAATCCGCTCGTTTAATGAAATGCGCCTGGCTGAAGACCGGGCCTAAATTCAGCTTCCATCCCAAACCCAGCCATGTTCGATCTATCCAACTGCCGCTTTGCCTTCCTCGACCTGGAAACCACCGGCCTTTCGCCCTGGTTCGGCGACCGCGTTTGCGAAATCGGGATCATCCTGACCGAGGGCAAGCGCATCAAACGGCGTTACCAGCAACTGGTAAATCCGCAGCGGCCCTTGTCCCCTGCCGCCGCCAGCACAAACCAGTTGAGCGATGCCGAACTGGCCCAGGCGCCCCTCTTCCAGCAGGTATTACAGGATGTCGATGCGCTGCTGCGCGATTCTGTCGTGGTTTGTCACAATGCCCAGTTCGATTTGCAGTTCCTCGACAACGAATACCGGCGCGCCGGGCGCGAGTTGCAAATTCCCAACCTGATTGACACCCTGTTGATGGCGCGCAACCATTTCGATTTCCCATCGAACAGCTTGACCAATATCGCCGCCGAATTCAACATCCAAAATCCCGAAGCGCACCGCGCCCTGGCTGACGCCCTGACCGACAAGAACATTTTCTTTGCCATGATGGAATTGCTCATCCAGAACGGCCAACAACTGGACAGCTTTATCGGCATCTACAATTCGCCAGCCTGGCCCCAGGGCGAGATTTGCCTGCCAACCGAACTGGTTGAAGCGATTAAAAGCCGCCGCAGGCTGCAACTGGCCTATGTGGATAAAAACGGGGAGCGTTCCACCCGCATCATAACCCCAATCGATGTGCAAGGATTATCCGATTACATCTACCTGCGCGCCTACTGCCACCTGCGCCAGGGAGAACGCACATTCCGTCTCGATCGGATTATCGAACTGCAAACCGTTTAGCAAAACCTGACAGGTGTCACACCAAAACAGGTCATTTTATCGTTGCAGATTTTTTCAAAAACCGGTAAGATGAATAAACCATGATGTTTACGAGCTTCACCCTATCACTTATAGGCATCCTTTTATACATGAAGGTCAAACTGGCCTGGCGGGTATGCATACCTGTCAGGCTTTTTTTATCCCAATCCACATTCCATTCTTCGTAAGGAGAAAAAATGCAAACACCCTGGGAATATCGCTATGCCCACCGCGTCCAAAAAATGGGAAGCTCCGTTATCCGCGAGTTGCTCAAACTGACTGACCAGCCCGACATCATCTCATTTGCGGGTGGCCTGCCTGCGCCAGAAGTGTTCCCCGTTCAAAAATTCAAGGAAGCCTGCAACTACGTACTCGAAAACCTGGGCGCCAAGGCCTTGCAATATGGTGCTACAGAAGGGTACACACCGCTGCGCGAAATGATTGCGCGCCACACAGCCCGCTACAGCGTCCAGGTGACATCAGACAACATCATGATTACCTCCGGCTCGCAGCAGGCGCTGGATTTCATCGGACGCCTGTTCCTGAACCGAGGCGATTACATTGTGGTCGAATCGCCGACCTACCTGGGCGCATTACAGGCCTGGAATGCCTACGGCGCGCAGTATATCTCAGTCCCATCTGATGAACACGGAATGATTGTGGACGAGTTGGAACACGCCTTGCGCATTGGGCCGAAATTTATTTACGTTTTACCCAATTTCCAAAATCCATCCGGCACAACCATGTCGCTGGAACGTCGCAAAAAGCTGGTCGAAATCGCCGACCGCTATGGTGTGCCAATCATCGAAGATGACCCATACGGCCAGCTACGCTACGATGGCGATCACCTGCCCTCTGTGGTCAGCCTGGATAGCGAATATCGCAACGAAAACAGCGGCCAGTACAGCGGCAACGTTATCTATATGAGCACCTTCTCCAAGCTGCTCGCGCCTGGATTGCGCCTGGCCTGGGTGATTGCTCCACCCGAAGTTACCCGCCGCCTTGTAATGACCAAACAAGCTGCTGATTTGCACACAGCAACATTCAACCAGATTGTGGCCTACGAAGTGGCCAAAGGCGGTTTCCTCGATGAGCATGTTAAGGTCATCCGCGCCACGTACAAAGAACGCCGGGATGTGATGCTCGAAACCATGGACGAGATCTGGCCCCGCGAAGTGCGCTGGACTCGCCCCGAGGGCGGCATGTTCCTGTGGGGTATCCTGCCCGAAAACATGGATGCGGCTGAATTGTTCAAAAGCGCCATAGAAAAAAAGGTGGCCTTTGTGCCCGGTGGAGCCTTTCACCCAACCGGCGGCGGCAAGAACACCATGCGCATTAACTTCTCCTATACCGACCCAGACACCACCCGCGAAGGTATCACGCGCCTGGGACTGCTTCTGCGCGAAGAAGTTGCAAAGGATGCAAAAAAAAAGTATTTATATGATTGAACAGTGAGAAATAAGTAGGCGGAATCAAAAAGTGCCTCCCTGCAAAGGAAGGCACTTTGTTTTATAACCAAAACGTGCTATTTAACCACTTCAATCACGACCGTGACGCCCCAGCCAAAAGCCCGGTTCTGGTCATCATACATATTCCAATGGCTAATGTACTGGCCGGGATCGCCGGGGGCATACATCTTGATGCCCATGTTCACCCCAGCGCCAGGTTCGATGAATTGACTTTTCAGCTTAATATAATAATTATCCCCCGCCAGGGTCGGACCGGCAAAATGGCGGAAGGAATAACCTTCATCCCAGGTACAGGTGCCGGTGTTACGCAAGGCCCAAACCTTTTCAAATTTTTCCCAGGCTTTGAATTTGGTTCCATCCGGCACAGTAATATCGCCTTCGTAAGCATAATTGTTGCACACCGGGCCAGGGTTAGCGCCAGAACCAAGCGTTGTCGGGGTGGCAAGCACCGGAATACCGGGCAAGGCCACCGTGGCAGTGCCAATCAACAAAGGATCGGGAGAAGCCAGCGGGGTAAGGTCCACCGAAACTGTGACCTGGACGATCGATTCCTGGGTCGCGGTTGCCGCTTGGGTGGCAGTCGGCGGAATGGTGGCCGTCGCCAGGGATGCGATGTCTGTCATCTGGGCACGCGCAGTTTCAGCGGCGCTGGTGTAAATCGCATTGACATCCAACGCTGTAGGGGTTGCTTCGGCAGCCTGGCCGATTGTGCAGGCCCCGAGCATCATCATAGTTAGCATGATGAATCCAACCAGGGTAAAACGCTTCATTGCAAACATAAAAACCTCCGTAGGGCGGAAATTTCCGCTGGGGCCGATTATAACTTAACGCAAAACATTACTATCGTTTAGATGGGTAAAAAAGCACAATTTTTCCAATAATTACAGCAAACGGTTAAAATCAAAGCCATGGAAAAACCTCTCACTTATGAATTCACCTTCTTGCGCCATGGCCAATCCGTAGGCAATGTGGAAGAACGATTCCAGGGGCAGGCCGACTTTCCGCTGACAGAAACCGGGCGCAACCAGGCCAAAGAATTGGCAAAGTGCTGGCAACAGGAGAAAATATCTTTCGATCTGGCAATCTCCAGCCCATTATTGCGCGCCCGCGAAACTGCCGAAATCATCACAAAAAAACTCAAAACTCCGTTGGAGTTCGATGATATCTGGATGGAGCGGGATAACGGAAAATTGGCCGGTCTTACCCATGCTGAAATCCGCGCAGTTTCACCAGAGCCTGAGTTCTATACCCCATACCAATCCTTTGGCGAAACCGGCGAAGGGGATTGGGCGCTCTACCTGCGCGGCGGACGGGCGGTTCATGCCCTGCTGCAACGCCCGCCGGGAAAATACCTGATCGTCTCACACGGCGGACTGCTCAACATGGTTTTATATTCAATCATTGGCATCTCCCCACAGGCGAACGGACATGGCATTCGCTTTCGCTTCGGAAATACTGCTTATGCGCGCTTCAGCTACACGCCCGAACGCCATCGTTGGCACATGGAATATTTGAGTGGAACAGCCACTTCCTGTTGAATTTTTCAACCGCCCCACGCTGACAGTTGCACGGGAACTGCTTGGCTGTCGACTGGTGCGCATATTGGATGATATACGTCTGGTAGGGGTTATCACCGAGACCGAGGCGTATATTGGCGAAACAGACCTGGGCTGCCACGCCAAAGCCGGGCGCACGCAGCGCACCGAACCCATGTACGGGCCGCCAGGACGGCTTATGTTTACTTTACCTACGGAATGCACTGGTGCTTCAACACAGTCACCGAAGCGGAGGGGTTCCCCGCCGCTGTGTTGCTCCGGGCAATCGAAACGGTGGAAGGGCAACGGGTGGTAGCGTTCCGCCGCGCCAAAGCCAGAAGAGCCGACTGGAGCAATGGCCCGGCAAAACTCACCGCAGCGTTCGGCATAGATTCCCATCAAAATAAAATCGATTTGACCCAGACCACTTCGGGTTTATGGCTTGAGCCAGGGGTTGCGATTCCGGACGAAAACGTGACTACTGGCCCACGAGTGGGTTTATATAGTGTGCCAGAACCATGGAAAAGCATCCCCTGGCGGTTCAGGGTATCCGGGATCACCTTTACCTGAACCATCATTTACAAGACGAACTCGGAGGAGATATGGGTCTTTTAGAAGGTAAGAACGCCGTTGTTTTTGGACTTGCAAACGATAAATCGATTGCCTGGGGAATCACCCAGGCCCTGCACCGCGAAGGCGCAAAAATTGGCATTAGTTATGCCGGCGATATGCTCGAAAAACGCGTGCGGCCATTGGCTGCGCAAGTTAACGCAGATTTTGTGGAACAATGCGATGTATCTTCCGATGAACAAATCGCAGCGGTGGCTGAAAAAGCCAAAGCGCATTTCGGTGAAGTGGATATTCTCGTTCACTCAATCGGTTTTGCCAACAAAGAGGAACTTCAGGGTTACTTTTACAATACCAGCCGGGCCGGGTTTCACTTGGCCATGGACATCAGCGTTTATTCGTTTGTTGGCCTGGCGCGGGCATTTGAGCCGTTTTTGCGCAAAGGCGCTTCGCTGCTGACCCTGACCTATTACGGTTCGGTAAAGGTAGCCCCCAATTACAACATGATGGGAGTCGCCAAAGCCGCTCTCGAAGCAAGCACCCGCTACCTGGCCGCCGATTTTGGCCCGCGCGGCATCCGTGTCAATGCGATTTCGGCTGGCCCCATCCGCACCCTGGCGGCGATGGGCGTGAGCGGCTTCCGCGATATGTACAAAAATTATGCTGATATGGCTCCGATGCGCGAAAATGTTACTATCGAGGATTGCGGCAACGCAGCGGTATTCCTTTCTTCCGATTGGGCCGCCCACACGACCGGCGAAGTATTTTATGTGGACAGCGGCTACAACATCATGGGCGTAATGGATCCCCGAAAAGAGCAATAACCGGCCTGCACATGTTACAATACGGGCGCGGCTTTGTCCGCGCCTTTTTCATTAAAATCACCATTCATGGTTTATCGTCAGATATGTTTAAGAGAAATCTAACCAGCAGTACCCCGGCAACTACCACCGCTCCCGCATTGCAAGCCGTCGAGCGGATTACCTCCGTTCTTGGCCCAGGCTTAATTTGGGAAGGAAAAATCAGTGGCTCGGGCGGCGTTCGCATCGAAGGAACCTTTGAAGGTCAAATCGGCTTGCGCGGCATGCTCGTCATCGGTGAAAGCGGACGCGTAACCTGCGAAAACATTCGCGCCGCAACGGTTATCGTCGCGGGTGCCGTCAAAGGGAATATCACCACCCAAAAGCTCGAAATCCGCGCGACAGGCCGCGTATGGGGCGATGTGATTACAACCTCGTTTGTTACCGAAGATGGCGCTTTTTTACGCGGACAAATTCGGATGGAAGACCAGGTTGATCTCGGTTTGGGCGCAGAAACAGATGCGGCGCCTCCATTCGAGACGCCGCCGGCTTAATTCTGTAGCAGTTAATCTTTCCAATTATGATTTGCTGAGCCAATCATAAGATTCTTCGGGTGTGTCAAAAACCGAAAATTTCACATTGCCAACCGCCGCGGCAAAAGCGTCCAAAAAATGGCGGCGAAAACCGGTCACACCAGTAACAGCGCGTTTCTTGATCTTCTTGTTCGAAATGGTCAAGAGTTCAGCCAACGAGTGCAAGATATCCTCATTGGCAAAGGTACCCTCAACATTGGTTAAGGAAAGCACCGAATGGTCCGGTTCGTTTTTCAAAATCTCAATGATGTACTGAGTCTCAGCCCTGACGCCAGCGCCATTGGCCCCATATTGGGAAAAATCGGCCAGGAAAATGCGCACACTGTTGTAATATACCCAATGAGATTTCATTGAACAACTCCTTGTGACCTTATAAATTTTAGCACAGGTTGCGATATTTTTCACAAATTTATTCCAAAAGAAGCCGTTCGAATAAAAAATGAATCAAGCCGACCCAAGACCGCTTGACGCTTTAGATAGGTTGTGCTAGTATCATTTCAACCCACTACTCCCCAAAAATCACCCGTCCTTTTGTATGGAGGAGAACATGAAATCACGCAACATCCTTGGCCTACTTTTACTGATTGTGCTGGCAATCGGCCTCACAGCCTGTACCAGGTCGGCCTCCACCGCACCAGACGCCAGCACAATCCCTGGCCCGGAAGCGGCAACCCAAGAAGGCATGAACATGATTCAGGAACTGGCCACGCAAACTGCCATCGCAGAAAGCGGCCAACTGCCTTCCGATGGAACACCGCAGCCTACGGTTGATCCCCTGGGGAGTTTACCTCCGCTCGATGGCGGCACGGCCACCGTTGCCGCACCGGCCGATGGAACATCTCCTGACGCCGCAGTGAGCAGCCCAACCCCCGAACTGGTTGCCGTTGCCCAGCCGACGGTCGAAACGGTCCGCCCGGCGACTTATACCCTGCAAAAAGGGGAATTCCCTTACTGCATCGCCCGCCGCTTCAACGTCAACCCGGCCGACTTGCTCAGCATGAACGGTTTGAGTGTTGCCCAAAGCAGCGCCCTGCAGCCCGGCCTTGTGCTGAAAGTCCCAAGTTCGGGCGCTTTTGGCGCAGAGCGCGCCTTGCTGCCGCATCCTGCCCAGTACACCGTCCAGGCGGGCGACTCGATCTACTCAATCGCCTGTAAATACGGCGATGTCGACCCGGTCAATATCGCAGCAGTCAACGCTCTGGCCGCGCCGTATACGCTGACGGTTGGAACTGTGTTGCAAATCCCGTAGAAAGATACCTTTCGTTATCCTTGCCCAGAGAGGAAAGACCTGTGCGTCTTTCCTCTCTGTACTTTTGGAGGCAAACCATGAAATTCGAACTGCTCGATTCGGAAATTATCTTCCAGGGAAGGGTTTTTGACATCCGACGGGATCGCATCAAGACCCCTTCCGGGCGGTTGGCCAAATACGATGTGATCGAGCACCACGGCTCCGTCATCCTCGTACCAATCGACAGCGCCGGGAATGTCCATTTTGTGCGCCAGTACCGGCATGCGGTGGGCGGCGAACTGCTGGAGCTACCCGCTGGAACACTCGAAGAGGGCGAAGAACCGCTCGAATGCGCCCGGCGCGAAATCCGCGAAGAAATCGGAATGGCCGCCCTGAACATCCGTGAGATTGGCAGCTTTTACCTGGTGCCCGGCTATTCGACCGAGTTTATGCACGCTTACCTGGCCACCGGTTTGCAGGAAAATCCCCTGCCGCCTGACGCAGATGAATACCTGCAAGTCGAGCGCATTCCCTTCGTCAAGGCGCTTGAAATGGCACGCAAAGGTGAAATTCCTGATTCAAAGACGCTGGCAGCGCTGCTGCTGGCGCAAAATTACCTGTAATAATAAAAATCACCCGATTCACCACAAACCTGCGAAGGATTGTCCGAATATATGTGACAACTCGCAGGTTTTTTATATGCAGAATATTACTATTCCAATTTGCCCGCTAAGGCTAAACTTGTACGGATAACTTTCGATCTTATTCTCTTTACTTCAAGGAGTTTTTACAATGGCAAAACGAAAAATGATCACCATTGACGGCAACGAGGCAGCTGCCTCGATTGCCCACCGCGTCAGCGAAGTCATCGCGATTTACCCCATCACCCCGTCCTCGAACATGGGCGAATTGTCCGACGAATGGTCGGCCAAAGGCAAGAAGAACATTTGGGGTACCGTGCCGCTGGTGGCAGAGTTGCAGTCTGAAGGCGGCGCCGCCGGCGCAGTGCACGGCGCGTTGCAAACCGGTGCGCTCAGCACCACCTTCACCGCTTCGCAGGGCCTGCTGCTGATGATTCCCAATATGTACAAGATCGCAGGCGAATTGACCAGCACCGTTTTCCACATTGCAGCGCGTTCTGTGGCAGCCCAGTCACTGTCCATTTTCGGCGATCACCAGGATGTGATGGCCTGCCGCCAGACCGGCTGGGCGATGCTCGGTTCCGGCTCCGTTCAGGAAGCCCACGACCTGGCCCTGGTTGCCCACGCTGCCACTCTGCGCACCCGCATCCCGTTCCTGCATTTCTTCGATGGCTTCCGCACCTCGCACGAAGTTTCCAAAATCGAATACCTTGAAGATGACGACCTGCGCAGCATGATCGATGACGAACTGGTGCGCAACCACCGCTCCCGCGCCCTGACTCCCGATAAGCCTGTCCTGCGCGGTACGGCAATGAACCCGGATGTTTATTTCCAGGGTCGCGAAAGCGTTAACAAATACTACGAAGCCATCCCAGGCGCTGTCCAGGCTGAAATGGACAAGTTTGCCAAACTGACCGGCCGCCAATACAAGTTGTTCGATTATGTGGGCCATCCCGAAGCCGAACGCGTTGTCGTTCTGATGGGTTCCGGCGGCGAAACTGTCGAAGCAACGGTCAAATACTTGGTTGAAAAAGGCGAAAAAATCGGCGCTGTGCGCGTCCGCCTGTACCGGCCCTTCTCCGTCCAGCACTTTGTGGAGGCCCTGCCCAAGAGCGTCAAAGTTCTGGCCGTGCTTGACCGCACCAAGGAACCCGGCTCGGCTGGCGAGCCGCTCTATTTGGATATTGTCAATGCCATCGCTGAAAGCGGCAAGGCGATCAAGGTTTTTGGCGGTCGCTACGGTCTTTCTTCGAAAGAATTCACCCCGGCGATGGTCAAAGCCGTTTTCGACGAGGCGGCCAAGCCCCAGCCCAAGAACCACTTCACCCTGGGAATCAACGATGACGTTACCCACACCAGCCTGAGCTACGACCCGTCCTTCTCGGTGGAATATCCCGAAACCGTGCGCTGCCTGTTCTTCGGCCTGGGTGCGGATGGCACGGTCGGCGCGAACAAGAACTCGATCAAAATCATCGGCGAAGAAACCGACAACAACGCCCAGGGCTATTTCGTATACGACTCGAAGAAATCCGGCTCGTTGACCATCTCGCACCTGCGCTTCGGTCCCAAACCGCTCCAGGCGCCCTACCTGATCACTCCAGGGACAGCCAATTTCGTGGCCTGCCACCAGTTCAGCTTCCTGGAACGCTTCGATGTGCTTAAATACGCCCAGCCCGGCGCGACCTTCCTGCTCAACAGCACCTTTGGCCCGGATGAAGTCTGGAATGAACTGCCCGTGGAAGTGCAGCAGGCGATCATCGAGAAGAAGTTGAAGTTCTACACAATCAACGCCTACGAAGTTGCCGAAAAGACCGGCATGGGCACCCGCATCAACACCATCATGCAGACCTGCTTCTTCGCCATCTCCGGCGTTCTGCCACGCGAACAGGCCATCGCCGAAATTAAACACGCCATCGAAAAAACCTATGGCAAACGCGGCGAAGCCATCGTCAAGAAGAATTTCGAAGCCGTCGACCAGACCCTGGCCCACCTGAGCGAAGTCAAAGTGCCGGCCAGCATCAGCAGCGAGATCAAGATGCGCAAAGCCGTCCCGGATGCCGCTCCGGAATTTGTCAGGAGCGTTCTCGGCCCAATCATTGCCTTCGAAGGCGACAGCATCCCGGTTTCCTCGATGCCCATCGACGGCACCTTCCCGACCGGCACAACTCAGTGGGAAAAGCGCAACATTTCGCTCGAAATCCCGGTCTGGGATCCGAGCCTTTGTATCCAGTGCGGTAAATGCGTTTTTGTCTGCCCGCACGCTGTCATCCGCCACAAGGTTTACGATAAGGCCGCCCTGGCCCAGGCTCCCGAAACCTTCAAGAGCATGGATTCGAAATTCAAGGAATTCCCTGGCATGGCTTACACCATCCAGGTCGCTCCCGAAGATTGCACCGGTTGTACCCTGTGCGTCGAAGCCTGCCCGGCCAAGGACAAGACCCAGGTTGGCCGCAAAGCCATCAACATGGCTGCCCAACCGCCCCTGCGCGAAAGCGAAGCCAAAAACTGGGACTTCTTCCTCAACCTGCCGGAAGTGGAGCGCTCCGCCATTGCGCCCAACACCATCAAGAATTCGCAGTTGCTCCAGCCGCTGTTTGAGTTCTCGGGTGCCTGCACCGGCTGCGGCGAGACTCCTTATGTCAAACTGGTATCGCAACTATTCGGCGACCGCGCCATCGTCGCCAACGCTACCGGCTGTTCATCGATCTATGGCGGCAACCTGCCGACCACACCCTGGGCGCAAAATAACGATGGACGCGGCCCGGCCTGGTCGAATTCCCTGTTCGAAGACAACGCTGAATTCGGTCTGGGGATGCGCCTGACCATCGACAAGCAAAACGAATACGCCCGCGAACTGTTGCCGCACTTTGCTCCCGAACTGGGCCAGGAATTGGTGGAAGGTTTGCTCAAGGCCGACCAGAGCAACGAAAAAGGCATTCAGGAACAGCGCGAACGGGTTGCCCTTCTCAAAGAGAAACTGTCCACGCTCAAGAACGACAGCAAAGCCAAAGACCTGATCTCGATTGCCGATATGCTGGTCAAGAAATCGGTCTGGATCATGGGCGGCGACGGCTGGGCCTACGATATTGGCTACGGCGGCCTCGACCACGTGATGGCCTCGGGACGCAACGTCAACATCCTGGTGCTCGACACCGAAGTTTATTCGAACACCGGCGGCCAGGCCTCCAAATCGACCCCGCGCGGCGCGGTTGCCAAATTCGCCATGGCCGGCAAGGGCATCGCGAAGAAAGACCTGGGCTTGATTGCCATGTCCTACGGCTACGTTTATGTGGCCCGCATTGCCATGGGTGCCAATGACCAGCAGACCTTGAAAGCCATCCTCGAGGCCGAAGCCTTCGATGGCCCGTCCATTGTCATCGCTTACAGCCACTGTATCGCCCACGGTATCGATATGGCCAAAGGCCTCGACCAGCAAAAACTGGCCGTCCAGTCCGGTCACTGGCCGCTCTTCCGCTATAACCCCGACCTTGCCGTGGCTGGTCAGAATCCGTTGCAGATTGACTCGAAGGAACCGAGCATCCCGCTCGAACAGTACATCTACAACGAAACCCGCTACCGCATGTTGGCCCAGAGCGACGAAGAACGCGCTGAAATGCTGCTCAAGGCTGCCCAGGCAGATGTCAAGAGTCGCTGGCAGTACTACCAGCAAATGGCAGCCATGCATTACGGTAACGGCAACGGTAGTGAAACCAAAGAAAACTAAGGGAGAACAACCATGACCGACCTGACCACCACCTATCTCGGGCTGACCCTCAAGAATCCCATTGTTGCCTCGGCCTCGCCCCTGAGCAAAAAAATCGACTCAGCCAAGAAACTGGATGAAGCCGGCGTTGGCGCAATTGTGATGTACTCGCTCTTCGAAGAGCAAATCATCCACGAAAGCCTCGAGCTTGATCACTTCCTGACCCGCGGCACCGACTCGTTTGCCGAAGCCATGTCGTACCTGCCCGACAGCGGCAGCTACGCCACCGGCCCCGGAAAATACCTCGATCACGTCACCGCCCTCAAAAAAGCGGTCAGCGTGCCGGTGATTGCCTCGCTGAACGGTGTTTCAAAAGGCGGCTGGACAAAGTACGCCCGCTACATGCAGGATGCCGGCGCCGATGCGATTGAACTCAACCTGTACTACGTCGCCTCGGACCCCAACCTGACCTCCGTTGAACTGGAAAACGCCTACGCCGAACTGGTCGCCGAGGTCAAGCGCTCCATCACCATCCCGCTGGCGGTCAAACTCAGCCCGTTCTTCAGCTCCATCCCGAATGTCTGCAAGAAACTCGCGGACGCGGGCGCCGATGGCCTGGTGCTCTTCAACCGCTTCTACCAGCCCGATTTCGACCTGGATGACCTGGATGTTGTTCACACCTTGCACCTGAGCAACTCGACCGAACTCAACCTGCCCCTGCGCTGGATCTCGATCCTGTACGGGAAAGTCAAGGCTGACTTGGCCCTGACTAGCGGCGTTCACACCGCCCAGGATGTCATCAAGGCGATGATGGCCGGCGCACAGGTTACCATGCTGGCATCTGAACTGCTGGCCAACGGCTACAAGCGCGTCCCAGAAATTTTGAGCGTCATGGAAGCCTGGATGCAGGAGCGCGAATACGCCTCAGTCAAACAGATGCAAGGCAGCATGAGTCAACAGGCCGTGCGCGAACCCGCCGCTTTTGAACGCGCCAATTACATGAAGGTTCTCGGCTCCTGGCGCGACCTGCCCTAAGCCAAATCCCAACAACGCTTTGCAACGGCCTTGCGGTTATCTCCGCAAGGCCGTTTTTTTTATTAAACAAAACTTAACCTGTTCTCCATACGTACTTAACCTGAAACAGGTATGATTGCATTGTATTCAAGGAGAAAATAATATGTCTTTTCTAGCCATTATGACCGTGATCTTTTTTATCGTGGTCGCCCTGGATGCCGCGGAAAAAAACCGGCAATCATCGACGCGTTAGCAATTTTCATCCTTCCCCTGACCCGCCTGTTGTGCTCTGTGCATAGCAGGCGGGATTTTTTTATCCCGCAATCCTTAACCGATTGTTAACCTATCTTTCCATTGCGCTTAAAAGCCGGCTGATAAGATTTCGGGGTAATCAATCATGAAGGAGAAGAAAACTCTTATGTCTCGCAATACCACCAAAATTTTGTTTGCACTTACCGTCCTGGCAATGCTCCTGGCTGCCTGCGGTGCCCCGGCTGCTACCGAAGCGCCTGCCGTCGAAGAAGCTCCCGCCGCGACTGAAGCCCCCGCTGCCGAAGAAGCTCCGGCCGCTACCGAAGCTTCTTCGGCTGAAACTGAAGAAATCCTGCCGATTGCTCTGCCCTATGTGATGTTGCCCGACGAAGTTGAAGGCGACATCATCACCGCTGGTTCTTCGACTGTTTTCCCCGTTTCGGAACGCATGGCCGAACTCTTCCAGCAGGAAGGCTACACCGGCAACATCACCGTGGACAGCATCGGCTCCGGCGCTGGTTACGAACGCTTCTGCGTTGCCGGCGAAACCGACATTGCCAACGCCTCACGCGCCATCAAAGACAGCGAAGTCGAAGCCTGCCAGTCCATTGGCCGCGAACCGCTCGAATTCCGCGTCGGCACTGACGCCCTGGCCATCGTCGTCTCATCCCAGAACGATTTCCTGACCGAAATCAGCCTCGAAGACCTGGCCAAAGTCTTCTCCGGTCAGGCCAAGAATTGGAATGAAGTCGATCCGTCCTTCCCCGCCGAAGCCATCAAGGTTTATTCCCCCGGCGCTGACTCCGGCACCTTCGATTACTTTGTTGAAGAAGTCCTCGAAGACAACGCCGAAGCCCTGCTCGGCCTCGAAGGCGTCCAACTCTCCGAAGACGATAACGTCCTCGTCCAGGGCGTGGCCGGCGACAAATTCGCCATCGGCTACTTCGGTTATGCCTACTACATCGAAAATGCCGACAAGCTCAAAGCGCTCAACGTGGACGGCATCGAACCTGTCCAGGCCAATGTCGACAACGGCTCCTATCCCCTCGCCCGCCCACTGTTCATCTACTCCGACGCCAAAATCATGCAGGAAAAGCCCCAGGTGGCTGCTTTCATCGCCTTCTACCTGAGCCAGCTCGATGACAACATCGTCGATGTCGGTTACTTCCCCGCTCCCGCCAAAGCCATCTACTCCGCCTGGGGTGCCTGGCTCTCGACCCAGGGCGTGGAAATCAGCCCCGACATGGTCGAAGGCGACATCATCACCGCCGGTTCATCGACCGTCTTCCCCGTCTCTGAGCGCATGGCCGAACTCTTCCAGCAAGAAGGCTATGCCGGCAACATCACCGTGGATAGCATCGGCACTGGCGCTGGCTTTGAGCGCTTCTGCGTCGCCGGCGAAAGCGATATTTCGAACGCTTCGCGCGCTATCAAATCCAGCGAAAAAGAAGCCTGCCAGGCGATTGGCCGCGAACCGCTCGAGTTCCGCGTTGGCACCGATGCCCTGGCCGTGGTTGTCTCCAGTCAGAATGATTTTGTCAGCAATCTGACCATCGAGCAACTCGCCCAAATCTTCTCTGGCCAGGTCAAGAATTGGAATGAAGTCGATCCGTCCTTCCCCGCCGAAGCCATCAAGGTTTATTCCCCCGGCGCTGACTCCGGCACCTTCGACTACTTCGTTGAAGCTGTCATGGCCCCTGCCTTCGAAAAAGATGTTGAAGCTGGCAAAGCTGCCCTGCTCGGCCTCGAAGGCGTCCAACTCTCTGAAGACGACAACGTACTGGTCCAGGGCGTGGCTGGCGACAAGTTCGCCATCGGGTACTTCGGTTATGCTTACTATATCGAAAACACAGACAAACTGAAGGCTCTCAATATCAACGATGTCGAACCCAACCAGGCCGATGTCGACAACGGAACCTATCCCCTGGCCCGCCCGCTCTTCATCTACTCTACTGCCCAGATCATGCAGGAAAAGCCCCAGGTGGCTGCCTTCATCGGCTTCTACCTGAGCCAACTCGATGACAACATCCTCGATGTCGGTTATTTCCCTGCTCCCGCCAATGCCATCTACTCCGCCTGGGGCGCCTGGTACGCAGCAGTAGCTAGCGAATAGACAAACTTCCCCCATTTCAACCGGGCTGGCTCCCTCTGCAGGGGGCCAGCCCACCCCACTTTTTTACAGGTTCGGAATTCTACAGGCTTTTATGAAATGGGAAAAACCTTGAGAACTCAGACCCTGTGAGGCAAAACGGATGACAACAGAACTCCAATCACTCCCCAACACAACGGAAGCAAATATTGTTCCGGCCAACCTGCGCAGAAAGCTTCGCATCGGCGAAGGGTTGGTCGAATCAGGCCTTTTTATCGTTGGCCTGTTGACAATTTTCGTCACCATTAGCATCGTAATCGTTCTGGGCGACCAGGCGCTCTTGTTCTTCAACGATCCCCAGGTTGGGTTGCGCGAATTCTTCACAACCACGCAATGGCAGCCTTCGATTGGCCAGTTTGGCATCTGGGCGCTGGTTAGCGCCACCCTGACCACCAGCGCGATTGCCATGCTGGTCGCCCTGCCGCTGGGATTAAGCTCAGCCATTTACTTGAGCGAATACGCTGGCCCGCGCGCGCGCGCCATTCTCAAGCCGGTGTTGGAAATCCTGGCAGGTATCCCGACCGTGGTGTACGGATATTTCGCCCTGCTATTTGTGACTCCGATCTTGCGCAACCTGATCGGGCAGGAAAACCTGGGCGTCTACAACATGCTCTCCGCCGGAATCGTGATGGGTATCATGATCCTACCGCTGATTGCCTCGATGAGCGAAGATGCCCTGAGCGCGGTACCCAACTCTCTGCGCGAAGCGGCCTACGCCATGGGGGCGACTCCGTTCGAGGCCAGCACGCAGGTTATCGTTCCGGCGGCGCTTTCAGGGATTGGCGCGGCAATCATCGTCGGACTGTCACGCGCTGTCGGGGAGACGATGATTGTGGCTGTCGCATCCGGCGCGACCTCCAAATTCAGCTTCAATCCGCTCGAAGCTGCCGAAACCATGACCGCCCACATCGCCCGCATCAGCGGCGGCGACCTTTCCTACAACACCATCGACTATAACAGCCTGTTCGCAATCGCCCTGGTGCTTTTTGTCGTTACCCTGGCGCTAAACCTGTTCAGCCAATGGGTCGTATCCAAATTCCGCGAGCAGTACGAGTAATACCATGGCAAAAGACCTTTACCCCAATAAAAATGATTTGCAACAGTTTGTCGATGCCCGCTATCGCACCGCCTGGATATGGCAGACTCTCTTCCTGGCTGCCCTGCTGATTGCCATCCTGACGCTCTCTGCCCTGGTGCTAAACGTTGTCGATGGCGCATTTGGCTATGTGGCTTACGAGTTTAAAAAAGACCCGGCGCTGGTCAGTGAAAAAGCCATTGATGCGCTCAATCAAGAAGAATTAATCGCCTTGCTCAAGGAAAATCTCTCGCGCGGCGCTTACAACAAACTCAATAACGAAAAAGCGATGGAAAGCCGCGGCGAAAGTGAGCTTTACGGGCTGGTCATCGAACGAATTATTCAGGTCAAAACCCTGAAAACTTATCCGCTGTTCGAGTCAATCTTCAACAAAACCGTTATCGAAAACGAAGTTGCCGAAAAATTTCCCGGCGCCCGGCTGGAATTTCGCTCCTGGCTCACACCCGCCTTCCTGACCACCCCCATGTCGAGCCGGGCCGAATTTGCCGGGGTTCGCACCGCCCTGTTCGGCAGCCTGTGGATGGTCGGCCTGGCAATCGCCTTCGCCTTGCCGGTCGGTGTTGGCGCGGCCATCTACTTGCAGGAATATGCCAGCAAGAAAAGCCTGGTGAATAAAATCATCCAAACCAACATCAACAACCTGGCGGGTGTGCCATCCATCGTCTATGGGATGCTCGGCCTGGCAATCTTTGTGCGTGCCCTGGAAGCCCTGACCAGCGGAGCCTTGTTCGGCGTGACCGACTCAAATGGCCGCACCATCCTTTCAGCCGGCCTGACCATGGGCATCCTGGTGCTGCCGCTGGTCATCATCAACGCCCAGGAGGCCATCAAGGCCGTGCCGGATTCGATCCGCCAGGCGGCTTTCGGGGTGGGCGCAACTCGCTGGCAAACCGTTTGGAGTCATGTCTTGCCAAACGCCCTGCCCGGCATTTTGACCGGCAGCATCCTGGCCATGTCCCGCGCGGTTGGCGAAACCGCCCCGCTGATTATCGTCGGCGCGTCGACCTTCATCAGTGTTGATCCAAGCGGCCCATTCAGCAAGTTTACCGCCCTGCCCATCCAAATTTACCAGTGGACAGCCCGCGCCCAAACCGAATTCCACGCCATTGCCGCCGCGGCAATCATTGTCTTGCTTATCCTGTTGCTCACCCTGAACGCAACAGCCATCCTGCTAAGAAACCGCTTCCAGCGAAGATATTAAAAGCAAAAGAGAAAAACATGCAACCTGAAACCTCACCCCAACACGCCATCGAGACCCGCGATTTGAGCATCTTCTACGGCCCCTTCGAAGCCGTCAGGGATGTTAACCTGAAAATCGAAAAAGGCAAAATTACCGCCATCATCGGCCCTTCGGGCTGCGGCAAATCCACCCTACTGCGAGCCTTCAACCGCATGAACGACTTTGTGCCAACCAGCCGCGTCAGCGGGGAAATTACGCTGCACGGCACGAACCTGTATAGCAAAGACATCGACCCGGTCGAAGTCCGCCGTCGGATTGGTATGGTTTTCCAAAAGCCCAACCCCTTCCCTAAATCCATCTATGAGAATATCGCCTGGGGAGCGCGCATCAACGGTTTCAAGGGCAACATGGATGAACTGGTCGAGCAATCGCTGCGCGGCGCGGCGCTGTGGGACGAGGTCAAGGATAAACTGAAGGAGAGCGCTTACGCCCTCTCCGGCGGCCAGCAGCAGCGTCTGTGTATCGCCCGCACCATCGCCATCCAGCCGGAAATCATCCTGATGGACGAACCCGCCTCGGCCCTCGATCCGATCTCGACCCTGCGCATCGAAGAACTGATGCAGGAACTCAAACAGAACTACACCATCATCATCGTCACCCATAACATGCAACAGGCCGCGCGCGTTTCCGATTTCACGGCGATGATGATGCTCTACGGTGAAACCCGCTCAGGGACGGTTATTGAATATGATAAAACGGATATCATCTTTACCCGCCCCGGTGACAAACGCACTGAAGATTATGTTACGGGCCGCTTCGGCTAAGGAGAACGATGAAACCTAAATTCCTGTTCCTTTGCACCGGAAATTCGGCGCGCAGCCAGATGGGCGAAGCCTTCCTGCGCGCCTACGCCGGGGAGCATTTTGATGTCTTTAGCGCAGGCCTGGAACCCAAAGGAGAGATACTGCCCGTCATCCAGACCGTGATGAGCGAGGTGGGTCTCTCGCTTGAAAAGCAATATTCCAAAAGCGTAAACGAATATCTCGGCAAAATGACCTTTGCCTATACGGTCACCGTTTGCGGTGGCGCCGAAGAAAAGTGCCCGCGAGTCTTCTTGAGCATGGGCAAACACCTGTTCTGGCCGTTCGAAGACCCGGCCGCCCTGACCGGCACACAGGAGGAAATCCTGGCCGGCGCACGCACTATCCGCGATCAAATGGATCAAAAAATTCAGGATTGGCTGGCCGAACAAGGTATTGCGCCAGCAAAAATCGCATAATCGGGTAAAATTACATCCTTACATCACAAGGAAGAAGGTTCTCATGGCTATTCGCAAAACATTTGACCACGAAATCCAGCAGGCGAAAGATGAAATCCTTTTGCTCGGCAGTATGGTCGAAGAAGCCGTTATCGCATCGATGGATGCCCTGAAGAAACGCGACCTGCCGGCTTCAGAGGCCATCTACGAAAAAGACCAGAAGATTAACGAAAAACGTTTTGAAATCGAAAACAAGGTTATGATTTTGATCGCAACCCAGCAACCGATGGCCGGTGATCTGCGTTTACTGGCTTCCATGCTCGATATCGCCTCCGAACTGGAACGCATGGGAGACTACGCGAAAGGAATCGCCACGATTAACCTGCGCATGGGCGATCTGCCGCACCTCAAGCCACTCATCGATCTGCCGCGCATGGCCGAAAAAGCAACCGATATGCTCCACCGCGCCCTGACCGCTTTTGTCATGGTCGATGCGGATACGGCCCGCGACATTCCCCTCGAAGATGACGAAGTGGACGCGCTCTATAACCAGATTTACCGCGAATTAATGACCTTTATCATCCAGGACCCAAGCACCATCGAAAGAGCCAATTTCCTGCTGTGGGCAGCCCATAACCTGGAGCGTATGGCTGACCGCGTTACTAATATCTGCGAAAGAACCATATTTGTTGCCACCGGACAGATCAAGGAATTTCGCGGCACCGATGATGAACACCAATAATGAGCAAAAATAAGTTGACGAAAATTCTATCAACGAGTACAATGCAGCCCATGTTGAAACTGACCTACACTCTGCACCATCATCATCTCAACTTCCCCCTGCCTGACCAGAGCGCAGGTTAGTTTCGTTTACTAACCGAATGAGTTTCCAAAGCCCTTGGTCAGAGACCAGGGGTTTTTTATTTTGCGATAACCGGCAAGCCATTTCGCATACAAAATCAAAATGTTGAGGTTCCATGTCCCGTCCAATTCGCCTGTCCCTGCCATCCAAAGGCCGCCTGTCCGAAGATTCAATCGCCTTCCTGGCTGCATGTGGCTTCAGCATCTACAAGCCCAATCCGCGCCAATATGAAGCCAGCATCCCTTCCTTGCCCGGCGTCAGCGTGCTCTTCCAGCGTCCAACCGACATTGTCATTTCTGTGCGAAACGGATCGGTGGATTTCGGCATCACCGGGCTGGATGTGCTGACCGAGCATGGCGGCCCCAACGGAGCGATCCTGCCGATCCACACCGCGCTCGGGTTTGGCTCCTGCACCCTGAACGTTATCGTCCCTGAAATCTGGGAGGATGTGAACGACATGAACGACCTGCAACGCAAGCAGACCGGGATGGGCCGTCCGCTGCGCGTGGCAACCAAATTCCCCAACGCCGCCGCCCCCTTCTTCGCTGAAAAAGGTCTCAGCAATGTGACCTTCATCGAAGCCGAAGGCACCCTCGAAATTGCTCCTACCATCGGCTATGCCGACCTGATCACCGACCTGGTCTCCAGCGGACAAACCCTACGCGACAACCGCCTGAAACTGCTCACGGATGGGCAGATTCTGGCCTCGCAGGCTGTTCTGGTGGCCAATCGCGCCGCGCTCAAAGAGAATTCTGCTGTTCTTGCCATCGCCCGTCAGCTATTGGAACTGATCGAAGCCTACCAGCGCGCCCAGAACAACGTCTCGATTTTCGCCAACATGCGCGGAGAAAGCCCCGAGGCCATCGCCGCCAAAGTATTTTCACAAAAAACCATCGGCGGTTTGAACGGGCCGACCATCAGCAACATCATCCGCAAGGATGGCGAACCAAACTGGTACGCCCTGCACATCGTCGTCCACCGCGACGAACTGTTCGCCGCCATTAACGAACTGCGCGCCGTTGGTGGCAGCGGCGTGGTGGTCGCGCCAGTAACCTATATTTTTGAAGAAGAGCCGCCGAGATATAAAGCCATGCTGGTTGCGCTAGAAAGTGGAAAGTAGAAACCTCCACTATCTACTTTCCATGTTGATCAAGGAGCCATTTATGTTAAAAATTTATTCTGTCCCCGAAGCCCGTCAATCCATCCTGAAACGCATTCCTCCCGATGAAACCGAGGTGCCACCGGTTGTCCTCGACCGCATCGCGGCCACCTTTGGCGAGAAAATCTCGGCTGAAGAGGCTGTGCGCCGTATTTTGCGTGACATCCGCAGCCGGGGCGATGCCGCCCTGCGCGAATGGAGCACCAAACTGGATGGTTTTCCCGCCAATGCGCCGATTCGCGTTCCTGCTGAGGCGCTGACGGCGGCATTGGCAGCCCTCGGCCCCGAAACGCGCGAGGCGCTCGAAGTGGCCGCCGACCGCATCCGCGAGTTTTACCGCCGCCAGCCGCTCACCAGTTGGTTCACCAACGACCTGGGCGGCACGCTCGGCCAGTTCATCCGCCCGCACAGCCGCGTCGGTCTCTACGTTCCCGGCGGAACGGCCCCGCTGCCTTCATCCGTGCTCATGTCCGCGATTCCGGCGCAGGTGGCGGGGGTGAAAGATATTGTTGTGGTCACCCCTCCACAAAGACAAGTAACGAGTAACGAGAAACAAGGGGAACTCATTTCTCCTAACTCTTCTCTCGTTTCTCCTGTTATCCTCGCCGCCTGCGCCCTGGTCGGCGTGACTGAAGTCTATGCCATGGGTGGCGCGCAGGCCATCGCTGCGCTGGCCTACGGCACTGAATCGGTTCCAGCCGTCGATAAAATCTTTGGCCCTGGCAACCTATTCGTGACCCTCGCCAAGCGCCAGGTCTTTGGCGCAGTCGGCATCGACGGGCTGGCTGGCCCGACCGAAACGGTTGTTATCGCCGACGACACGGCCAAACCCGCCTGGGTCGCCGCTGACCTGCTGGCACAGGCCGAGCATGATGTGCTCGCCAGCGCCATCCTGCTGACCCCCTCGCGCGAACTGGCTGAAAAAGTCCAGGTGGAAGTGGGCTGCCAGATGGAAACCCTGCCGCGGAATGAGATCCTGGCCCAGTCGATCCCCAACAACAGCGGCATTGTGCTGACCAAAGACCTCGATGAGGCCGCCGCGCTGAACAACGCTTACGCGCCCGAGCATCTCTGCCTGGCTGTGGCCGATCCCTGGGCTTTGAGTGAAAAAATCACCAACGCCGGCGGCATTTTTATGGGCGAGCACTCCTTCGAGGTACTCGGCGATTACGTCGCCGGGCCGAGTCACGTCATGCCTACCGGCGGCAGCGCCCGCTTCGCCTCGCCGCTCAACGTCTGGGATTTTGTCCACATCGTCAGCCTGATCGCCCTCAACCCGGCTACCACCGCCCAGATTGCCCCGCTGGCCGCCCGCATCGCCCGCGCCGAAGGCCTCGAGGCGCACGCGAGGTCGGCGGATTGCCGGGTAGAAAGTGGAAAGTAGAAAGCCCACTTTCTACTTTCTATGCTGCCTATGAACCCGATTACCCTGCCAACTCACATCGCCAATTTACCGCCCTATACGCCGATTGA